>NZ_JBFAZX010000010.1:68229-213372 GCF_040689395.1 Dactylosporangium sp. NPDC051484 | reverse complement strand
ACGTGGTGACCCGTCGAGAAGTCGGTCGACTCCGCCGCGTGGTGATCCTGCTCGTACACCCCGAACTGGCTGTTGTAGTCCGCCTCCGAACCCTGGGCCTGGTGCAACTGGTCCAGCGCGCCGTGCTCCTGACCGGCCTCGTAGTGGCCGAAGTCCACGTCCTGGCCGCCGTCGTAGCCGGTGTCGATGTCGCTCATCTGTATCCCCTTAAAGGCTTCGCTGTCGTCGTTGTCTCCGTTGAGAAGAACAGTAGGGGCGCACAGATCACGACGAATCCCGGAAACGTGCCATGCCCAGCAGGTCGAGCGCCTCGTCCAACTGCTGCTCGGTGAGCGTCCCACGCTCCACGTGGCCGCGCTCCAGCACGACCTCGCGGATCGTGCGACCCTGGGCCAGGGCCTGCTTGGCGACCGCCGCGGCCTCCTCGTAGCCCAGGTAGCGGTTCAGCGGCGTGACGATCGACGGGGAGCCGGCCGCGTACGCGGCGAGCACCTCCTCGTTGGCGCGCAGGTCCGCGACGCAGCGCTGCGCGAACAGGCGCGACACGTTGCTCAGCAGCCGGATCGACTCCAGCAGGTCGTGGGCGATCACCGGCAGCATCACGTTGAGCTCGAAGTCGCCCTGGGTGCCGGCGAACGCGACCGTCGCGTCGTTGCCGATGACCTGGGCCACGACCTGGCGTACCGCCTCGGGGATGACCGGGTTGACCTTGCCGGGCATGATCGACGAGCCGGGCTGCAGGTCGGGGATGACCAGCTCGCGCAGGCCGGCGCGGGGACCCGAGCCCATCCAGCGGATGTCGTTGGCGATCTTGTACAGGCCGGCGGCGACGGTGCGGACCACGCCCGAGGCCTCCACGAGGGCGTCGCGCGCGCCCTGGGCCTCGAAGTGGTTGCGGGCCTCGGTGAGCGGCAGGCCGGTCGCCTCGGCCAGCAGCTCGATGACCCGGGGCGCGAAGCCGGGCGGGGTGTTGAGGCCGGTGCCGACCGCGGTGCCACCCAGGGGCAGCTCGGCCACGCGGGGCAGCACCGACGCGATGCGCTCGACGCCGTAGCGAACCTGTGCGGCGTACCCGGAGAACTCCTGTCCCAGCGTGACCGGCGTGGCGTCCATGAGGTGCGTGCGGCCCGCCTTGACGATCGGGCCGAACTCGCCGGCCTTGCGGTGCAGCGCGTCGCCGAGCGCGGCCAGGGCCGGGGTCAGCGAGAACGCGAGCTCGCCCGCCACCGCGACGTGGATGGCCGAGGGGAACACGTCGTTGGAGGACTGTGAGGCGTTGACGTGGTCGTTCGGGTGCACCGGCCGCCCCAGGGCGCGGCTGGCGAGGGTGGCGACGACCTCGTTGACGTTCATGTTCGTCGAGGTGCCCGACCCGGTCTGGAAGACGTCGATCGGGAACTGATCCTCGTGCGCGCCGGCGGCGATCTCGCGCGCCGCGGCGACGATCGCGTCCGAAACATCTGGATCGAGCACGCCCAGCGAGGCGTTGGCCGCCGCGGCGGCCGCCTTGATCCGGGCGATCGCGCCGATCAGGGCGGGCGGAAGACGAAGACCGGAGATGGGGAAGTTCGACACCGCACGCTGGGTCTGGGCCCGCCACAGCGCGTCGGCGGGCACGCGAACCTCACCCATGGTGTCGTGCTCAACGCGGTACTCCATACGGCAATACTGCCCCGCGCTACCGTGCCTCCCCCGGTCGATCAGCGGGTGAGGGCGGTGAGGTCACGGGCCCCCAGCGAGGTGAACAGCGCCACGGCCTCGTCCATGCGGTTCAGCCCGGCCAGGGCGCGGGCCTGCTCGTAGCGGTCGCCGATGCGGGAGGCCTTGGCGTACGCCTCCTTGTTGAGCCAGTCGGCCTCGTCGCCGCGGCCCGCCGCGCGCAATGTCAGCGCGAGGTCGTTGGCGGCCAGGCACTGGCCGGAGACGTCGGCGACGCGCTCCATCTGGTCGCGGGCGACCCGCTGGCAGGTGACGGCGTCGGCGATACGGCCCTGTAGGCGATAGGCGGTGCCGAGCTTGCTCAGCGTCTCCGCGGCGCCGTACTGGTTGACCGAGTCCCGTTTGAGCACCAGGGCGCGCTGCAGCAGGGCGGTGGCCACGGTCAGGTGGCCCAAATGCAGGTGCACGAGGCCGAGCTCGCCGATCATGATGGCGACCGGGCGGATGCCGCCGATGCGCCGGGCGACGGCGAGGCCGCGACGGTTGGCGGCGAGCGCCTGCGCGTAGTTGCCGGCCTGGGTGTGGACGAGGCCGATGGTGCTGTTGCGCTTGAACTCCAGGCTCGGCGGTACCTCATCGATGGCGATGTCCGCGGCGGCCTCGGCCGACGCGATGGCCTCCGGATACTGCCCGAGGCGGCTGTGCAGCATGGCGAGGTTGGTCAGGGCGGTGCCGATGAGCCTCGGCAGGTTCTCCCGCTCGCCGATGCGCACGACGGTCTGCAGCGTGGTGAGCGCGTCGGTGAGGCGGCCCGTGCGGAAGTACACGGCGGCCAGGTAGTTGCGCGACTCGCCCTCGAGCTCGGCGTCGGGCAGCGCGACGGCGGCCTCGATCGCCCGCTCGTACAGGTCGTCGAGCTGGGTCTCGCCGAAGCCGAAGCCGAACAGCAACGGCGACACCGCGCGGGTCAGCATGCACGTGTGGCGATGCTGGCCGGCCTCGGCGGCGAGCCGGGCGGCACCGAGCACGTTCGGCAGTTCACGCTCGAGCCAGCGGCGGGCCTCGGGCGGGGTCGCCAGCTCCAGCGCGGTCGGCGGCGGGGCGTCCAGGCGCAGCAGCGAGCGGGCGTCGGAGAGCTCCATGAACCGCGTCGCGCCGACCGCGCTGTACAGATAGTGATCGAGCAGTCGCAGCAGCGCCGCGGTGTCGTCCTGGGCCAGCTGAGCGGCGTAGTCGCGCAGCAGGTCGTGCAGCCGATACCGGCCTGCCTCCGGCGCCTCGACCAGGTGCACGTCGACCAGGTCCTCCAGCAGCGCCTCGGCCTCGTGCACCGGCAGGCCGGCCAGGGCCGCGGCCGCCGCGGGCTCGAAGTCGCCCGACGGGTGCAGTCCCAGCACCGCGAAAAGCCGCCGCAGCGGTACCGCCAGTTGCTGGTACGACAGCGTGAACGCGGCCGCCACCGTCCGGCCGTCGACGGCGAGCTCCGGCAGCCGCCGATCCGCGGTGCGCAGCCGGATGGCCAGGTCGGAGACGCTCCAGCCGGGGCGGTGCTGCAGGCGCGCGCCGGCCAGCCGGACCGCGAGCGGCAGCCGCCCGCACAGCTCGGCGACCTCGATGGTGTGGGCGGGGTCGGTGTACGCACGCTCGCCAACGGTGCGCCGCAGCAGCTCGACGGCGTCGTCGAGGGGCAGCACGTCGAGCGAGACGGTCTGCGCGCCGTCGAGGCCGCCGAGGCGCCGCCGGCTGGTGATGACCACGCCGGTGTGCCCGGTGCCGGGCAGCATCGGCAGCACCTGGGCGGTGTCGAGGGCGTTGTCGAGCAGCACCAGCACCTGCCGGTCGGCGAGCTCGGTGCGCCACAGCACGGCCCGGTCGTCCAGGCACGGCGGCACCCGCTCGGCCGGCACGCCGAGCTGGCGCAGCAGCGCGCCGATCGCCTCACCTGGGTCGAGGGGCGCACGGTCGCTGTGCCCGCGCAGGTCGAGGTAGAGCTGGCCGTCGGGGTACCGCTCGGCGGCGGTGTGCGCGACCCGCACCGCCAGGGTGGTCTTGCCGGTGCCGGGCATGCCGTCGATCGCGACGACCTCGGGCCGCTCGTCGCGCAGCACGCCGACCAGCCGCTGGACCAGCTCCGCGCGGCCGGCGAAGTCGGCGACGTCGCGGGGCAGGCAGCGGGCGGCGCGGCGGCCGAGCGAGCGGGGCACCTGCGGCAGCAGCAGCGCGGCGTCGCCGTTGAGAATGCGCCGGTGCAGCTCGACGAGCTCGGCGCCGGGCTCGATGCCCAGCTCCTCGGCAAGCAGCGCCCGGCCGCGGCGGAACACCGCCAGGGCATCGGCGCGCCGGCCGGTGCGCACCAGCGCGGTCATGAGGTGGCCGCGGAACTGCTCGTGGTGCGGGTACCGCTCGACCAGATCGGTCACCTCGACCAGGATCTCCTCGGCGAGGTCGAGCTGCAGCTCCAGATCGAGACAGAGAGCCATGGCGGCGGTCCACTGCTCGTCGAGGTGCGCGGCCGCGGCTCGGACCAGGTCGGAGTCGACGTCGGTCAGCGGCCGGTCGCGCCACAGCGACAGCGCGGCCCGCAGCTCGTCGCGACCGCCGGCCAGGTCGCCGTCTGTCGCGGCGGCGCGCCCACGCTCGACCCGGGTGGCGAACAACGCGGCGTCGAGGTCCTCCGGGCCGACCTTGATCCGGTACCCCGCGGGCTCGGTGACGACGAGGTCCTCCGGCAGTCCGGCCCGGCGCAGCAGCCGGCGCAGCCGGGAGACGCAGCTGTGCACCTGCGCCCGCGCGGTCGGCGGCGGGCTGGTGTCCCAGAGGGCGGTGATGACGTGCTGCACGGGCACCAGTTGCCCCTCGCGCAGCAGCAGGAGGGCGAGCAGGATCCGCTCGCGCGGTGCGGCGACCGTGATCTCGGTGACCGGCGTGCGGATCTGCACCGGTCCCAGAATCGAAAAACGGGTCGAATCGCGCATAACCACCCTCTGTGCGGCTGCCGCCTCCCCTCGAAGCTGCTCGCTCGAATATCCGATGGTAGTCAGATGAGAGCGGCGAAAGAGCAAGAGCGGCGACCCTTTTTCAACGGAGCGCATGCGTGTGCCGGAATGCGTCCAGAGTTTTGCGTAGTCCTTGCTCAAGAGCTGCGCTGGCCTTACTCAGGTGGGCCACCTCCGATGCTCTGGACGAACGGGGATATTTCGGTCACGCAGGTGAATCCTTTGATGCGGGGCTGCGCCCGATGACGGGTGCGGCCCCCAAATCTCTTCGCGTTCACCGGACGGCCGCCGCCGCCATGGCGCACCGCGAACATATTTATTTCGATGCGTTCGCGGTTGAGCGCTTCTCGCGGCTACCAGTAGCCGCGGAAGTAACGACGCATGCACAGCGCCACGGCCAGCAGCGCGGCGACCCACCCGAGCACGCGCGAGTGCAGCATCACGGCGAACACCGCCGACACGACCAGACCGGCCAAGCAGGCCCAGCTGACGAGGACACTCCCCGGCCCGGCACGGCGCGCGGCGTAGCGGTACAACCACCAACGCAGCCCACGCCCGACCACGCACCGAATCCTACTGGCGTCGCACCGCAATGCCACGCGCGGAGTCGAGCCCCTCGGCGTCGTTCCACGCGACGGGTGTGGCACCGACGGGCTCGAATCGGATGCGCGGGTCGTTGCTCTGCACCAGGCACATGAGGCGACGGCCGAAGAGCGCCGCGCCGCGGGAGCGCTCGGCCACGATGTCGAGCACGACCTGGGCCGCGCGAGGGCGGCGGACGGCGAAGGCGTCGTAACCGGTGAAGACCAGGACGAGACCGGTCGCGTCCGGCGCCCACCCGTAGGCCTGGCCGACGACGTCACGCATGCAGTCGTTGAGGGCGTCAAGGTTGCGCCCGTAGTAGTCCGGGAACGCGAGCGCGGCCGCGATGTCGCGGTGCAGGTCCGCCTCGGTGGCCCAGGGCGCAGCGTCGAGACGCGTGACCTGGTAGCCGTGCGCGCTCAGCCAGGCGGTCGTCTCGTCCAGGACCTGCGGGCGCCAGAACAGCGTCACCGATGTGCTGCTCAGCAACCGGAACGCGAGATCCTCGCTGAGATCCGCTCCGGGATCGAAGACCGCCATGGTCCCGACGGTAGCCGAGCCCACCGCAGCAGCGACCCCCGATGCCGCAAACGAACACCGCCCTGTGCATCCGCAGACGCTGGTAGCAAAAAGCAACCCGATCGCCGCGTCCTTCCGTCCCGCGATGTAGAGGCATAGGAAGGAGGAACGTGCAGCGATCCGAGGAGGCGGCGTACCGCGACTACGTCACGCTGCGGATGGACATCCTACGGCGCACGGCCTATCTGTTGTGCCACGACTGGCACACAGCCGACGATCTGGTGTCGACCACGCTGGCCAAGCTGTACGACAAGTGGCGCCGGGCCCGGGCAACGCCAGCCCGATAGTCCAGACCGACCCGGTGCTGAGCCTCGACCAGCTCGTCGCGATCGGACACGACAGCCGGTTGACCACCGAACCGGACTCGGCCGTCGGGGGCGGTTGACGCGCGTGGGCGCGACCAGCAGCCATAGGAGAGCCGGACGCAGGGCGAAGGGGGCCAGGTGACCGGAGACCAGGGCGGCCGGGAGGTACGCGTAACGCGGAACGCGGAGACGGTTGCTGGTGTCCATCGTGAGCGCTACCGCGCCCACGAACGGTCGCTGGAGAGCCCGTTGACCGGAAAGCGGGCACGGCGGGTTCGGGCCGGGGGTCGCTGGAAAAGGACCTGATCACAGGCACGTCGCCAGCGGCCTACCGGTGCTGCGCCCGATCGGGGGACTGGCCCGGCATTGCGTATTTGACCCGGCGTTGCGCCGTCGAATCTCTTGACCCTGACCTTGGTAGAGGCTGCACTCTAATTTCCGGTGGGCGTGAGTGCCCGCCGGGATGGGAGGCATTCATGGTCGGGATTCGGTTGCGTGACGTGCCGGAACAACATGTGGTGTCGGAGACGGGCACTGTTGACCAGGAAGGATTGGAGGCCTGGCTGCCGGGTGCGATGGCCCGAGTTGCGCAGCGCGCGCGGGCGGCCGGCGGTTTGCTCGGCAGCACGGAGTGGCCGTTCCTGGAGCGGTCGGGCTGCCGGGACGAGCCAGTGTTCGTCACCATCTATGAGGGCAATCCCAATGCGGGGCCGACCTCGGTCGAGGTCTGTGCGACGGTCGCGGCCGGGGGCGACCGGGCGATTCCGGCCCACCGCGAGGCGTACGCCCGGGTGACGAAGTCCCAGGTCACCAGCGGCGAGCTCGGCGGGGTGTACGAAGCGATCGAGAAGTGGATCGTCGCCAACGGGCTCACCGTCGCTCGCGCGCCCCGCGAGACGTACTGGACCGATTTCGTGTCTGCCGCGGCCGACGACGAGGTCTTCGACGTCGCCTTTCCGGTGACGTGATGGCCAGCGGGCCGGGGCTGCTGACCATCGGCGAGTTCGCCCGCCGATCCGGGCTGTCGATCCGGGCTCTGCGGTTGTACGACCGGATCGGTCTGCTCCGGCCCGCCGAAGTGGTACCCGGCAGCGGATACCGCCGGTACGCGGACCGTCAGCTCTACGCCGGGCGGCTGATCGCGCTGCTGCGCAGGCTCGACATGCCGCTCACCGAGATCACCGCGATCGTCGGTGCGCCCGGCCCCGACGCGGCCGGGCGGCTCGCCGGCTACTGGACCGCAGTGGAACAACGGCTCGCGGCCCAGCGGGACCTTGCCGAGCGCCTGGTGCGCAATCTTGCCGCCGAGACGGCGACACCGCACGGGGCCTGGCAGGTGGCTGTCCGTGACGTTGCCGACCAGCACGTCCTGAGCGAGATGCGCTACGTCAACGCCGCCGAACTCGGCTGGATCCGAGACGCCACCACACGGCTGAACACACTGGCCAGTCGCTGCGGTGGGCCGACCGGGCCGCGGTTCGTGGTGTTCCATGGCGAAGTCAACGAGGACGCCCAGGGCCCGGTAGAGGTCTGCGTGCCGGTCCATGCCGACACCGCCGGCCGCGCCGAGCCGGCTCACCGCGAGGCGTACATCCCGGTGATCAAAGGTCACTTCGAGCCGCCGCAGATCCTCTCGATCTACGACGCTGTTCGACGCTGGGTACACGACCACGGCCACACCGTCGTGGCGCCACCCCGAGAGGTATACGGCTACCCCACCGACCCCGACGTGGCCGCTCCCGGCGATCTGGTCTGTGACGTGGCCCTCCCATTCAAGCCCGGCACTTCCGGCCGTAGAGGAGACCGGCGAGGCGGTTCGCGACGACCACGTCCAGCCGGTGATCCATGATCAGGGCGGGCGCGTCGGTGACTAGGGCGAGTACGCGCACCAGCTCCGCCCGCAGGCACCAGGAAAGTCCCTGATTGCGGACTCGACGGGCGAGTGTGGCAGCGACGAGATCCGTACGATCCGCGGTGTGGAGGACGACGACGGGTCGAAGCCCTGGGACGAGGCCATGTCCGGATGGCGGTCCAACTTCCTGCCTGCGCCGACGCAACTGCGCCGCCAGCGGTCTGATCTGCTCGCGCTCATGGGTCGGCGGCTGCAAGCCGGCTGGACCGGCTGGCACCCGGAGCGTGACCAGTGGGACTCCGACATCCCGCTCGTGCTGGTGTTCGACGGCGGTGTTCAGTTGGAGCTCGCCTGGCAGGCCTGGAACTCCTTGTCGATCACCTGGAACACCATCGACTTGAGGACCACGCCCCTAATACTCGGCTGGCCGCACGAGTGGCGCTCGTCGGAACTCGACCCGCTCGCCGCGGTTGCCGGCCGCACCCTAACTGGATGGGCGGTGACCGAGAGCCCGTACTTCAGAGGCGACGTGGACCTCAGCGGCGAGTTGCCAATGGATAACGTTGCCGGCTGGTCCACCTCTCGCCGCAACGCTCAGGACCAAACCACGCTGCTGCGGACGCCCGCATGGACGGATGGCACCCTGGCGGATCGGGTCCGGTATCAGTTGGACGTGCTGACCGTCCGCGAGTTCCTGCAACGGTGGAAGATCGATCCGAACGGCGCACCTGCCTGAAGCGCTGCCGGCGGTCCGCGGAAGGCTGCCGATCCGATCCTGCTCGACGCCCCTCGGTCGGATGCGCTCTCATCGGCATTATGCGGGTGATCTTCGACTACCTGCATATCAAACAGTTGCGTGCGTTTGATCAGTGCTCGGCCTGCGGCAATCCTTGCGGCATCGCACCCGGTGTCGCGCATCTGGCTGTGTGGGCGGTCCCGCACGTGCGCAAGGTTCGATATCCTGCGTACGTGATCGTTGTTGACGGGCAGTCGAACGAGCGGCTCGTACTCGACGGTGGCTGGCTGGAGAAGCTGCGCGGCGCCCAGTCCGTCACCCGGACACCAGCGTCATCGTTCCGAAGTGCGCAGTGGAAGGATCTGGAGCGGCGCGTCAAGTTGTTCGGGCGCGAGAAGGAGCGGCTGGTCCAGCTCACTCTCACCTTCGAGGGTGGGCCGTTCGTCGGGTTCATCACCGACGCCGCCAAGCGGCCTGAACTCGAGGCCATCGTCGACGGGCTCGAGGCGGCGCGGTCCGCCTGAACATGGAGCAGGTCCGGCAGGCATACTCGTCCGTCGCAGAGCTCTACATCGAGCTGTTCGGTTCAAGTCAGCAGGTCCACGCCGACGATCTGGCCTTCATCGGACGACATCTGACGGGCCGGCCTGGCACAGTGCTCGATCTGGGCTGCGGTCCTGGCCATATCACCGATTACCTTCGCTCGGTGGGCGTCGACGCAACGGGAATCGACGTGGTCCCCGAGTTCATCGCCCACGCGCAGGAGGTCCACCCGAGCGGTAGGTACCAACTCGGGTCGATGGAAGACCTCGACGTTGCCAACCACTCGATCGCCGGCATCCTGGCCTGGTACTCGTTGATCCATCTCCCGCCGCAAAGGCTCGACGGCGTGCTCGCTGAGTTCCGGCGAACAATGGCCCCGGCCGGAACGCTGGTGCTCGGCTTCTTCGACGGTGACGAGGTAGCCGCCTTCGACCACAAAGTCGTGACCGCCTATCGCTGGCCCGTGAACGAGCTCGTCGAGCGACTGATGCGAGCCGGCTTCACGGAAGTCGAGCGCCTGCAGCGGCCCAGCGAAGGCGCTCACCGGCCGCACGCCGCCGTCGCGGCAATTGCAACCGAAGGGTGAGCCGCATCGGCGGTTCGGGGCACAGGCCGACGCCAGACGCTCGTCACGTGCCCGTGGCAGCAGCGGTTACTGGGGAGTCAGTTGCCGCGTCAGCTGTTCCAGGCCGCTCTTGATCAGCTGCCCGTACTCGTCATCGCCGAGCGCGCCCATCCCAGCCTGCGCCTGCTGGAGGTGCTCCCGGGCGCGGCCAAGATCATCGAGCTTGCGGTAACACTCAGCCAAATTGAGGTGCAACGACGGATACAAGCCGGCCACGGACAGCGTCACCCCAGCCTGCGCCACCCGGTCATCGGTGAGCAGGCCGACCGCCGCCAACGCCCGCTGATCCCAGACCAACTCCTCGTGGACATCGTCCTGCACATCAGCCATCGAGTGCGCGAGCACACAAACGTGCAGCGGATCCCCTTGCTCCCCGCCGATCTCCTCCCAGATCTCCGCAAACAATTGGCGAGCAGCTTCACGCTGCCCCCGACCATGGTGCAACTCCACTCCCTCGCCGATGCGAACCATCGTCGGATCAGTGATCATCAACAACTCCTTCACCAGCACAACTCGCCACGGTGACACCCCGCAACCGGATACCGATCGTCCAAGAACTCGGGGCCAGATGCTACCCGCAGAGCGATGTAGATCAATTCCGAGTGTGCTCGGCAGGCAATTCCAGGGTCGCGGCGATACGCTCTCGAACTGCTGAGCCGGTTCGCATCCGATCCAGGCCGAGTGCCGGCCCGGCTGGTGGCTGCCACGGCCAGCGGCGGTTCCTCCACAAGTTCCTGAGTGAGACCTGTCAGTGGTGTGAGCGTGTCGCAGCTGCGTCAAGTGCCGGTACGAGCGGCATGAGCGCGGTCCGCATCAGGTTCGGCAGCGACCCCGACGGCACCACGAAGCCACTCATCGATGGATGCACGGCCGTCGATTGCAACCACTGCCGCAGCGCGAGCCTGGCGACCGCGGCGACGCTGACGGAGAGCACCTGGGCGGTCAGCTGGTCCATGTCTTGGCAGCGTTCGGCAATGGCTTCGGCGAGCGGTACATCGGTGGCATTCGCCCGTCACCGCTCACCGATGCCGCCGAGAGCAAGTGCGGCGAACACCGCCAGGAAGAAGCCGAGAATCACGAACTCGCCCGTCCGATTCCACGCGGCCCTTTCCGCGCCCGCCGCGCCCGCCTTCGCGCCGGCGAGATCTCGCCACGCCCGGCGGACGACCGCGTATAGGAAGCCGAGACCGAAACCGGCGAGACCGCCGGCCAGAAACCCGCCGAGGGTCACATGGGAGGAGTGGTCCACCGGCCGAGCCTGCCGAATAGATAGCCGGAGGTGAATCGACGGATCGGTGAGCGATTCCGGCAATAGCGGCGTTGCGGAGCGTCGGCGATGCGGCGGAATCCGCTTGGCGTGCGGTGACGGCCCTGGCAGGATTACCGCTCCCGCCAGGGCCGAGTGGGGTCTAATTACCGCTTGCCGATCTGCAGGGTCAGCTTAGGAGTGGTCACCTCGGCGAAGAAGCCGCAGCCAGTGCTGTCATCGCCAGCGGGCACGGGACAGCGACGCCGATCGTTGAACGTTAGGCTCACGCCGTGACCGACGCGCAGGAGCCCACGGCTCCGGATGCCCCGCCTCGCCGCCCCACCCGCTGGCTGGGGGCGACGAGTGCGGTGTTCGCCCTGGCCATCGTCCTTGGCGGAACAGATCTGGTGACCGCGGTGTCGGTGTCGAGCTGGCGGAACGTGGTCATCCTTGCTCTGATGATGGCGTTTTTGTCATTCGCGTCGCTCGGCGCCGGCATCGTCCCCCTCAGCTTCAATCCGCTGGCGATTGCGGGAATCGGTGTCCTCACGCTGGGCGTCGCGCTTGCCGTCTCATGGTCGGCGCCAGCGGTACCGAGGGATCGCCTTCCCGGTCCTGTGCAGGTCACGACCAGTGGCCACGAATTGATCTGCGGCGACATCACGTCCATGGATCACGACTTCGTCGCCATAACCCAGTGGGTACGCGCGCAGGCAACATCTGGGCGCGCACTCGGCAGCGACGGCCGGCCAAAGGTGACCTATGTACAGAGACTCGTGCCGGTCGCCTCTATCGAATCCATCGCCAGCGTGGACGGCTGTTGACGCCCTCCCGCACGGACGACAGGTACCTCAGGGGCGCCCATAGGACGCCCCTGACCTGGAGCGACGCGAACGGCTACCGCTGGCTGATCTGATAGAGGTTCTTAGGCTTCGTCACCTCGGCGAAGAAGTCGTTGCCCTTGTCGTCGACGACGATGAAGGCCGGGAAGTCGACCACGTCGATCTTCCAGACGGCTTCCATGCCCAGCTCCGGGTACTCGATGACCTCGACGTGCTTGATGCAGTCCTGGGCCAGGCGCGCGGCCGGGCCGCCGATCGAGCCCAGGTAGAAGCCGCCGTGCTGGCGGCACGCCTCGGTGACCTGCTTCGAGCGGTTGCCCTTCGCCAGCATGACCATCGAGCCGCCGGCGGCCTGGAACTTCTCGACGTACGCGTCCATGCGACCGGCCGTGGTCGGGCCGAACGAGCCCGACGCGTAGCCCTCGGGGGTCTTGGCCGGGCCGGCGTAGTAGACGGCGTGATCGCGCAGGTAGGCGGGCATCGGCTCGCCGGCGTCGAGGCGCTCGGCGATCTTCGCGTGGGCGATGTCGCGGGCCACGACCAGCGGGCCGGTCAGCGACAGGCGGGTCTTGACCGGCAGGGCGGACAGCTGGGCGCGGATCTCGGCCATCGGGCGGTTGAGGTCGACGGTGACGACGTCGTCGTCGAGGTGCTCGTCGGTGACGTCGGGCAGGAAGCGGGCCGGGTCGGTCTCGAGCTGCTCGAGCCAGACGCCCTGCTCGTTGATCTTGCCGACGGCCTGGCGGTCGGCGGAGCAGGACACCGCGATCGCGACGGGGCAGGAGGCGCCGTGCCGCGGAAGGCGCACGACGCGGACGTCGTGGCAGAAGTACCGGCCGCCGAACTGGGCACCGATGCCGAACTCGCGGGTCAGCTGCAGCACCTCGGCCTCGAGCTCCACGTCGCGGAAGCCGTGGCCGACCGGGGAACCGGCGGTGGGCAGGGTGTCGAGGTACTTCGCCGAGGCGAGCTTGGCGGTCTTGAGCGCGTGTTCGGCCGAGGTGCCGCCGATGACGATCGCCAAGTGGTACGGCGGGCACGCGGCCGTGCCGATCAGGCGCAGCTTCTCCTCCAGGAACTGCATCATCCGGGTGGGATTGAGCAGCGCCTTCGTCTCCTGGTAGAGGTAGCTCTTGTTGGCCGAGCCGCCGCCCTTTGCCATGAAGAGGAACTTGTAGGCGTCGTCGCCCTCGGCGTACAGCTCGACCTGCGCCGGCAGGTTGGAGCCCGTGTTCTTCTCGTCCCACATGGTCAGCGGCGCGAGCTGCGAGTACCGCAGGTTGAGCCGCGTGTACGCGTCGAACACCCCGCGGGCGATCGCCGCCTCGTCGTTGCCGTCGGTGAGCACGAACCGGCCGCGCTTGCCCATGACGATCGCCGTGCCGGTGTCCTGGCACATCGGTAGCACGCCGCCGGCCGCGATGTTGGCGTTGCGCAGCAGGTCGAGCGCCACGAACCGGTCGTTCGCGGATGCCAGCGGGTCGTCGATGATCGAGCGCAGCTGCGTCAGGTGGGCGGGGCGCAGGAAGTGCGCGATGTCGTGCATGGCCTCGTCGGTCAGGCGGGTCAGCGCCTCCGGCTCGACGGTCAGGAACCGCCCGTCGCGCCCAATCCCGTCGCTGGTGACCAGGCGGTATTCGGTGGTGTCGGGTCCGAGCGGCAGCAGCGGCGAGAACGCGAATTCGGGCATCCCCCGACTGTATTACTCCACTCCGGCGACCCTGAGCAGGGCGGCGGTGAGTGCGGCGGATACCACCACGACGACGAACGGCGCCTTGCGCCAGGCCAGGACCGCGCCGACCACGACGCCGGCCGGGCGCGCGATGCCGACGAAGTGCGTGCCGTCCAGCAGCGCGGCGGTGCCGATGAGCGCCGCCAGCAGCGCGACCGCGGCGAGCGTGAGGTATCGCTTGACCTGCTCCGAGACCGAGATCCGGTCGCGCAGCACGGGCCCGGCGACGCGGAACGCGTAGGTCCCGGCGGCGAGCGCGATGATCGCGATCCAGCTCATGAGCGCCGCACCGCCTTGGGCAGCGGCAGGGCGAGTGCCAGGCCGACCAGTGCGACGAGCACCGGCAGGCCGGCCGGCAGGAACGGCGTGGTCGCGAGCGCGAGCACCGCGCCGGCGACGGCCACGCGCACCGATGCCCGGTCCTTGAGCGACGGCAGCGTCAGCGCCAGCAGCGCGGCCGGAAACGCGGCGTCGATGCCGAACGTGTTCGGGTCGCCCAGCGCGGAGCCGGCGACCGCCCCGACCGCGGCCGAGACGTTCCAGGTCAGGAACAGGGCAATGCCCGTCGTCCAGTAGGCCCGGCGGCGGCGCGCCGGATCGTCCTGCGCGAGGGCGAAGGCGACCGACTCGTCGGTCATCAGGTGGCTGCCCAGCAGCCGGGCGGGGCGCCGGTCGCCGAGCACCTCGTTGCCGACCGCCAGCCCGAACGGCAGGTGGCGGGCGTTGAGCAGCAGCCCGGCGAGCACGATCGCGGCCGCCGTGGCGCCGGCGCCGGCCAGGCCCACGGCCAGGAACTGCGCGCCGCCCGCGTAGACGAAGGCGTTCATGACCAGGATCTGCCCCAGTGGCACGCCGGCGGCCGACGCGATCGCGCCGAACGACAGCCCGACGACCACGGCCGCCGCGCACAGCGCCGCCGCGTCGCGGGCGATCGGATCTGTTCGGAGAATCGAACGCATAGTTCGGTATGCTGTACCCGTCCCAGTCGTTCGTCAAGCCGAATGACTCGTTCGAAATACCGAACGGAACGCGCATGGACCCGAACAAGCCGCCGATCGACCTCATCGCGGCCGCCCTCCGCCGCGAGCGCGAGCGCGAGCGGCTGTCCCTCAGCGAGGTCGCCAAGCGCGCCGGGATCGCCAAGTCCACGCTCAGCCAGCTCGAGGCGGGCGCCGGCAACCCAAACATCGAAACGCTATGGGCCCTCGCGGTCGCGCTCAACGTGCCGTTCAGCCGGCTCGTCGAGCCCCCGCCGACGGCGCCACGGGTGATCCGCGCCGGCGAGGGTCCGTCGGTGAAGTCCGAGCAGGCCGACTTCGTGGGCACGCTGCTGGCGACCTCGCCGCCAGGAGTACGCCGGGACATCTACCTGATGCGCGCGGAGCCGGTCGGCACCCGCAAGGCCGACGCCCACAACCCGGGCACGATCGAGCACGTCGTGATGATCAGCGGCCGGCTCCGGGTCGGCCCCGAGGACTCCCCCGTCGACCTCGACGTGCACGACTACGCCTCCTTCGCCGGCGACCTCGCGCACGGCTACGAGGCCCTCGCCCCGCACACGTCGTTCGCGCTCATCATGGAGCACCGCTGACCGCGCGGCAGCACGCCGGCGGCGACGCCTGCCTCAGCTGTAGGGCAGGTAACCGATCGTCCGGCCGCGGCTGACCATGAGCCCGCGCTCGCCGATGCCGAGCACCTCCGCGGTCGTCTTGGCCTCGATCAGCACCCGGCCGCTGTCCGGCGCGTACGCGGTCACCTTGCCCTGCGCCGAGTCGCGCACCAGCACCGCGTAGCGCGACACCGCCACGTCGGCCTTCGCCGGGACCGCCTGCTGCCACAGCCGGCCGCCGCGCTCGAAGCCGACGACCGAGAGGTTCTTGCCGCCGTCGGTGCGCACCAGGCCGTACTGGCTGTCGGCCGCCACGATCACGTCGCCCTCGGCGCCGGCCCACATGTCGCGCCCGTCGCGCGGGGACAGGAACACCTCGCGGTTATCCCCGCGGGTCGCCGCCAGCACGGTGTCCGAGCCGGCCGGGTCGTGGCGCTGCTCGCAGCCGGCGCCGGAGGCGGTCCGCAGGTCGTACCCGTCCTTCTTCCACAGCGCCTTGCCGGTCGCCGGGTCGCGCCCCTCCAGGCTGTACCGGCAGTTGCCGTCCTTCGAAGTCGCCGTCGACACCAGCACCCGCCCGCCCACGACCACCACCCGGGTCGTGTTCGACGGCTCCTCCTCACGCAGCAGCTTGCCGCGCACGGTGTCGACGACCCGCACCTTCTGCTCGATCGGGAACCCCAGCATCGCCGGGATCGGCCGCGGCATGGCCTCGATCGCGTCGCGGTACGCCTCGGCCATCACCTCGGTGCCGAGCAGATCCGCGTTGATGCCGTTGAGCACCCGCCCGATGCCGGGCAGCGTGAGCTTCCACTGCTGCGCGCCGTCGCGCGGCGTGCGGGACGTCAGGGTGCAGTCCGACAGGCCGCCGCAGGCCAGGGTCAGCACGGTTTCGCGGTAGGTCCACGCGCCGACGGCGTCGCCGTCCTTCCAGCGCGGGTTGCCGCTGGACGGGTCCAGCGCCTCCAGGCCCTTGCCGCGCCGCCCGACCACGGCGACCGTGTTGCCGCCGTCGCCGGCCACGCCGGCCCAGTCGGCCTCCCGCTGCCACAGCAGCGTCCCGGTGCTGAGTGATCGCGCCTCGACCGTGCCGCGCATGGCGACGATGACGGCGTCGCCGGCGATGACGGCCGAGGAGGGCTGGCCGCCGACCCGCTCGGCCCAGGTGGTGTCCGGGGTGGAGAGCTTGTTGGTACTGGAGGACACCTTCTCCCACCAGCCGGTGACCTTGGGCACCGGATTCCAGCCGGTGACCAGGATGCCGGTGATGATGAGCGCCAGCACGCCGAGCGCGCCGAGCGCCGTCTCGATGTTGCGGACCGCTCCCCTAGCCACGTGGCGCAGCGTAACGCCGCGGCATGGTACGCCGGCGGATGGCCGCTTTTGCCCGTGTCGCGCGTTTTCACCCGCGCGGGTGGCGCAGCGCCTGTTTCACGGCTGAGGCCGGGCGGCGGCCTCGACCAGCGGGAGCACACGGTAGCGGATCTGCTCCGCCAGCGCGATGATCGTCGAGGACCGCACGATCCCCTCGTGGCTCATCACGCGGTCGATCACCCGCTGCAGGTCGGCGTTGGAGCGCGCCACGATCCGGCACAGCAGGTCGCCCGAGCCGGTGATCGTGTGCACCTCCAGCACCTCCGGGATCTCCTGCAGGTGCGCCGCCACCGGGTCGTGGCCGAAGCGCTGCCGGATCTCCAGCGTCACGAACGCGGTCACGCCGTAGCCGAGCGCCGCCGGGTCGATGTCCGGGCCGTTGCCGCGGATCACCCCGCGGGCCGCGAGGCGGTCGAGCCGGGCCTGGACGGTGCCGCGCGCCACCCGCAGCCGCCGCGAGCACTCCAGGACGCCGATGCGGGGCTCAGCGTCCAGTAGCGCGATCAGGCGTGCATCGAGAACGTCGATTTCACTGGACAAACTGTTCACCGGTACACCCTAAATCTTGCCCCGAATGTACAACCTGACCATGCGGATCGGTGTTCCTTGCCCAACCGGACCGGGGCGGGCAACGCTGAGGGGCATGACCCGCGCCATCGAAGACCTCAGCGAGCTCATCGGGGCCGTCGAGCACGACACGTCCCGCGACCCGTTTCCGCTCACCGGCCTCGATCACGTCCGGTTCTACGTCGGCAACGCCAAGCAGGCGGCGCACTACTACGCGACGGCGTTCGGCATGACGCTGATCGCCTATCGCGGTCCGGAGCAGGGGTATCGCGACCACGCCGAGTATGTGCTGAGGGCCGGCTCCGCGGTCTTCGTCCTGGCCGGCGGTGTGCACCGGCAGGCCGAGGCCACCCGGCACCACGAGCGGCACGGTGACGGCATCGCCGACATCGCGCTGGAGGTGCCTGACGTCGACACCGCGTACGCCTACGCCGTGCGGCAGGGCGCGCGGGGGCTTGAGGCGCCGCACGACGAGCGCGACGAGCACGGCGTGGTGCGCCGCGCCGCGATCGCCACCTACGGCGAGACCCGCCACACCCTCATCGACCGCTCGCGCTACAGCGGGCCGCTCCTGCCCGGCTTCGTGGCCCGGCGACCGATCGTGGCGCCACCGGCCCGGCGCTACTTCCAGGCCGTGGACCACGTCGTCGGCAACGTCGAGCTGGGCCGCATGGACGAGTGGGTCGAGTTCTACCGCCGGGTCATGGGCTTCACCAACATGGCGGAGTTCGTCGGCGACGACATCGCCACCGACTACTCGGCATTGATGAGCAAGGTCGTGGCCAGCGGCACCCGCAAGGTCAAGTTCCCGCTGAACGAGCCGGCCGTGTCGCGCAAGAAGTCGCAGATCGACGAGTACCTGGAGTTCTACGGCGGGCCGGGCGCACAACACATCGCGCTCGCCACGAACGACATCCTGCGCACCGTCGACGAGATGCGCGCCGCCGGTGTCGAATTCCTCACCACGCCGGACTCCTACTACGACGACCCCGAGCTGCGCGCCCGCATCGGCCGGGTGCGCGCGCCCATCGAGGAGCTCAAGTCCCGCGGCATCCTGGTCGACCGCGACGAGGACGGCTACCTGCTGCAGATCTTCACCAAGCCGGTGCAGGACCGCCCGACGGTCTTCTTCGAGATCATCGAACGCCACGGCTCGCTCGGCTTCGGCAAGGGCAACTTCAAGGCGCTCTTCGAGGCAATCGAGCGAGAGCAGGAACTTCGCGGAAACCTGTAACACTGTCCGGGTGACGTATCCGGGCCAGCCACAGCCGGGTGGTGTCCCGAACTACGGGCCGCCACCCGGACATCCGCAGGGTTATCAACAGGGTTATCCACAGAGTGCACCACCGTCGGCCGGTTATCCACAGCAAACCGGCTACGGACAGCCTGGTTATCCACAGCACGAGCTCCCGCTTCCCGGTTATCCACAGCCTGGTTATCCACAGCAAGGGCTGCCGGCAGCGGGTTATCCACAGCCCGGCTATCCACAGGGTCAGTACGGCGTGCCGCGGACCTTCGTGGCCCTCGCCCCCGACGGGCGCCCCCTGGCGAGCTTCGGCGACCGGTTCGTCGCCGTCCTGATCGACGGCGCGGTGCTCGCGGGCGTCAACGTCGTGCTGCTGATCCCCACCATGATCGCGATGTTCGCGGCCATCGCCGGCGCGGCCTCGAAGGTGCGGACCGACCCGGTGACCGGCGAGGTGACCAGCTCGCCGAGCGCGGGCGTGTTCATCGGCGTGCCGCTGCTGATCGAGGCGGGCTTCCTCCTGCTGAGCGTCGCGATCGCCTACGTGTACCACGTCGAGATGTTCGGCCGGACCGGCGTCACCTGGGGCAAGCGGGCCATGAAGCTGCAGCTGATCCGCGCCGCCGCCCCGGCCGTGCCGATAGACCGGGGCGTGCTGGCCAAGCGGTGGGCGATGCAGTACCCGGTGGCGTTCGTCGTCCCGTTCTTCTCGTGGATCGACGGACTGTGGCAGCTGTGGGACAAGCCCTACCAGCAATGCCTGCACGACAAGGCGGCGGGCACCATAGTGGTGAAGGCCGGATGATCTGGTAAAGGTCGAATGACCTGGTAAACATCGGACGAGCAGCAACACGGAGGCGGAGGCGGCGTGACAGCGCCTGGGTGGTACAAGGACCCTGTTGACCCGGACGTCCAGCGGTACTGGGACGGCGAGGGCTGGATCGGCGAGCCCGTTCCCGCCTCGGCGCCGACCCCGACAGAGCCGCCGAAGGTCGCCGAGCCAACACCCCCGTCGCCTCCGACGCCGAGCGCTCCCCAATTCAACGGGTTTAACGGGCAAAACGGCCAAAACCCGCCACCGCCCATCGTGGCCACTCCGGGCTCGCTGCTGCCGCAAGGCGCCGTGGTACTCCCGCCCGGCACACCGATCCCGCCCGGCGGGTTCCCGCCCGGCCAGCTGCCACCGGGCGCGATCGTGCTGCCGCCGGGCACGCCGCTGCCGCCCGGGCTGCTGCCGCAGGGCAGTCTGCCGGCCGGCGCGGTGCAGGTGCTGCTCCCGCCGCAGCCCGGACTGCCGAACCAGGCGGTCCGCCCGCACGGGCACGCCCTCGCGCCGCTGGGCTCACGGCTGCTCGCCCGGCTCATCGACATCCTGATGGTCGCGCTGCTCAACGCCGCTGTCACCGGCTGGTTCATCTACCAGTACGTCAAGGACATCGGCCCCGTCCTGGCCGAGATGTGGCGCCGGCAGCTGGCCGGCGAGCCCGTCGGCGACCTGGCCACGCCCGAACGCGCCAGCTCCCTGCAGGTCGTGATCCTGATCCTCATCGCCGCGCTGTGGTTCGCCTACGAGGTGCCCGCGATCGCCGGCAGCGGCCAGACGCTCGGCAAGCGGCTGCTGAAGATCAAGGTCGTCGGCCTCGACAGCGACAAGCCGCTCGGCTTCGGCCGGGCGATCCGCCGGTGGAACCCGCTCGGCCTGTCCGTGCTGCTATGGACCTGCGGCGTCGGCTTCCTGCTGCAGTTCATCGACAGCATCTCGCCGATGTTCGACTGGCCGCTGCGCCGCGCCTTCCACGACCGTTCCGCCGGCACCGTCGTGGTGAAGGCGGAGCCCTCCACCGACCCCCACCCCCAGAGCCAGAACGCCGGAGACCAGTCATGAGCCTCACCCGCCCGGATCTCGACGCCCTCCCCCCTTACGTCCCGGGCCGCAGCGTGCCCGGCGCGATCAAGCTGGCCAGCAACGAGGTGCCCTTCGGCCCGCTGCCCGGCGTGGTGGAGGCGGTCACCGCCGCGGTCACCAACATGCACCGGTACCCGGACATGGGCGTCACCGAACTGCGCGGCCGCATCGCCGACCGGCTCGGCGTCGACCCCGAGCGCGTCGCGACCGGCTGCGGCTCCGTCGCCCTCTGCGACCACCTGTTCCGCGTCGCCTGCCTGCCCGGCGACGAGGCCGTCTACTCCTGGCGGTCCTTCGAGGCGTACCCGATCATCAGCGCGACCAACGCGGCCACCAGCGTCCGCATCCCCAACACCGCCGAGCACGGCCACGACCTCGACGCCATGGCCGCCGCAATCACCGAACGCACCCGGCTGGTCATCGTGTGCAACCCGAACAACCCGACCGGCACCGCAGTGCGCAAGGCCGAACTCGACGCGTTCATCGACGAGGTGCCCGGCAACGTCCTGGTCGTCCTCGACGAGGCCTACCGTGAGTTCGTCACCGACCCGGACGTGCCCGACGGCCTGGTGGAGTACGGCGACCGCCCCAACGTCGTCGTGCTGCGCACCCTTTCGAAGGCGTGGGGCCTGGCCGGCCTGCGCGTCGGATACCTGATCGGCTCGCCCGACGTGGTCGCCGCCGTACGCAAGGTCGTCACGCCGTTCTCCACCTCGCTCGCCGCGCAGGCCGCCGCCCTGGCCGCGCTCGACGCCGGGGCCGAGATGCAGCGGCGGGTCGACGTGGTCGTCGCCGAGCGGTCCCGGGTGGTCGACGCGGTCCGCAAGGTGTACCCCGAGGTGCCCGAGACCCAGGCGAACTTCTTCTGGCTGCCGCTGGGCGACAAGTCCGCCGAGTTCGCCGCCACCTGCGAGCGGGCCGGCGTGATTGTCCGCGCCTTCCAGGGCGACGGCGTCCGCGTCACGATCGGCACGCCGCAGGAGAACGACGCCCTCCTCAGCGCGATCCTCTAGCGTCAGCCGATACCGACCAGGACGACCGTGTCCTGACTGAAGTAGTACCTGTCGTCGATCTCGGATTCCTTGGTGCTCTGCAACCGCTCGACCACCAGGTATCCGGCGTGCAGGTAGAACATGCTGTAGACGAACCGGTCCGCGGGCCGGATGCGCAGCTCGGTGCTCGACGTGACGGCCCCGGTCTCCAGGTTGAGCACCAGCAGCTGATACTCGTTGTTGATCAGGTAGATGTTGCGCTGGTCGCCGCCGATCAACCGGCCGGCGACCTCCGACATCCACAGCCGCTGGCCGGTGCTGCGCGAGAACGCCCAGATGTATCCGCCGGTCATCTGCTGGGCGATGACGTCCCCGACCACGACGACGTTGTCCTTGTCCGCGACCGGCTCCGGCTTCACCGCGTGATCGGCCCCGAACGACCAGTAGGCCGGCGTGATCGTGCCCACTCCGGAGGCGGCGTCGGTGTACGTCACGACGTCTCCCGTCGGTGCGGCCTTGAACATCGCGCAGCCGGACCGTCCGAGCTGGCACGACGTGGGCTCGATGAACCAGTTGGTGACGTTCTCTCCGGTCGACGCGCCCGGCGGCCGCCAGGTGTTGAGCAGCATCCCGGTCGCCGCGTCGTAGATCTCCAGGGTCGCCGGCTTCGCGCAGCTGTTCTTCACGAAATACGCGTCCCCGCCGGTCCAGTCGTTCGTCCGGCACCCCGGCTCGGTGGTGAACGATCGCGTCCACCGCACCTCGCCGTTCACCGGATCGATGCCCACGGCCACGTCCTTGCCCGTCGCGATCACGACCGGCTGCTTGTCCACCGCCGACGCCGACACGAACAGGTCCTCGGGCGCCCACATCGTCTTCGCCCCGGTGCGCCGCCCCTTGAACGACTCCCCGTCCGCGGGCTCGATCTTCACCTGCCAGACGATGTCACCCTTCTGAGCGTCCAGCGCGACGATCTCCCCGTCCGACCACTTCGTGACCACCACCGACATGCCGACTCCGCTCGCCGGCTTCTCCACCTCGACGATCGAGACGACCTCGGCCGGCCACCGCCGATACGACCAGTGCGGCGTCATCATCCGCTGCGCCGTCACCGGCGTGTCCGCGAACACCCGCCGCTGCTCGGTGTAGACCCGAAGCCGCCCCTCCACGATCAACGGCGCCGACGCCAGCTCCGCGTACTGGATCGACTCGATCGGCTCCGGCGACGGCACCGGCTTGTCGGCGCGGCTCACCGTCTCGGCCGGCTTCAGCGTGCGGTAGGCCGTGATGCCCATCGCGGCCACCACCACGAGGACGAGCAGCCCGGTGAGCACGAAGCGCACCGGCCGCGACCAGCTCCGCGGCGACACGAGCCGACGCAGCCCCGCACGAGCCGTCCCCATAACCACCTCCGCGGGGCACCATACCCGGCGCATGCCGCAATCCGCTCACGTCGACCGTCGATCCGCAGAAGACTCACACCCACTTCCCATCGCTCACCCACGCAGTCCCCGCGCCACCTGCCCCGACCACCACCGCCCGGAGCCAACGGCATTCGCGGACGGGGCGTGACCGGGGCGCCGGCATCTGCGGCCGGTGCCGTGTCGCGCGTCACTCGGGCTTGGTGACGGTGCCGGTCACCTCCCCGAAGCCGACGCGGGTGCCCTCGGGCCCTGGGGCGGTGGCGGTGATCGCGACCGTGTCGCCGTCGAGCAGGAACGCGCGCGTGGTCCCGTCGGCCAGTCGCAACGGCTGGGCTCCGTTCCAGGTGCGCTCGATGAAGGAACCGGTCTGGTCGGGCTGGGGGCCGGAGACGGTGCCCGACGCATACAGGTCGCCGGTGCGCGCCCAGGCGCCGTTGACCGTCATGTGGGCGAGTTGCTGGGCGGGCGTCCAATACATCCCGGCGAACGGCGGCCGCGACACGCGCGTGCCGTTCCAGAAGACCTCGATGTCGATCGCATACCCGTGGTGCTCCCCAGCCCGCAGGTAGGGCAGCACGGCCGGCTCCTGCGCCGGACCCGGCACCCGGGCCGCGTCGAGCGCGTCGAGCGGCACCACCCAGGGCGAGACCGACGTGCGGAAGGACTTGCCCAGAAACGGCCCCAGCGGCTGATACTCCCAGGCCTGCAGGTCCCGCGCCGACCAGTCGTTGACCAGCACGGCGCCGAACACGTGCGCCCGGAAGTCGTCGACGGCCACGGCCCCGCTCGACGGCACCCCGACCACGAACCCGACTTCGGCCTCGATGTCCAGGCGCGCCGAGGGGCCGAACGTCGGCGCCGGCTCGTCGGGCGCCTTGCGCTGCCCGCTCGGCCTCGGCACGTCGGTGCCCGAGACGACCACGGTGCCCGCCCGCCCGTGGTATCCGACGGGGAGGTGCTTCCAGTTGGGCAGCAGCGCCTCCCCGCCGGGCCGGAACAGCCGCCCGAGGTTAGTGGCGTGCTCCTGCGAGGAGAAGAAGTCGACATAGTCGGCCACCTCGAACGGCAACTCGAGCCGCACGTCGCCGACCGGGATCAGCAGCGGCGCGACCGCCTCCCGATGCCGGCCGGTGCTGAGCAGCTCGATGAGCCGCTCGCGCACCCGCGTCCACACGGGCCGTCCCGCGCTCATGAACCGGTTGAGGGTGCCCTGCCCGAGCAACGTCCCGTCCGCGTCGACGAGCCCCCGCTCCTCGGCGGCGGCCAGGTTGAGAATCCGGTCGCCGATCCGCACCCCGGTCCCCCGGAACCGGTCCTGCCCGAACGCGCAGTAGGGCAGGTTGTGCACCCCGAACGGCTCGTCGTCGGCCAGCTCCAGCCAGCTCGCCGCCCCGCTCACCGGGCCGCCTCCTTCGGCATGGCGGCCCAGGGGCGGTCGAGCGTGCTCATCCCGTCGCCTCCTTGGGTGCGGTGGGCCGCGGGCGGTCGAGCAGGCCGAGCACCGTCAGGTCGGTGACCGGGTCCAGGACGCCGCAGCTGCCGAAGCCCACCCACAGCGGGCGGTCGCGGTCCAGCGCCGGGCGGACCCGGTCGGCCACCTGCGGGGCCTCCGTGGAGGCCAGGACGGCGGCCAGATCGGACGGCTCAGCGCCGTCGGCCGCGGCCAGGACGGCGGCCAGGATGTTGAGGAAGCCGTGATGGATCAGGCCCGTCTCGGCGTCGGTGTGGCGCACCGCGTGGTGCAGCCCGGCGGTGAGCTTGAACGGCAGGTCGCGGTCGCGGCAGGCGCAGATGACGGCGGCGAGCTCGACCGGGGTGGGGAACAGCTCAGCGGCGAGGCCTCCGGTGCGGAACTTCACCGCGGCGGGCAGGCCATCGGCGCGCAGCGCCGCGACGGCGTCGAGGGCGGACATCAGGCCCCAGGCGAGCGGCACCTCGACATACCACTGCCGGGGCTCTTCGCTCTTCCTCATGAGCGCCGCGAGCCGTTCGATGCCGGGCAGCGGATCCTCGCCCCGCTTGGCCACGGGGCTCTCGATCTGCCGGGTGCCGGCGGGCAGGTCCGCGATCGCGGCCTCGACGGCGGCCGGCTCGCCGACCAGGCCGACGCCCATGCCGGGCGGGGCGAGGGCACGGAAGGCGTCGCGGGCGGCGAGCGGGATCAGCAGCGGCCCGATGAGCGGCGCGAACCAGCTCTCGCGGTGGCGGGCGTGCGCGGGCACGGCATCTTCCAGTGCGGCGCTGCCCGGTGGGAACACCGCGGCGTCGTCGACCAGTGCGGTCAGCAGGGGTGGCACTGCGTTTGACACGGCTTCCGAATCTAGTGGACGCTTTACAGGGCGGACAACTACGTCCGCTATCCGGACACTCCGATGAGGAGGACCGTGATGCCGTACTACCGCCGCGTCGGCGAGGTGCCACCGAAGCGCCATACCCAGTTTCGCCAGCCCGACGGCTCGCTGTTCATGGAAGAGCTGATGGGGCAGGAGGGTTTTTCGAGCGACTCCTCGCTGCTCTACCACCACCACCGACCGAGCGCGATCATCTCGGCCGTGCCGTTTGAACCGCCGGCCTGGTCGCGGCTGCCGAACCTGCCGCTCAAGCCCCGCCACCTGCAGACCGCCAAGATCGGCGGCGGGCAGGCGGACCCGGTGCTCGGCCGCCAGCACCTGCTCGCCAACGACGACGTGCGCATCTCCTACGTCGAGGCGTCGCAGCCGTCGCCGCTCTACCGCAACGCGGTCGGCGACGAGTGCCTCTACGTCTCGGCCGGCGCCGTCACCCTCGAGTCGACCTTCGGCGTGCTGGAGCTGGCCGAGGGCGACTACGCGATCATCCCGACGTCGGTGATCCACCGGCTGGTGCCCGCGGACGGGCCGGTGAAGCTGCTGGCGATCGAGGCTACTGGACACATCGGACCCCCGCGGCGCTATCTCTCCGTGCGTGGACAGTTCCTGGAGCACGCGCCCTACTGCGAACGCGACCTGCGCGGCCCCACGGCACCCATACTCGTGGAGGGGTACGACATTTCCGTGATGGTCCAGCACCGCCGCGGCTGGACTGAGCACATTTACGCAAATCACCCATTTGACGTCGTGGGCTGGGACGGCTGCCTCTACCCGTGGGCGTTCTCGATCCACGACTTCGAGCCGATCACCGGGCGCCTGCACCAGCCGCCGCCGGTGCACCAGACGTTCGAGGGCCCCAACTTCGTGATCTGCTCGTTCGTGCCGCGCAAGGTCGACTACCACCCGCTGGCCATCCCGGTGCCGTACAACCACCACAACGTCGACTCCGACGAGGTGCTGTTCTACACCGGCGGCAACTACGAGGCCCGCCGAGGCTCCGGCATCGAGCAGGGCTCGATCTCACTGCACCCGAGCGGCTTCACCCACGGACCGCAGCCCGGCGCGGTCGAGCGCGCGATCGGTGCCGAGGCGTTCGACGAACTGGCCGTCATGATCGACACGTTCCGGCCGCTCGACCTGTGCGAGCCGGCGCTCGCCATCGAGGACGCCGGCTACGCATGGACGTGGGCCCGCGACGGGTGAGCCGGCCTAGTGCTCGTGGACCCGCTCAGCGGTCACCCGGCAGACCACCCGGACGGCGTCGGCGTCGGGCTCGACCCAGGGCCGGTCCACGTACGACCGGCACAGCTCGTCGATGAGCTGCGGCCCGCCCTCCTCGGTGAGGGTGACCGTGCCGCGCACCTCGACGTAGCGGTAGGGGTTGGCCGGGTCATACACGCAGATCGAGACCCGCGGGTCGCGCTCCATGTTGCGGGTCTTGCGCCGCCCGCGGATGGTCGAGAACACGAGGTCACCGCCGTCGTGCGTGCCCCAGATCACGCTGCTCTGCGGGCCGCCGTCGGGGTTGATGGTGCTGAGCACGAGGAAGGCCCGCTGGTCGAGCAGTTCGCGAAGCGTGTCGTTCATCTATCCCTCACTTCCGATCGGATAGACCAACGCTACGGCCGTGGCGGCCAGGCCCTCACCCCGGCCGGTGAATCCCAGCCCGTCGGTGGTGGTGCCGGACAGCCGTACGACGGCGCCGATCGCGTCGTGCAGCGTCCGCTCGGCCTCGGCGCGGCGCGTGCCTACCTTCGGCTTCACGCCGATCACCTGCACGGACACGTTGCCGATCTCGAAGCCCGCATCGCGCACCCTCCGGGCCGTCTCGCGCAGCAGGGTGACCCCCGAGGCGCCCGCCCACTCGGGCCGGCCCGTGCCGAAGTTCGCCCCGAGATCACCCAGGCCGGCGGCCGACAACAGCGCGTCGCAGATCGCGTGCGCGGCGACGTCGCCGTCGGAGTGCCCGGCGAGTCCGTCCACGCCCTCCCATCGCAGGCCGGCGACCCAGCACTCCCGGCCCGACTCGAAGGCGTGCACGTCCGTGCCGTTACCGATCAGCATCACGTCGGGAGGGTACGACGATCGGTGCGCAATCGTGAACTTCCGGTTGCCGAAACGATCTCGGACTCGGCAACCGGGCCTTCCGGGCCTAGGCTGGATCGGGTGCACAGCGACCAGACGACCCCGACGAGCCACAAGCAGTGGTGGCGCACCGGAGCCGCTCTCCGCTTCGGTCTGCTGGCCCTCCTTCTGGCGACCCTGTCCGTGGTGATCATCATCGCGCACCCGAACCGCGCCTCCCTGGTGCACGCGGTCGGTCCCAGCCACCCGATGGCCCCGCTCATCGCGATCGCGGGCTCGGCCGTGCTGACCACCGCCCTCGCCCCCCGCACCCTGCTGGCCGGCGTCGGCGGGGTGCTGTTCGGCTTCGCGGGCGGCGCGGTGTACACCATGCTCGGTGTCACCCTCGGCGCGCTGATCGCCCACTCGATCGGGCGGCTGCTCGGCCGTGACTTCATGGCCCGCCATCTCAGCGGCCGGCTGCTCGCGATGGAGCAGGCGGTCTGCAAGCGCGGCGTCCTGGCGATCATCGTCTCGCGGATGATCCCGCTCGTGCCGTTCGGCATCGCCAACTACCTCTTCGGCACCACGAGCGTGCGGATGCGCACGTTCTTCACGGGCACGGTGCTGGGGGCGTTGCCGGCGACGCTGGCGTACTCGGCGCTCGGCGCGGCCACCGCGCGAGGCGACGCGCTCGGCATGTCGATCGCGGGCGCGATAATCGTGGCACTGGGCGTCGGCGGCTCGGTGGGCAGCGTCCTGCTGTGGCGCCGCCGCCCGCGCAAGACCTGCGCCGCGGCCGCTGCCGCGGCCTGAACCCGAGACGCTGCACTAAAGACCAGCGGGCCGCGGCATGCACAGCTTCAGAGCAGCAGCGATGCCACGGCCAGGTCGAACGGCCGGGTGATCTTCATCGCGGCCTCCGCGCCGGGCACGGTCTGCACCGCAACCCCGATCCGCTCCGCGAGCCCCGCGTCGTCGGTGTGCTCGTCGACGGCCGCCTCGTGGGCCTTCACGAGCACATCCCGCCGGAACCCCTGCGGCGTCTGCACCGCCCGGAGCGACGAGCGCTCCACCGTGTCCACCACGACACCCGAATCGGACACCCGCTTGATGGTGTCGACCACTGGAAGAACGGGTATGACGGCGCCGTGCCCCCCACGAACCGCCTCCGCGACCGACTCCACCAGCTCCGGTGGGGTCAGCGCCCGCGCGGCGTCATGCACCAGCACGATGTCGAACTCGACGGGGACGACGGCCAGCGCCGCCGCCACCGAGGCCTGCCGGGTCGCCCCGCCCGCCACGACGGTGACCGGCGCGACCGGCGCGAGCATTTCCTCCACGAAGGGGACCGCGTCGGCCGGCGCCGCGACCACGATGCAGCCGACGCTCGGCGCGAGCGCCAGTCGGCGCACGGCGTGCACGAGCAGCGGCTCGCCGCCCAGAAGGCGGAGTGCCTTGGGGCCGCCGGGCCCGAGTCGGACCCCCATACCGGCCGCAGGCACGAGGACCGCGACGTCACCACACACAGCAGCGTGCGCGGTCACGTCGCGGTCCTCGATCGAAGGGATAGTCGTGCTGGAATGTCAGGCCTCGGTCAACACCTTGTCGAGCAGCGTCTCCGCCTCGTCCTTGGTGCTCTTCTCGGCAAGCGCCACCTCGCCGACCAGGATGTCGCGAGCCTTGGCGAGCATGCGCTTCTCGCCGGCCGACAGCCCACGCTCACGGTCGCGACGCCACAGGTCGCGCACGACCTCAGCGACCTTGAGCGGATTGCCGGAGGCCAGCTTCTCCAGATTCGCCTTGTACCGCCGCGACCAGTTGGTCGGCTCCTCGGTGTGCGGAGCGCGGAGGACGTCGAAGACCTTCGTCAGGCCTTCCTCGCCTACCACCTCCCGCACGCCGACGATCTCGGCGTTCTCGGCGGGCACCCGCACCGTCAGGTCACCCTGAGCGACCCTGAGGACGAGATATTGCTTCTCCTCGCCCCTGATGACGCGAGTCTCGATTGCCTCGATGAGTGCGGCCCCGTGGTGGGGGTAGACAACGGTCTCGCCGACACTGAAAACCATAGGTTCGAAACCCCTTTCGCTGTGTCTAGGGTAACACGGTCACGCGCCGTCGTCCCACCGTAGAGAGCAGCATTCGCGCAGGTCAGAACACATGTGAGTCCCCTTTCTCCCGCTTGACAGGAAACATGGAACCTGCTGTGTAACGGATCAACAACCCGCAGCACCCACAAATGACCTGGCGGTCGGACATATCCGATTGATTATGGCAAGTGTCTACCCAAGCGCACTGAACGTCCAGCACGGACACTCTCCGTGACATGACCAGCGGCGGAGCGTAGATGATACGCACACATCTCGATGGAGTCACCCCCTGGCGCGCGGCCGTCGCGTGAGGGAAAGTTGAGGCAGGTGCGAGGAGAACAGCGATGGGCACGCTGCGCGGCGACAACGGTGGTGGTGAACGACCACAAGAGGGCGGTGGCCTGCCCGACCTCCCGCCTGAGTGGGGAACGATCATCATTCCCGACGATGCCGGCGCACTCGATCACGAGGGCGCTTCGATCCGTCGGCAATTCCGTCGCGCCGCAATGCGCCGACGCTGGCGCCGCCGGCTGCACCTGCGGCCCGAGCCCGCATGCCGGACCACCGATGATTCACCCGGCTTGGTCATACCGCTGCTGATCATGTCGATCGCCGTCATCGCGACGCTGGTGAGCCTGTTCGCCGTGGCCTGGCCCGGGCGCGCCCCCAAGACCACGCCCCGCGTCGGCTCACGCTCCGCACCCGCGGTGGCCGCCTCCCTGACCGGCATCAGCCTGCAAGACCCCGACGGCACGCCGGTGGCGCTGAAGGACCTCACCCCGGCGGTGATCCTGCTCGTCGAGGGCTGCACGTGCGAGAAGCTCATCAGCAGCACCACGGATGCGGTCGCCGGGTCGGTGAGCACGGCGAAGGTCCTCGTCGTGGCGCTGCACGCCCCCACCCTGCCGAGCGGGCTCAACGACAAGGCGACCGTGCGCGCCCTCGCCGACCCCGACAACTCGGTGCGCACCGCGGTGCCCGCCCTGACGAACGACCACACCAGCTCCGTCGTGCTGGTCGCCGCCGACGGCCGGGTGATCAGGGCGACCCGCTCGGTGACCTCGCCGGACGAATTCCGAGCCGAACTGTCACAGCTGTAGCAGCACCCCGTAGAGGGTCAGGCCGGGACCGAACGCCAGCGCCACCGTCGTGCGCGGTGCGCCCGCGGCCCGCCGCCGCAGCGCATCGATGATCAGCAGTACCGTCGGCGATGAACAGTTGCCGTGCTCCGCCAGCGTGCCGCGCGACTCGGCCAGCGCCGACTCCGGCAGTGCGAGCTGATCGCGCACGACGTCGAGGATCCGCGGCCCACCCGGATGCACGGCCCACCCGTCCACGTCGGCCGGGGTGAGCCCGCGCGGCGCGAGCAGCCGCCCGACCAGGTCGGCGACATAGATCGACAACACGTCGGGCACCTTCGGCGACAGCCCCATGCGAAACCCGAGGTCGGTGACGTCCCAGGTCATGTGGTCTGCGGTCGCCGTGTCCGTGACGGCCGCGATGTCGGCGACGCCGGCGCCGGTCCCGTCCGGGACCAGCACGACCGCCGCCGCGGCGTCGGAGAACAGGGCGTGCGCCACGATCTGCTGCGGATCGTCGGTCGGCGGCTGGACGTGCAGGCTGGTCAGCTCCAGGCAGAGCAGCACGGCCGGCCGGCCCCGCGAGACCACGTAGTCCGATGCCGCGCCGAGCCCCGGCAGCGCGGCGTAGCAGCCCATGTGCCCGATGAACAGCCGCTGCGTGTCGGCCGCCATACCGAGGTCGCGGGCCAGCAGGACATCGAGGCCGGGCGTGGCGTATCCGGTGCACGAGCACACCACGAAGAGCCCGATCTCGGCCGGCCGCAGACCCGCGGCGTCCAGGGCACCGGCGACGGCGTCCTTGCCCAGAGGGAGGGCCTCGGTGAGATACCGGCTCATCCTCCTGGCGGTCGACCACGACGAGGCGTCCTCCACCATGGGGTTGACCGCCCCGTGCCGGGTGACCACGCCCGAATTGGCGAAGATCCGCTTCGCCAGCCCCCGGCGGGGCCCGTCGTAGTGCCGCTGGAAGAAACCGTCCCACACCTCGTCCTGGCGCATCAGCCCGGGAAACGTCACATGCATCCCCGCGATGGCGGCACCCGTCACTGGCTCCCCTTCCTGCCGCGCCCCTGGTAGAGGATCGCGGTCGAGAACGTCGGCACGATCGGCACGGCATCGCGGCGGGTCACCAGCCAGCGGGCCAGGGCGGGCAGGGTCGGGCGGATGCCCCGCACATCCAGCGGCACCCCGTGACGCGCGCACTCGGCCTGCAGACGCCGCGGATCGACGAACAGCGCGGGGTCGTGGATGCCGCGCACCGCGGGCATCACCGCCTCGGCGAGATGGACCGCGACGAGCCGGCACAGCGCCGTGTCGGCGAGGGTGTCAAGCACCAGCCAGCCACCCGGGCGCAGGATCCGGCACGCCTCGGCGACCACCCGCGGCAGGTCAGGCACGTGCTCGAGCAGCTCACCCGCGCTCACCACATCGGCGCTGCCGTCGGCGAACGGCAGATGCCGCACGTCGGCGAGCACCGGCGCGACGCCGTGCGCGGCCGACTGCTCCAGGCCGGACACGATCAGGTCGACGCCGACGTGGGTATACCCCTTGCCGGCCACGTGCGGTGCGAGCAGCCCACCGCCGCAGCCCAGGTCGACCAGCACCGCCCCGGCCCGCTCAGCCGGCGGGATCAGCCGCGCACGGGCGCCCGCCAGCCAATACAGCATCGACAGCGGGCTGCCGGGACGCCACCACTCGCCGGCCAGATCGTCGTACTGACCGGGATCGTTACGAGCGCGCCGCCGCGAAGGCATGAGACGAGCCTGACATGGAACCCCTCCGGCGGGCCACACTTGGCGAATGTCGGTTGCGATCTCGCTGATTCGGGCGAGTCACCCGGAGCCCGCGGCCGGTGTCACGGCGGTGGCCGCGCTGCTGTCGATCGGCCTCGGACGACCGGCGACCGGCGTGGTCGCCGCGGCCGCGACGGTCCTGGCCAGCCAGCTGTCCATCGGTTGGGTCAACGACGCCCTCGACGCGCCCCGCGACGCCGTCAACGGCCGGACGGACAAGCCGGTCGCGGCCGGGAAGGTGTCGCGCCGGCTGGTGTTCACCCTGGGCGCGCTCGCCGCGGCGGCATGCGTGCCGCTGGGCTTCCTGTCCGGACCGCGCGCCGGCCTGGTCGCCGCGCTCGCGCTCGTCTGCGCTCTGCTCTACGACTGGCCGCTCAAATCGACACCCGTCTCCGTGCTGCCCTACGCCGTGTCGTTCACCTGCTTGCCCGCGTTCGTGGTGCTCGGGGCGGGCCGGACGCCGCCGCTGTGGCTGCTGGCCGCCGGCGGCCTGCTCGGCGCGGGCGCCCACTTCGTCAACACGCTGCCCGACCTGGACGACGACGCACGGACCGGGGTTCGCGGCCTGCCACACCTGCTGGGCCGGCGGGGGTCGCTCGCGGCCGCTGCGGTGCTACTGCTCGCCGCCACCGCGGCGCTCGCGTTCGGGCCGCCGGGTCCGCCGCCGGTGCTGTTCTGGCCGGCCCTCGCGGCCGCGCTCATCGCCCTTTCCTGGGGTTGGTACCGCATGAGCCGCGATCCGTCCTCCCGCGCACCCTTCCTGTCCGTCATCGCGGTGGCGTTGATCGATGTGGTCTTTCTGCTGATCAGTGGACTCAACCTGGCTTAGGTCACCCAGCTCAAGGGTGGTCGTGATCGGCCGACCAACGGCATCTAGTCTGTAATGCGGCCACCCCTTGATTTGGAGGAACCAAGGTGACGCGTTCGAATCCGGCCTCTGCGCTGGCCCGCCGCACCCTGCTGCGCGCCGGGCTCTTGGCAACGGCCGCCCTCGGCGTCGGCCTGCTCTCCGCCTGCGGTGCGGGCCAGATCACGCAGACCGACACCCAGGTCCCCGCCGTGCCGGGCATCAACGTGAACAGCACCGACGGGAACATCGCGCTGCGCGACGGCGTCGTGGCCTACGCCGCCGAGTACAAGACCGGCTCCACCGTCCCGATCAACGTCCGGCTGTTCAACAACAGCACGCAGACCGTCAAGCTGACCGGCGTGACCAGCGACAGCGGCTCGGTCGTCCTCGTCGGCGGCGCCAAGCCGGCGGCCGCAGCAGCCGCCGCGGCCCCGTCCGCCTCCGGCTCGAAGAAGCCGTCCGGCCACGCTTCGTCGTCGTCCGAGGCCGAGGCCCCCGAGGCCCTGGCGCCGACCTCGGCCGGCTCGTCGAACATCGCCGTCACGATCCCGGTCAACGGCATCGCGGTGCTCACCCGGGAAAGCGGCACGTATCTCGCCGTCGACAAGCTCACCGGCCAGCCGCTGCGGTCCGGCGACTCGCTGAAGAACGTGGTGTTCACCTTCACCTACGCCGACGGCAAGACCACCACGATCACCGTGCCCAACCTGCCGATGACCACGCCACTCACCCCGCTGCCGAAGCCCAGCTCCGTCGTGCACCACGAGTGAGCGCGTTTCTATCGGCGCCTTCTGTCAGCGCTTTTTTGTCAGACCCATCCGCTAGTTTCGGGGTGTGACGAAGACCAAGGGCGCGATCTATCAGTGCGACGTCTGCGGGCACCGGCCGGCGAAGTGGATGGGCCGGTGTCCCGAGTGCGGTGAGTGGGGCGCGATCCTCGAGCTCGCCGGCACCGCCGTCACCGGCCCGGCGGCCCTGCGCGCCGTGCCGTCCCGCGCCCCACTCGAGCCGGCCCGCCCGATCGCCGAGATCAGCGCCGCGCCCGCCAAGGCCCGCCCGACCGGCGTCGGCGAGTTCGACCGGGTCCTCGGCGGCGGCATCGTCCCCGGCGGCGTGGTCCTGCTCGCCGGGGAGCCCGGCGTCGGCAAGTCGACCCTGCTGCTCGACGTGGCCCAGCAGTGGGCGATGCAGGGCGAAAGCCCATCCCTGATGATCAGCGGCGAGGAGTCGACGAGCCAGGTCCGGCTGCGCGCCGAGCGCATCGGCGCCCTGCACGAGCGGCTCTATCTCGCCTCCGAGACCGACCTCTCCGCGGTCCTGGGCCACCTCGACGCGGTCAAGCCCGGCCTGCTGATCCTCGACTCGGTGCAGACCGTCTCCGCGCCCGGCGTCGACGGCGTGGCCGGGGGTGTCACGCAGGTCCGCGCGGTCACCGCCGCCCTCGTCGCCATCGCCAAGGAGCGCGGCCTGGCCACCGTCCTCGTGGGCCACGTCACCAAAGACGGCAACGTCGCCGGCCCGCGCGTGCTGGAGCACCTCGTCGATGTGGTCCTCAACTTCGAGGGCGACAAGCACTCCTCGCTGCGGATGGTGCGCGGCCTGAAGAACCGCTTCGGCGCCGCCGATGAGGTCGGCTGCTTCGAGATGCACGAGGGCGGCATCACCAGCCTGCCCGATCCGAGCGGCCTGTTCCTCACCCGCTACGCCGACGCCGTCTCCGGCACATGCGTCTGCGTGGCCATGGAGGGCCGCCGGGCGCTCGTCACCGAGGTGCAGACCCTCATCGGCGCCCAGATGCCGGGCTCGCCGCGGCGCACGGTGAGCGGCCTCGACTCGGCGCGGCTCGCGATGGTGCTCGCGGTGCTGCAACGGCGGGCCGGGATCCAGCTGCACGACCGGGAGGTCTACGCGGCGACCGTCGGCGGGCTGCGGGTCACGGAGCCGGCCGCGGACCTCGCACTGGCCCTGGCGGCGGCCTCGGCCGCGCACGAACTGCCGATGCCGCCGGATCTCGTGGCGCTCGGGGAGGTAGGTCTGACCGGGGAGGTGCGGCGGGTGGGCGCCGTGCCGCGGCGACTGGCGGAGGCGGCCCGGCTGGGGTTCCGATTCGCGCTGGTGCCACCGGGCTGCGGACCGGCGGCCACCGGCGTCACTCCCCCGGGGATGCGAGTGCTGGAGGTCAACGACGTCCGGACCGCGTTGCACTATGCGGTGAAGGCGACTGCCGAGGAGGTCTGAAACCCGGGACCGGCGCGGGGTGAACCCCTTAGACGTAGCGCTCCAGGATTGAGGCCTCCGCCAGCCTCGACAGGCCCTCCCGCACGCCCCGTGCCCTCACGTCGCCCACGCCCTCCACGGCCAGCAGGTCCTCCACCGTGGCGCCCAGCAGGCGCTGCAGGCTGCCGAAATGCTCCACCAGGCGGTCGACCACCAAGGTCGGGAGCCTCGGGACCTTGGCCAGCAGGCGGAAGCCCCGCGGGGAGACGCCGGCGTCCAGGGCGTCGCTCGCGCCGGGGTAGCCCAACGACTTCGCCACGGCCACCAGGTCGATCAGTTCTGTGGCCGAGAGGGCGTCGAGCTCTTCCAGGGCGTCGTCCGACGAGCGGGTGCGGCGGCCCGTGGGCAGGTAGTCGCGGATGACCAGGGTGCGGTCGGCCTCGACGCCGGCCATCAGCTCCTCGAGCTGGAGGGCCAGCAGGCGGCCGTCCGTGCCGAGTTCTACCACGTAGCCGGCGATCTCGTCAGCGATGCGGCGGACCATCTCCAGGCGCTGGACCACGGCCACGGCGTCGCGGACCGTCACCAGGTCCTCGATCTCCAGCGCCGACAGGGTGCCGCTGACCTCGTCCAGGCGCAGCTTGTAGCGCTCCAGCGTGGCCAGGGCCTGATTGGCCTTGGACAGGATCGCGGCCGAGTCGTCCAGGACGTGGCGCTGGCCGTTGACGTAGAGGCCGATGATCCGCATCGACTGGCTGACCGAGATCACCGGATAGCCGGTCTGCTTCGCGACGCGCTCGGCGGTGCGGTGGCGGGTGCCGGATTCCTCGGACGGGATGGTCGAGTCGGGCATGAGGTGAACCGCCGCGCGGACGATTCTGGTGCCGTCGCTCGACAGGACGACCGCGCCGTCCATCTTGCACAGCTCGCGCAGGCGCGTCGCGGAGAACTCGACGTCGAGGGGGAAGCCGCCGGTGCAGATCTGCTCGACGACGCGGTCGTGGCCGAGCACGATCAGGGCGCCGGTCCGGCCACGCAGGATGCGCTCCAAGCCCTCGCGCAGCACGGTGCCCGGGGCCATCAGGGCAAGGGTGGCGCGCATGGGGTCGGCGCCGGGCAGGGCAGCGGCCCAGCCCCCGATGAGGCCGGTGTTGGCGCCGCCCCTGCCGGGCTCGCGGTCAATCGGCACCTGCACAGTCTACGGACGATCGGACATCCGGCGCTGGCGCGGTATCGGCCCGGCCCGCAGAGGGGCCGGACGCCGTCCACGATGGGCGGTGGTTGATTTCGAGGGTTTCCGCCGGTGGCCGGGCCGGAGCGGATCGAGTGGCGGCGAAATCCGGACGCTCGGCTCGCGTGCCGACGGCCAGCTCGCCGCACCGGCCGCGTTCGCGCCCGACCGGACCCTGGCCCCCGGCAACCCGGGGAAGCCCTCAGGTCAGCTGCACCTGGACCGGCTGGCTGAGCTTGGTGTCGAGGCGGCCCACGAGCTCGTACTTGCCGGCCGGCGGCGCCTCCCGGTTGGCGCAGCCGTTGTTCGTGGCCTTGCCGTTCCAGTTACTGGTGTACGACATCTCGATGTTCGGCTTCAGCACCGCCATCTGGCTGCCGTGCGGGGCGTCGCAGGCGTCGGAGGACCACACCTTGACGGTGCCGGCCTGCAGGTACAACTCCTGGGCATCGGCGCCGATGTCCCTGGCGCAGTCGTGCGACGTGATGTTCTTGATCTTGAGCGTGAACCTCAGGTAGGCGCCGCGGAACTGCACCGCCTGCTCGGGCGAGGCGACGAGCGACAGGTCGGCGTCAGTGCACGCGGGCACGGCGGGCTGCGGCGCGGACGAGGAGGCCGCGACCGCCGACGCTGAGGACGCCGGGGGCGCCGCCGAGGACGCCGGCGGCTCGCCGGTCGTCGGGACCTGGATGGTGATCGTCGGCTCCGCCGTGGAGGACGTCGCCGGTTCGCCCGACGCCGGCGCCGAGGTCTTCTTGTCGTTGGGATCGCCGCCGCCGCCGCAGGAGACCCACAGGACGAGCGAGGCGACGACGATCACCCCGCCGATGATCGCTCGGCGCCGCCAGTAGACGCCGGCAGGCAGCGGGCCAACGGTCAGCTTCATGATGCCGTCACCGTATCGGGTGAACGGCTCGTGATCGTGGCGGCACGCCGTGAGGAGCGCTCAAAGGTAGACCTTGCGGGCGTAGACGGCGTGCGCCCCGGCGACACGATCGAGGAACAACAACCCCGCGCAATGGTCGATCTCGTGCTGCAGGGCCCTGGCCTCGAACGCGTCGGTGACGATCTCGATCTCCTCGGTACCGCCCGGCTCGTATCCCGCCACCACGAGCCGGTTGGCCCGCTTCACGTCGCCGGTGAGGTCGGGCACCGACATACAGCCCTCCCGCCCCTTCTGCCACTGCGAGGCCTCCACGATCCGCGCGTTGCACAGCACGAACGCGCCGCGCACCGTGCGCGCCTTCGGGTGGCCGGTGACGTCCACGGCGAAGACCTGCGCGCTCACGCCGACCTGCGGCGCGGCCAGCCCGACGCAACCCGGCGACACCCGCATGGTCGCCAGCAGGTCCTCGGCGAGCTGAAGGATCTCCGGTGCGGTCGGGTCGACCGGCTCGCCCGGGTTGCCCAGGACCGCGGCGGGCGCCCGTAACACCGGCAGGACGACCCCCGTCACAGCAGATCCGCGTCGGCCGGGCGCAGCGTCACCTCGACACCGAGGTGCTGCGCGGCCGCGCTCAGGGCGACCTCCAACGCGGCCGGGTCGGCGGCGTCGACCTCGGCGACAACCACATACAGCGCCCCAGACAGCCGCGTGGTCAGGTCGGTGATGTTGCCGCCGGCCTCGGCGACGGTGCGAGCGAGCGTGGCCACGATGCCGAGCTGGTCCGCGCCGTGCAGCGTGATGATGTGGTGGCTACCGGTCGGCTCGTGCACCGGCTCCTCCATGACCCCACGCACCGTCACGAGCAGCGTGCGGTCCGCGGTCAGCGGCTCCAGCGCCACCTCGATCTCCTCGGCGACCGGCGGGCCGGAGCACACCAGCGTCATCGCGAAGTGGCCGCGCAGCCTGGTCATGGTCGAGTCGGTGACGTTGAGGCCCAGCCGGGCGAGGATCTCGGCAACGTCGGCGATGATGCCGGGCCGGTCGTGGCCGATGACCGTGACAGCGTACTCGTTCACCGTCCTATCCTTGCGTATCGCCTCCAACCGGAACACACAGACCACCATCGCGTCCACGGTCACGCGGTGGTACGACGAACATGCCCGCGACCTGGCCTGGCGCCAGCAAGGCACCTCCCCGTGGGGCGTGCTCGTCTCCGAAGTCATGCTCCAGCAGACCCAGGTGTCGCGGGTCGAGCCGGCGTGGCAGCGGTGGATGGAGCGCTGGCCGACGCCGGCGCACCTGGCCGCCGACCCGCCCGGCGAGGCGATCCGCGCATGGGACCGGCTCGGCTACCCGCGCCGCGCCCTGCGCCTGCACGCGTGCGCCACCGCAATCGTCGAACGGCACGACGGCGAGGTCCCCCAGGACGTGGAGGCGCTGCTGGCGCTGCCCGGCATCGGCACATACACGGCCCGTGCCGTCGCTGCGTTCGCGTTTCGCCGCCGCCACCCCGTCGTGGACACCAACGTGCGCCGGGTCGTCGCGCGCGCCGTCGCCGGAACGGCCGACGGCGGCGCCGCCACGACCCCGGCCGACCTGCGCGCCGTCGAGGCGCTGTTGCCGGAGGACGATGAGGCGGCGGCCCGCGCCTCGGTAGCCTTCATGGAGCTCGGCGCCGTCGTCTGCACGGCCCGGGCGCCCCGGTGCGACGAGTGCCCCGTGACCGCGGTCTGCGCGTGGCGCCTGGCCGGGTCGCCGCCGCCGGACGGCCCCGCTCGGCGCTCGCAGCGGTACCACGGGACGGACCGATACGTTCGCGGCCTGCTCATGGCCGTGCTGCGGGCCAGCGACGACCCGGTCCCGGCGCCGCGCCTCGACGCCGTCTGGCCGGACGCGCAGCAGCGGCGCCGGGCGCTCGACGGCCTGCTCGCCGACGGCCTGGTCAGGCAGCGTGAGGAGACGTTCACCCTGCCCGGTTAGGTTGCCGCCCGGACGGGTGGCCTTATTCATCAGGACGCATACCCTGATCGGGTACTCAAATCCCGGCACGTTCTCGCTACGCTCACTTTCGTGCTTGTTTCCGCCAGAAATCGCCGGATCGTGGCGATGATCGGCGCGTGCGTCGCGCTGGCCGTCGCGGTCGCCGCCTGCGACGACAAGGTCTCCAGCCGCAGCCAGTCCAACGGCGCCGCCCCAGCGGTCTCGGCCCACGGCACGGCCACCCCGTCGACCGGCGGCGACGACCCCCGCGACCCAGGTGGCTCCGGCGATCCCGGCGGATCCCGGTCGCCGCAGCCGTCCCGCAGCGGCTCCCCGGCGGGCAAGCCCACACCGTCCGAGCCCGGCACCTCCACACCGCCGACCGGCAACGCCTACGCGGACCGCCTGCCCAAGTTCGGCCAGCCGCCGGTGCCGCAGCGCATCGACCTCCCCGAGGAGGCCAGCGCCGCGTACTACGCCCGCATCCCGACCGACCAGCCGGTGGCGTTCCTCACCATTGACGACGGCTGGGTCAAGCGCCCCGAGGCCCTCGAGCTGCTGCGGGAATCCGGCGTGAAGGTGACGCTGTTCCTCACCATCAACGCCATCAAGGACAACCCGGGCTATTTCCAGCAGCTGCGCGACGCCGGCGCCGACATCCAGGCCCACACCGTCACGCACCCCGAGCTCAAGGGCAAGTCGTATGCCTTCCAGAAGCGCGAGATCTGCGGCTCGGCCGACCAGCTCGCCACCCTGTACGGCAAGCGCCCGACCCTGTTCCGCCCGCCCTTCGGCGACAAGGACGCGACCACGCTGAAGGTCGCGCACGACTGCGGCCTGCGGGCGGGCTTCTTCTGGAAGGAGACCGTCGACAAAGGCACCGTGCGCTACCAGGAGGGTCACACCATCCAGAAGGGCGACATCATCCTGATGCACTTCCGCACCCGCTTCGTCGACGACTTCATCGCCGCGCTCCAGGCGATCTCCGCCGCCGGCCTGACCCCGGCGCTGCTGACCGACTACATGCCGGCCGCGTAGTCGGGTGCTACATGGCGGCTGTGTAGGCCGAGCGCAGCGCCGCGACCTCGGCCACCGGCAACGGCATCTCGCTCGCGATCGCGGCCCGCCACCCGTCCGGCACCGCGAACCACCCCGGCCTGCGCGCCAGCTCCTGCACGAACGGCGGCACCGCCCTGAGGTCCTCGGTGATGTCGAGCTGATCGGCGAGCCGCGCGTCCAGGGCGGGCAGCCGCGTGAGCCGCCGCACGACCTCCCGGTCGCCGCCGCCGAGCCCGGCGAGCACGGCCGGCACGAGGTACTCGGCGAGTCCCCGCTCGACCCGGGCCAGCGTCCGCAGCCACTGCTGCCGCTCCCCGTCCGGATGCTGCGCCAACCACGCCCCCGCCAGCGCGACGAGCCCCGGCCACCCATTGGTCAGCAGATGGAGATCGGGTGCGAGCGCATCGGCCGCCTCGGCATCCCCGAACGCCCCTGCCAGCACCTGGTACGTCTCGTCCTCGGCAAACGCCAGCTCCCGCGCCGAGATCCGCTCAACCCCATCGATCCCCGGATCCTCCTCGGCGGCAACGACGACCCCGCGCCGCCCGGCCAGCCACTCCAGCCCCGGTCCGTCCGCCGCGGTGACCCCGTCGATGGCGAGCACCCCGCCGGTTTCCCATTCGGCCGGGCTCTCCTCGCCGAACTCCCATTCGCCCTGATCGCCGCCGGCGAGGTCGACCATCGCCCCGCCCCGGGCGGCCACCCAGGCGTCCAGCAGAGTGCTCTTCCCGGCACCCACCCCGCCGACGAGGACGATCATGCCGTCCGCGGCGTCGAGCCGGCCCATCAGCGCGGGCCGCGGGATCGGCCGCGCACCGGACCGCCGCCCGAATCGTCCGGACCCGAACGAGGGGCGATCCTTACTCACCCGCGCAACATACCCGCCACTCACTCGGCAAACGCACCCCGCGTACCCTCGCCCCCTCCCTCGTCACACCGCACGGGCAATGCGGCGACCACGAAGACGACACGGAACACGACACGAAAAGGCCCCCGTCCCGATGTGGGACGAGGGCCTGTCGTGAGCCGTGCGGCGGGGAATGACCCGCCGCACGGCTCGTCAGTCGCTACGCGGCCGGCTCGTCGGCGGAGCCGCCGCCGGCCAGCTCGGCCGGGACCGCGTCGGGCACCGCGCCCGGGCGTTCGGCGCCGTTGAAGACCAGCTTGGCCTTCTCGAACTGGGCCGGGTCGCCCTCGCAGTCGATGACCACGATCTGGCCCGGACGCAGCTCGTTGAACAGGATGCGCTCGGACAGGGAGTCCTCGATCTCGCGCTGGATCGTGCGGCGCAGCGGCCGCGCGCCCAGCACCGGGTCGTAGCCCTTGTTGGCCAGGAACTTCTTGGCGTTGTCCGTCAGCTCCAGACCCATGTCCTTGTTGCGGAGCTGGGTCTCGATCCGGGCGATCATCAGGTCGACGATGCCGAGGATCTGGTCCTGGTTGAGCTGGTGGAAGACGATCGTGTCGTCGATACGGTTGAGGAACTCCGGGCGGAAGTGCTGCTTCAGCTCGTCGTTGACCTTCTGCTTCATCCGCTCGTAGTTGGACTCGGTGTCCTCCGACGCCTGGAAGCCCAGGGACACGGCCTTGGCCACGTCGCGGGTGCCCAGGTTGGTGGTCAGGATGATCACCGTGTTCTTGAAGTCCACGATGCGACCCTGACCGTCGGTGAGCCGACCGTCCTCGAGGATCTGCAGCAGGGTGTTGAACACGTCCGGGTGGGCCTTCTCGATCTCGTCGAAGAGGACCACCGAGAACGGCCGGCGGCGGACCTTCTCGGTCAGCTGGCCGCCCTCGTCGTAGCCGACGTAACCGGGAGGCGCGCCAACGAGGCGGGACACCGTGTACCGGTCGTGGAACTCGGACATGTCGAGCTGGATGAGCGCGTCCTCGGACCCGAAGAGGAACTCGGCGAGTGCCTTGGACAGCTCCGTCTTCCCGACGCCGGACGGGCCGGCGAAGATGAACGAGCCGGACGGGCGCTTCGGGTCCTTCAGGCCGGCCCGGGTGCGCCGGATCGCCTTCGAGACCGCCCTGACCGCGTCCTCCTGGCCGACGAGGCGCTTGTGCAGCTCGTCCTCCATGCGCAGGAGGCGGGCCGTCTCCTCCTCGGTCAGCTTGTACACCGGGATGCCGGTCCAGTTGGCCAGCACCTCGGCGATCTGCTCGTCGTCGACCTCGGAGACGACGTCGAGGTCGCCGGCCTTCCACTCCTTCTCGCGCTGCGCCTTCTGGCCGAGCAGCTGCTTCTCCTTGTCGCGCAGCTGTGCGGCGCGCTCGAAGTCCTGCGCGTCGATGGCGGACTCCTTGTCGCGGCGCACCTGAGCGATGCGCTCGTCGAAGTCACGCAGGTCTGGCGGAGCGGTCATGCGGCGGATGCGCATCCGCGCGCCGGCCTCGTCGATCAGGTCGATCGCCTTGTCCGGCAGGTAGCGGTCGGAGATGTAGCGGTCGGCAAGGGTCGCCGCGGCCACCAGGGCGGCGTCGGTGATCGTCACCCGGTGGTGTGCCTCGTAGCGGTCCCGCAGGCCCTTGAGGATCTCGATGGTGTGCGCCAGCGACGGCTCACCCACCTGGATCGGCTGGAAGCGCCGCTCCAGCGCCGCGTCCTTCTCGAGGTGCTTGCGGTATTCGTCCAGCGTGGTCGCGCCGATGGTCTGCAGCTCGCCACGGGCCAGCATCGGCTTGAGGATGCTCGCCGCGTCGATCGCGCCCTCTGCGGCACCCGCACCGACGAGCGTGTGGATCTCGTCGATGAACAGGATGATGTCGCCGCGGGTGCGGATCTCCTTGAGGACCTTCTTCAGCCGCTCCTCGAAGTCGCCGCGGTAGCGGGAGCCGGCGACCAGGGCGCCCAGGTCCAGCGTGTAGAGCTGCTTGTCCTTGAGCGTCTCAGGCACCTCGCCCTTGACGATCCGCTGGGACAGCCCCTCGACCACGGCGGTCTTACCCACGCCGGGCTCGCCGATGAGGACCGGGTTGTTCTTGGTGCGGCGGGACAGCACCTGCATGACCCGCTCGATCTCCTTCTCCCGGCCGATGACCGGGTCGAGCTTGCCCTCGCGCGCCGCCTGGGTGAGGTTTCGACCGAACTGGTCGAGCACCAGGCTCGTCGACGGGGCAGCCTCGCCGGGAGCACCGGTGCCGGCGGCGGCCGGCTCCTTGCCCTGGTAGCCGGAGAGCAGCTGGATGACCTGCTGGCGGACCCGGTTGAGGTCAGCGCCCAGCTTGACCAGCACCTGGGCGGCGACGCCCTCACCCTCCCGGATCAGGCCGAGCAGGATGTGTTCGGTGCCGATGTAGTTGTGCCCGAGCTGCAGCGCCTCCCGCAACGACAGCTCCAGCACCTTCTTGGCGCGTGGCGTGAACGGAATGTGTCCGCTCGGCGCCTGCTGGCCCTGGCCGATGATCTCCTCGACCTGCTGGCGGACACCCTCCAGCGAAATGCCGAGGCTCTCGAGCGCCTTGGCCGCCACGCCCTCACCCTCGTGGATGAGGCCGAGCAGGATGTGCTCGGTGCCGATGTAGTTGTGGTTGAGCATCCGGGCTTCTTCCTGCGCCAGGACGACAACCCTTCGTGCTCGGTCGGTGAACCGCTCGAACATCCCTGCTCCTCACGTGCCGTGTCCGTCGCCGCCGCTTCTACGCGGGACCCCCGTCGACCGGGGTCGCCACGCCGAAGCTCTGTCGGACGCCAACGTGACCGTGCCATCACTCTATCGCCGCGGGCCGACACATTGCGGGGTGTGCGACGTCGCCGCACCCCGCATTCGGGCGCCGGAACCCACGACCTCTGGTTGCCTACCCTCCGGGAACCGCGTGTACCCGGTGCTTCTGCCCAACGTTGGCATCTCCTGGGCTGTTCCAGCGCTGCGGCCGGTACGCCAAGAGCGAAATCGGGTGCCGAACGCCGGACACCCACCGTAACCGACTCGCTACGGTGGGTGTCTGAGATCTCTGAAATCGTACAGCTTAGCCTAAACGTCCACTTAGCAGACCGCTTCGGACGAAACGGTCAACGGGGGCTATCGGCCCGCTTCGGCGTTAAAACGGTCCACGATTTCCTGCTTGATGCGACCCCGGTCGGACACCTTGATGCCCTTGTTCTGAGCCCATTCCCGAATCGCCTTGTTCTGCTCGCGATCCGCGGCGGCACCACCCCGGCCGCGCGCGCTGGCCGCGCGCCCGCCGACAACGACGCCACCCCGCCCCACCTTGGTCCCAGCGGTCAGGAACGGTCCGAACGCATCGCGCAGCTTCGTTGCGTTCTTCTTGGACAGGTCGATCTCGTACTGCACGCCGTCGAGCGCGAACTTCACCGTCTCGTCGGCTTCTCCGCCGTCGAGGTCGTCGACCAGCACGTGGATGGTCCGCTTGGCCACTGTCGTATTCCTTTCGAGGAAGCCCGCCCCCCGCGATGTGCGAAAGCAAAGATAACGCAGTATGGCCGCGCTCCGTCAACGGTACGCCGAAACTACCCCGCCCGCACCAGAAGAAAACGGACCGTTTCCGGCGCGCGAAGGCGATCGCGATCGATTCCGTGCCATGCCGCCGCCGACCACCGCCACGGATGCACGGAATGCCACCCGGCAGGTCAGCGCGTCGGAAATAGCCCGCAAGCAATGCGCTCGTACAGATCCGTGTCTGCCACATTGCTATGTGTGACGAAGTGCAGTGTCATCTAGCAACCGCAACACGGGACGAGCAAAATTCGGCTCGCACGTACGGTTGGGCCGTGGACTTCGCAAAACACGCGTCCTCGTTCGGCGCGGCCGCCGCCCTGTACGACCGAATCCGCCCGCGCTATCCGGAGGCGGCGCTGCGCTGGGCGCTCGGCGACGAGCCGCGCGCCATTGTCGACCTGGGCGCCGGCACCGGCATTCTGACCCCCAGCTGGCCGAACTGGGCCACCGCGTCATCGCGGTCGAGCCGGACGACGAAATGCGCCGGCAGATCGGCGGCGATGCCCGGGCCGGCAACGCCACCACAATTCCGGTCGGCGATGTGACGCAGAACGCCATCACCGCCGGGCAGGCATATCACTGGTTCGCCGGCGAACCCGCCCACACCGAGATCGCCCGCGTGCTGCGCCCCGGCGGCTTCTTCGTGCCGATCTGGAACGTGCGCGACGAGTCGGTGCCGTGGGTGGCCGAGCTGTCCGAGGTGTTCGACGGCCACCGGGCCCGCTCGGTCATCGACGAGCGCCATCTGACCCCGGACCAGTTCGGACCCCTATTCGCCGCCGCGGACCTGCGCCTTTTCCACTGGAGCACGACGCACACGGCCGATTCCCTCGTCGAGCTGATCCGGTCCCGCTCCTTTTACCTCGTCTCCGACGCCGGCACCCGCGCCGCGCTTGAGCGGCGGGTCCGCGAGCTGGCCTCGCGCACATTCGGCGAACAGGAGCGCTTCGACCTGCCCTATGTCACATATACGTACCGCGCCGCGAAGGTCTAGGTGTTGCGCTCGAATATCAGGCGCAGACCGATCAGCGTGAGCATCGGCTCGTGATGCGTCACACTCTGGCACTCCCCGATCACGATCGACGCCAGCCCGCCGGTGGCGACGACCGCCTTGACGTTGCCGCCGAGCTCCGCGGTCACCCCGCGCACCACCCCGTCGACCTGGCCCGCGAAGCCGTACACCACGCCGGACTGCAGGCACTCGACCGTGTTCTTGCCGATCACCCGCGGCGGCTTGACCAGCTCGACCTTGCGCAGCTGCGCGGCGCGTCCGGCCAGCGCGTCCACGGAGATCTCGATGCCCGGGGCGAGGACCCCGCCCAGGAACTCGCCCCGCGCGGAAACCACGTCGAAGTTGGTCGAGGTGCCGAAGTCCACGACGATCGAGGGGCCACCGTAGAGGGTGTACGCCGCCAGGGTGTTCGCCACCCGGTCGGTGCCGACCTCTTTCGGGTTGTCGATGGCGAGCTGGACCCCGGTGCGCACGCCGGGTTCCACGATCACGGTTGGCACGTTCCCGTAGTACCGCTGCAGCATCGAGCGCAACGAGCGCAGCGCGGCGGGGACCGTGGAGCACGCCGCGATGCCGGTCAGGGACACGGCGTCGGTGGCCAGCAACCCCCGGTAGAGCAGGCCGAGCTCGTCCGCGGTCGCGCGGGCGTCGGTCTTGATCCGCCACGAGTGGACGATCTTCTCACCCTCGAAGGTGGCGAGCACCGTGTTGGTGTTTCCGATGTCGATGCACAGCAGCACCCTGGAAGCCTAACCAACGACCGTTCAATCGCGATCACGTGCCGATGATCATGTGTCAATGATCCTGAACACCCGAACGCCGCTCGTCCTGCTGCCGGAGGCCACGTTCGTCACGACGGTCGATGCGGTCATCCACCCCAGCGGCTGTGCCGGCGCATCGTGCCGCAGGATCGGCGGTACAACCGCATCGACCGGTTCGTGACGACGGCCCTTCCGGCCCGTCAAAGCACCGTCACTCAGTGCAACCGCAGGTCCATCGCGATGTCCAGGATCGGCGAGGAGTGGGTGAGACCGCCGACCGACAGGTAGTCGACGCCGGTCGCCGCGTACTCCGCGGCCGTGGCCAGGGACAGGTTGCCCGTCGCCTCCAGCTCCGCCCGCCCGCCGACCGCGCTGACCACCTCGCGCAGCAGCTCCGGCCGCATGTTGTCCAGCAGCAGGAACGTCGCGCCGGCCGTCACCGCCTCGACGGCCTCGCCGACCGTGGTGACCTCCACCTGCACCGGCACGTCCGGGAACACCTCACGAACGCGCTCGTACGCGGCCGTGATCCCGCCCGCCGCCAGCTTGTGGTTGTCCTTGATCATGGCGACGTCGTAGAGCCCCATGCGCTTGTTGGTGCCGCCACCCGCCCGCACCGCGTACTTCTCCAGGACCCGCAGGCCCGGCGTGGTCTTGCGGGTGTCGAGGACCAGCGCCTTGGTGCCATCCAGCAGGTCCGCCCAGCGGCGGGTGTGGGTGGCGACGCCGGACAGGCGGCACAGCAGGTTGAGGGCGGAGCGCTCGGCGGTGAGCAGCGCCCGGGTGGGCCCACTCACCGTGGCCAGCACATCACCACGGGCCACCCGCTCCCCGTCCCGCTTCTTCACTTCCGCGGTCGTAGCGCCGGACACCGTCTCGAACACCGCCACCGCCACCCACAGGCCGGCCACCACGCCGTCGGCCCGGGCCACGATGTCGGCCTCGTCGGTCTGGTCTTCCGCAATGGTCGCCACGCTGGTCACGTCCAGGCCCTCGGGCCCGAGATCCTCGGCCAGGGTCCGCCGAACGATCTCATCCACGGCTGCGGGGTCGAGCCCCACCTTGCGAAGCTCGGCCTCGGTCTGGATCCTCACTGCGTCTTCACGCATCCTCCCAGGTCTCGGTCAGCGCGCCGGCGTCGTCAAGGGCGGCGAGGAAGTGGCCCCGGTAGACGTCGCTGGCGTCGGGAAAGTCCTCCCGCCAGTGGCAGCCCCGGGTCTCCTGCCGCTGCGTTGCGGCGGCGACCAAGGCACTGGCGACAGTGAGCAGGTTGGTGGCCTCCCAGGCGGCCACGTTTGGGGTCGCCCGGTCCAGCGACAGCTTCGTGAGCGCCTGCCCGGCCTGGTCGAGCGACTCGGCGCTGCGCAGCACCGACGCGTGCGCCGACATCGCGGCCTGCAGGTGCGCCCGGATCGACGGGTCCGCGGACCAGGCGGAGCGCTCCGGGGTGGCCGGGTCCGTCTGCCGGGGCAGATCGCGGGCGATGTCCTCGGCGATGCGCCGGGCGAAGACCAGCCCCTCCAGCAGCGAGTTGGACGCCAGCCGGTTCGCGCCGTGGACGCCGGTGCAGGCGACCTCTCCGCAGGCGTACAGCCCCGGGATCGACGTCCGCCCGCGCAGGTCGGTCCGCACGCCGCCCGACGCGTAGTGCGCGGCCGGCGACACCGGGATCAGGTCGGCGGCCGGGTCGACGCCCGCGGCACGGCAGGACGCCACGATCGTCGGGAAGCGCGCCTCGAGAAACTCGCGGCCCAGGTGCCGCGCGTCCAGCCATACGTTGTCCGCACCCTCGGCACGCATGACCCGGTAGATGCCCTTGGCCACGACGTCACGCGGCGCCAGCTCGGCGAGCTCGTGCCGGCCGACCATGAAGCGGTTGCCGTCGCCGTCGCGCAGATACGCGCCCTCGCCCCGCAGCGCCTCGCTCACCAGCGGCTGCTGGGAGTCGCGGTTGCCCAGGGCCAGCGCGGTCGGGTGGAACTGCACGAACTCGATGTCGGTGACCCTCGCCCCGGCTCGCAGCGCGAGCGCGACGCCGTCACCGGTCGACACGATCGGGTTGGTGGTGGCGGCGAAGATCTGCCCCATGCCCCCGGTGGCGAGCACGACCGCCCGCGCCATGACCGCGCCGACGCCGTCCTCGGCCCCCTCGCCCAGCACGTGCAGGGTCACCCCGCAGGCCCGCCCGTCGGCGTCGGTCAGCAGGTCCAGCACGAGCGCGTGTTCGATGAGGCGGATCCATGGGTCGCGGTGCACGGCGGCGTGCAGCGCGCGCTGCACCTCGGCCCCGGTGGCGTCGCCGCCCGCGTGGATGATGCGGCTGGCGTGGTGCCCGCCCTCGCGCGTCAGCATGAGCGAGCCGTCGGTGTTACGGTCGAACTCGGCGCCCCAGCGGATCAGCTCACGCACCCGCGTCGGCCCCTCGCGCACGAGCACGTCCACGGCCGCCGGGTCGCAGAGCCCGACCCCGGCGACGAGCGTGTCCTGCGCGTGCGCCTCGGGCGTATCGACCGGATCGAGCACGGCGGCGATCCCACCCTGCGCCCATCGCGTCGACCCGTCATCGATGTTGACCTTGGTCACGACGGTGACGTGCAGCCCGGCCTCACGGAGGTGGAGCGCGGCGGTCAGCCCCGCCACCCCGGATCCGATGACGACGACGTCGGTCGGCTCGGCCCACCCAGGCTGTGGCCCAGCAAGCCGGCGCGGCACGATCGGCCCGTTCAAGCCTAGAGTCATCCCTACAGTCAACATCACGCATACGGATGTCGGGTGGTGATGCTCGTCGCCATCCCGTATGCGTCACTCACGCTCGGTAACGCCACCAGTGCCACAGGCCCCGCGTAGGTTACGGACCGTCAGGCCGATGGGAGCGGGGCCGAGCCGATGCCACGCACCGTGGCCTTCAGTGGCTTGGGGCTCATCAGGTAGCAGGCGAACGCCTGGTCGCCGCCCAGCCAGTCCGGCGCCGTCTTCGGGCCGACCGAGCCCGGCGCCAGGTCCTCCCGCGAGCCGTTCTCCGGCAGGCCCAGGTACTTGAGGCCGATCGTCGTGCAACCCTTCGCCGTCGCCGACTTCACGGCCGCCTCGTCGAACGGGGCCTCCGGCGGGGCGATCGTGTACACGCTCGAGTACTCACCATCGTGGGTTTCGGAGCACCCGACGTAGAGCAGCGCCTGGGTGATCCTGACATCGTCGCCCTTCGCGCCGTCGAGGCGGCGCAGCAGGTCCTTGCCGACCTGGCCGATGTGGAACAGCTCAACGGTGTGCGCACCGGCGCAGTCGACCGGGTCGCCGGCCCACGGCCGCGCCGCCTTGGCCCCGCTGGCGTCGACCTGGTAGCAGGTCCCGGCCTTCGGCGCACCGGCCCGGCGGGACGCTCGGGATGTGCCGGCCCTGTCCGCGCTCGTACATCCAGTACACGCCGCCGCCGAGCAGGGCCACGACCACGACGATGAAGGCCACCCGCTTCATGAGCAGCAGTCTGCGTTACCCGTCGGTAACTGTCCAGTCGCACTCAGGCACGCGAGGCGGCACTAGATCGTGCCGCTGCCGACGTCCTTGATGGAGCGCGACACCATCTTCTTGTCGAACAGCATCGCGAAGCAGCGCGCCGAGCGGTTGCCCCGGTTCCAGTTCTCCTCGTCGACCATCCAGAAGCCGATGCCGACCTGCTGGTGGTTGGTGAGCTGCGAGGCGGTCATCCCCAGATACTTCGCGCCCAGCGCCTCACAGCCCGGGCGGATCGCGGTCTTGCGCTCATCGGCGTTGCCCGGGAACGGGCGGTCCGTCGAGGTGTACGTCCCGACGTACTCGATGTTGTGCGAGCTCGTGCACGCCGCCGGCGTGTAGTCCAGCCACGTCTTGCCGTCGGTGTCGTAGACCTCCATCGCGCAGGTCAGCGCGAGCGGCTTGTCTCCCGTCAGCGCGCCCTTGAGGCTGCCGGTGCGGTTGACCGGCTTATCGGCGTCGCTGACCACCTCGGCCAGGTCACATCGCAGATAGCGGGCGCCACTGGCCCACTGCGTCGAGGACGGGACCAGGACCAGCAGCTCCAGCCGGCCGTCGCGGTAGTCGCCGCCGAGGAACTGCTCGGCCTCGGTCGCGCACTTGGTCCAGCCGTCCTTGAGCGCCTGGCCCTTCGGCGGGGTGGTGCCGCTGGCCGCGCTGCCGGTGAGGTCGCCGACGTAGAAGGTCTCGCTCGCGTGCGAGACCGAGCACGAGTCGACCGGCTTGAAGGAGAACAGCGTGGTGGTGTCGGTCGTGAAGTACTCGACGGAGGTGGTGTAGCAGGCGTTGACCGGCGGGGAGGGCACCTTCGGCGCGGCGAGCATCTGCCAGTCGTCGATGAGGTCCTTGTCCGTGCCGGCAGGCGCGCCACAACCGGCCAGCAGGGCCAGGGCCATCGCCGGCACCAGCGCCGAGATCAGCTTGCGCGCCATCCTCGTCTGTCCTCCCCGGGCTGGGCGGTGCCATCCGTTGTCCAGGCGCCGGTCGGGCAAGAGCCGGACCGGGCGCAGGCAGTCTGCCCAACCATAGACGGGATTGGCAACACCACGGAAAAGGCTACGAAGGCGACAAAAGGCGGCTACCCCCGAACGAGGTCTCCTCGGACGGGAGAACCCACCATGCCGGGCACCGCGCCGGCCGCGTCGTGGTCGAGCGAGATCACGCGGTTGTCGGCGTCGACGTGCACGATCCGGGGTTGGTAAGCGCGGGCGGCGGCGTCGTCGAGCTGGGCGTACGAGATCAGGATGACCAGGTCGCCCGGGTGCACCAGGTGAGCGGCGGCGCCGTTGATGCCGATGACGCCGCTGCCGCGCGGCCCGGCGATCACATACGTCTCCAGCCGCGCCCCGTTGGTGATGTCGACGATCGCGACCTGCTCTCCGGCGAGCAGGTCGGCGGCGTCCATGAGGTCCTCGTCGACGGTCACGGACCCGACGTAGTGCAGGTCGGCCTGGGTCACCGTGGCCCGGTGGATCTTCGACTTGAGCATCGTGCGGATCACGGCAGGTCCACTCCAAGGTTGTCGATCAGTCGCGTGCCGCCCGCCCAGGCGGCGGTCAGGAGCCGGGCCGGGCCGTGCTGCGGCGCGGGCCCGAGCATCGGGTCGGTGAGCACCAGGTAGTCGAGCTTGACCTCGGGGACCTTGGCGAACTCGGCCAGGCCCGCCTCGACGTCCCCCGCTGCCGCGGCCGCCCGCAGCGCGCGGTGCAGGACCAGTGCCGCCTCCCGCTCGGCCGGGGCCAGGTAGCGGTTTCGGCTGCTCAGGGCCAGGCCGTCGGGTTCGCGCACGGTCGGCACGCCGCGCACGTCGATCGGCAGGTCGAAGTCGCGGACCATCGCCCGGATCAGGCCGAGCTGCTGATAGTCCTTTTCGCCGAAGTACGCCTGGTCGGGCCGCGTCAGCTGGAACAGCTTGTTGACCACGGTGAGCACCCCGTGGAAGAAGCCGGGCCGGCTGGCGCCCTCCAGCACGACGCCGAGCGGGCCGGGGTCGACGCGCACAGCGGGCTCGCCGGACGGGTACACGACCTCGCGCGACGGGGCGAAGACCAGATCCACGCCGCAGTCGCGGGCCATCTGGAGGTCGGCCTCCAGCGTGCGCGGATAGCGCTCGAAGTCCTCGGTGGGGCCGAACTGCAACGGGTTGACGAAGATGGTGAGCAGGACCGAGCCGGCCGCCGCGCGGGCCTGGCGCAGCAGGGCCTCGTGCCCGGAGTGCAGCGCGCCCATGGTCATCACCACGGCGACGTCCCCGGTCAGCGCGGCGCGCCCCTCCCGCAGCTGCGGACGGGTGGAGACGACCTTCACGCGGCACGCTCCTTGGCCGCGTCGCGCAGGATGTCCAGCATCGGCTCGGCGTCGATCGGGCGCAGCCGGCCGGCGGCGATGACCCGGTCGGCGGTACGCCGGGCCAGCGCCAGATACGGCGGCACGGACCCGGGCGCGACGGCGTCGAGGGCTCGCAGGTGCTTGGCCACGGTGCCGGCGTCGCCGCGGGAGACCGGGCCGGTGATCGCGGCGTCGCCGAGGCGCAGCGTGTTGTCGAGCGCGGCACCCAGCAGCGGCGCCAGGACCCGCTCGGGCTCCTGCACGCCGGCGTCGCGCAGCCGGTCCATCGCCTCGCTGACGAGGGTGGCCAGGTGGTTGGCGCCGTGAGCGAGCGCGGCGTGATACAACGGCCGCCGCTCCTCAGCGATCCACTCGACGACGCCGTGCAGGTCGGCGACCAGCGACTCGGCCATGCCCCGCAGATCGTCGGGGGCGGTCACGCCGAAGGAGACGCCGGCTGCGAGCCGGTCGAGGTCGGCCTCGGTGCCGGTGAACGTCATGGCCGGGTGCAGCGCCAGCGGCCGGGCGCCGGCTGCGGCGACCGGGGCGAGCACCGCCAGGCCGTGCGCGCCGGAGGTGTGCGCGACGACCTGGCCGGATCCCCTCTGGCGCAGCGCGCCGGTCTCGGCCAGGCCCTTGACCAGGCCGGCGAGGACATCGTCGGGGACCGCCAGCAGCACGAGGTCCGCGGCGGCGGCGACCTCGTCGGCGGGCAGGAGGCGGGCGTGCGGCAGCAGGCGCTCGGCGCGGGACTTGGAGGCGGCGGAGACGCCCGTCGCGGCGACCACGGTGTGCCCGGCTCGCTCGAGCGCGGCGCCGAGCACCGCGCCTACTCGACCGGCACCGATGATGCCGATGTTTTGCCTGTTCACAGCACTGTTCATCCGAAGGATCCAGTCCTCTTCAGCGGGGTACCGGTCGATCAGAAGTATGCGCCGCAGCGGGCAAAGCGGACAGCCGTTGTGGGATTGTCAACAGCGCGTTACGTCCGCCTCGCCCCACGCATCGGCAGCTCAGAGCCGGTGGTGCAGGTACTCCCTGATCAGCGCCTTGGCCTCGCCGAGCACGACGGGGTCCCCGTCCTGCGAGCGCCGGAACGCGAGCTTGATCAGCGCGTCGGCGGCCTCGACCGCGATCGCCAGCACGAATTGCAGGCGCTGCCCGTCGAGGATGCCGAACCGCTCGATCAGCAGCCCGGCGAGGTGCGAGACGATGACATCGTTGTTGTCCCGCTCGTCGTCGAGCAGGTGGATGTCGACCACATCGCCGAAGTGCAGGGTGCGGAACCCGGGCACCGTGCGGTGCATGTCGATGTACTCGTCGATCGCCGCGTCGACGGCGTCCCACCAGTGCGCGATGGCCTGGTCGGCGAGCCGGGCGCCGAGGCGCTGCAGGTAGCCCTCTAGGCTGCGCAGCGTGAGCGCCTGGACGATGGCCCGCTTGTCCGGGAAGAACTGATAGACGGAGCCGATCGCCACCCCCGCCCGCTCCGCCAGCAGCGTCGTGGTGAGCCCGTCGTAGCCCACCTCGTCGACAAGCTCGGCGCAGGCGTCGAGCATCCTCCCGACCCGCGCCACGCTGCGCCCCTGCACCGGCACCCGGCGCAGAGGCTTCGTGCCGGCGCCGGCCACAGTCTGCGTCGCCACCCGGTCTTCCCCTCTCGATCTCGTCGGATCTGACGGTAACTGCCGCTCAGGCCCGCCTCCTGAAACCTACTCACGTCAACGGCCCGGCACGATCGGCGGATAGCCCATTTCACCCTGGTGATTGCTCTGCGTCCGCACCCACGGGAGCATTGACTGAGGGCATATGTGAAGGGTACTCAGGTTTCGTGACATCTCCGTGGTCCAACTGGGCCGGCAACCAGAGCGCGACCGCCGCCCGCGTCGCGCATCCGTCCAGCGCCGCTGAGCTGGGCGAACTCCTCCGCGCCGCGGCCGGCGACGGCCTGCGGGTCAAGGCCGTCGGCAGCGGCCACTCCTTCACGCCGGCCGCCGCGACCGACGGGGTGCGGGTCGAGCTCGACCGGATGGCGTCGCTCGTGCGGGTCGACGGCAACCTCGTCACGGTGCAGGCCGGCATGCCCCTTTCGGTGCTCAACGCGACACTCGCCGCGCACGGCCTGGCCATGCCCAACCTCGGCGACATCGACGTGCAGACGATCTCGGGCGCACTGTCGACCGGCACGCACGGTACCGGTGCCGGATATGGCTGCCTGGCCACGTTCATCGAGGCGCTCACGCTGGTCACGGCCGACGGCGCCGAGCTGTCCTGCTCAGCCACCGACAACCCGGACCTCTTCGCCGCGGCACGGGTCAACATCGGTGCACTGGGGGTGCTGAGCACGGTCACGCTGCGCTGCGTGCCGGCGTTCACACTGCGCGCCGACGAGCGCCCGGCCACGCTCGGCGACGTGTGGTCCGGCCTGCCGGAGCACGTCGGGACCAACGACCACTTCGAGTTCTACTGGTTCCCGTACACCGACCGGGTCCAGATGAAGCGCAACAACCGGGTGCCGGCGGTGGACTCGCCGCTGCCGGGCTGGCGGCGCTGGCTCGACGACGACTTCCTGTCCAACACGGTCTTCGGCACCGCCTGCCGTCTCGGCCGCGCATTTCCGGCGACGGTACCGCCGATCAGCCGTATTTCGGCGCGCGCGCTGTCGGCACGCACCTACACCGCGCCCTCGCACGAGGTGTTCTGCACGCCCCGGCGGGTCCGGTTCGTGGAGATGGAGTACGGCCTGCCCCGCGAGGCGCTGCGCGAGGCGTTCGACGGGCTGCGGACGGTGATCGCCGGCCTGCCGTACAAGATCCAGTTTCCGGTGGAGGTCCGCTTCACCGCCGCCGACGACATCTGGCTGTCGCACGGCTACGGGCGCGACAACGCGTACATCGCGATCCACCAGTACGTCGGCGCGCCCTTCGAGGAGTACTTCCGCCGGTTCGAGGCGGTGACCACGTCCCTGGGCGGACGGCCGCACTGGGGCAAGATGAACTTCCGCACCGCCGAGTCGCTCGCCGGCGCATACCCCCGCTTCGCCGACTTCACCGCCCTGCGCGACAAGCTGGACCCGCACCGCCTGTTCGCAAACGCGTACACGGAGCGGGTCCTCGGCGCCTGAGCGCTTGAAGCTACTCGGCAGCTACTCCTCGGAGGGTGCCGCCTTCTTGCCGGAGGCGGCCTTCTTCGGCGCGGCCTTCTTCGCCGGCGTCGCCTTCTTGGCCGCCGTCGTGGTCTTCTTCGCGGCGGTCGTCTTCCGCGCGGCCGTGGCCTTCTTCTCGGGCGCCGCCTTCTTCTCCGGCGCTGCCTTCTTCGCCGTCGAGCGGGCCTTCTTCGGCGCCGGGCCCTTCGCGCGCTTCTCGGCCAGCATCCCGCTGGCCTCCTCGAGCGTGAGGGCCTCGACGGTCTGGCCGCGGCGCAGCGAGGCGTTGAACTCGCCGTCCGTCACGTAGGGCCCGAACCGGCCGTCCTTGATGACCAGCGGCTTCTCGGTCGCCGGGTCGTTGCCCATCTCGCGCAGCGGAGGCTTGGCCGCCTGCCGTCCGCGGGTCTTCGGCGCGGCGAGCAGAACCAGGGCCTCGTCCAGCGTGAGCGTGAACAGCTGTTCGTTGTGCTCCAGGGACCGGGTGTCGGCGCCGCGCTTGATATACGGCCCGTAGCGCCCGGGCGAGGCGACGATCTCCTGGCCCTCCGCGTCGTGGCCGACGATCCGCGGCAGCGACAGCAGCCGCAGCGCTTCATCCAGGGTCAGCTGCTCCGGGCTCTGCGTCGCGAACAGCGATGTGGTCTTGTCGCCGCTGGACACATAGGGGCCATACCGCCCGGACTTCACCACGATCGGCTCGCCGGTCTCGGGGTGTTCGCCCAGTTTGCGCTCGCCGCCGGTGCCGCCGACGAACAGCTCGCCGACCTTCTCCGGGGTGAGCTCGTCGGGGGCGATGCCCTCGGGCACCGGGGCGCGGTCGCCCTCCTCGCCCTCGGGCGCGCCGGGGACGAAACGCTGCAGATACGGGCCGTAGCGCCCGACGCGCACCACGACGTCGCGGCCGGCGTCGTCGCGGAAGAGCGGGATCGAGTTGATGCCGCGCGCGTCGATCTCGCCGAGGCGCTCGGTCACCATCCGCTTGAGGCCGCCCTGACGCGCCACCGAGCCCTCGTCGCCGGTGTCGCCGCCGAAGTAGAACGGGCGCAGGAAGTCCACCGTGCTCTCGTCGCCGTTGGCGATCTCGTCGAGCACGTTCTCCATCGAGGCGGTGAAGTCGTAGTCGACCAGCCGCGGGAAGTGCTGCTCCAGCAGCCCGATCACGGCGAACGCGAGGAAGGACGGGATCAGCGCCTGGCCGCGCTTGAACACGTAGCCGCGGTTGTTGATCGTCTCCATGATCGACGCGTAGGTCGACGGCCGGCCGATGCCGAGCTCCTCCATCGCCTTGACCAGCGACGCCTCGGTGTAGCGGGACGGGGGCTGGGTGGTGTGGCCGGTCGGGGTCAGCGCCTGCTCCGTGACCGGCTGGCCCTTGACCAGCACCGGCAGCCGCCGCTCGGTGTCGTCGGTCTCGGCGGACTCGTCGTCGGTGGACTCCACGTAGGCGCGCAGGAAGCCGGGGTCGGTGATCGTCTTGCCGGTGGCGCCGAAGTCGACCGACTCCCGCTGCGGGGTGACCGCGTTGATCCGCACCGAGGTCGAGTTGCCGACCGCGTCGTTCATCTGCGAGGCGATGGTCCGCTGCCAGATGAGCTCGTAGAGGCGCAGCTCCTCGGCGTTGAGCTCCTTGGCGACGTCGCCGGGCGTGCGGAACGAGTCGCCGGCCGGGCGGATCGCCTCGTGCGCTTCCTGGGCGTTCTTGACCTTGCCCGTGTACCGCCGGGGCTGCGACGGCACTGCGGCGGCCCCGTAGAGGTCGTGGATCTGCTGGCGCGCCGCCGCGATCGCCGCCTCGGAAAGGTTCACCGAGTCTGTACGCATATAGGTGATGTAGCCGTTCTCATACAGCCGCTGCGCGACACGCATCGTGTTCGCCGAGGACAGCCGCAGCTTGCGGGCGGCCTCCTGCTGCAGCGTCGAGGTGATGAACGGCGGATACGGCTTGCGACGGTAGGGCTTCTCCTCGACCCGGGTGACCGTGAACGGCCGGCCCTCCAGGCGCGCGGCCAGGCCGCGGGCGCCGGCCTCGTCGAGGTGGATGACCCCGGCTCCGGGCCGGACCTGGCCGGTCTCTGGGTCGAAGTCGCGGCCGGTGGCGACCCGGTCGCCGTCGATCGCGATCAGCGTCGCGTTGAACGTGCGCGGGTCGTTCTCAGCCAGCAGCTTGGCGACGATGTCCCAGTATTCGGCGGAGCGGAACTTCATCCGCTGCCGCTCCCGCTCGACCACGATGCGGGTCGCCACGGACTGCACCCGCCCGGCTGAGAGACCGGGCTGCACCTTCTTCCACAGCACCGAGGACACGTCGTAGCCGTAGAGGCGGTCCAGGATGCGCCGCGCCTCCTGGGCATCGACCAGCGCGCGGTTGATGTCGCGCGGGTTGGCGACCGCGGCCTGGATCGCCGGCCGGGTGATCTCGTGGAAGACCATCCGCTTGACCGGCACCTTCGGCTTGAGCGTCTCCAGCAGGTGCCAGGCGATCGCCTCGCCCTCGCGGTCCTCATCCGTGGCGAGGTAGACCTCGCTCGCCTGCTTCAGGAAGTCCTTGAGGCGGGTGATCTGCCGGCGCCGGTCGGCCGAGATGATATAGACCGGGGTGAAATCATTGTCGATATCCACGCCGAGGTATGCCCACGGCTTGCCCTTGAGCGCATCGGGCATGTCCTTCTTGCCCACAGGCAGATCGCGGACATGGCCGAAACTCGCCTCGACGACATAATTCGGGCCGAGATAGCCCGAAATCGTCTTGGCCTTCGCCGGCGACTCCACGATCACCAGCCGCTTCGTGTTGGCGGAGTTCGGCACAGTTCTCCCCGGTGCGGACGGACAAATGTCAAACGTAACGCGCGCCCTTGCGCCGAGTTGCACGAAGGGGCGCCCCCGGCGTTCGGCTCGCGACACGCCGATCGGCGCCACGGTACACCCATGCACAACCGCGACCTGCCCGGTCTTGCGAACGTGTCGCACCGCCTGCCGTATTTATGGTGATTTTTCCCCAGCACGACGGGCCGGTTTTCTACAAATCACATCACCGGTAAGGCAGCGCCACCCTACGTGGAGTAGCCCGAATGCCGCCTGGCGCTATGCCGGCCAGCATCCCTCCGGCGCGTCCGCCGGAGGCTCACCCACCAGCTCCGCGAGACGGGTGATGCGCCGTGCCCCCACGATGCGGTACGCAGAGCCGCCCGAGTCCGCACCGACGAGCACGGCCGGCAGCCCGACCGCCGCGAGCGCGTCGCCGACCGCGATCCAGTTGTCCGCCACCTGCCGGTCGATCCCCGCCGAATCCTCCGCCGAATCCTCCGCCAGGTCCTCCCTCATGCCCTCCGCTACGTCGTCCGCGACGGGTTCGGGCGCCCGCTCCGACACCGGGTCGAGCGCGACGGTGGGCAGGTCATCGACCCCGGAATCGGGCCACTCGTCCCCGGCGTCGTCACCGAAGAACTCCTCGGCGTCGGCGAACTCGTCCGGCCCAGGATCGAAGGCTGTGATTTTGCTCTCGCCCTTGCGCTGGCGGACGTTCGGCCGATCGGCGCGCTGCGGACGGGCCGGATGCGACACGGCCGGGACGGGCACCGGCAACGGTGCCGGATCCGGCTCCGCCGTCTCGATCGCGACGGCCTCCCCGGGCCCGTCCGAGTGGTTCGGACCTTCCGGATCATCCTGATCATTCGGGTCTTCCGGATCGTCCGGAGGTCGCAGCGGCCGTGGCGCGAGGCGCAGCAGGTAGGCGCGCTGCCCGTCGTAGCTGCCGGCCGCCGCCACCCACAACCGCAGGCTCCGGCCGTCGAGCGCGAGCCGGCGCGGCGACACCTTGGTCCCCTCGTCGTCGAGCCACCGCGCGGCGAGCGGGGCCAGGGCGGCCGAATAGGCGGTACGGAGCCGCCAGCGGTCCTCCTCGCCGGTCGGCTCGCAGCTCACCACCAGGCCGCGCGCCTCAAGCTCGGCACGCACCACCGCGCACCGCCACGCGTCGTCGACCACGATCGACACCCGGCCGGTGCCGCCCATCCGGCCGACCTGGCCGGCGCCGGCGAGCAGACCCTCCAGGTCGATCGGCGCGGGCGGGCGCGCCTCGACCCCGAACAGCGACAGTTGCCGGCCGCGGGCCGGCGTCACCGACACTCGGCCGCCTCGTCGAACGCCTGCTGCAGATCGGCCGGGCCGACTCGTGCCGGGTCGATCGCGCTGTGCTCGTACTCGTCCTTCAGCGTCGCGAACGCCGAGCCGACGGCCGCGTAGAAGGTCTTCGCGTCCGCCGTGGGCAGGCCGGACACGGTGCGCTTGGCGTTGCCGTACGCGTCGCGGGCTTTGGACAGCGACGCCGTGAACTGCTCGGCGACCTTCTTGCCGTCGGCGACCCGGGGCACGCCGGCGCCGTCGACGCCGGCTCGGGCCTTCTCGCTCGCCGACTCGGCCCCGGCCAGCAGGTCCACGATGTTGGTCTTGGTCTGCGCCGGCGTCTTGGCCGCCTGCAGCTGCTGCTGCGCCTTCACGGTCAGGTCGGCGATCTCGGCGCGCCAGGGGGCCAGCGCGGTGCAGACCGACTTCGCCCACTGCTTCGGCTCGACCCCGCCGGCGCCGCACCCGGCCACCACGCACAGCAGGACGGCGGCGGCGAGGAGGCGGGCGGCACGCATGATTGCAGCGTAGGACCGATCGTCTGCCCGGGAAAACACGACGCTCCGGCCGAGATCGGCCGGAGCGTCGCGGTGTCGCGGACCGATGGGGTCAGGCGGTGACCTTCTCGGGGGCCGTCTCCTGCGAGGCCGTGCCGTTGCCGGCGTCGACGGCGACCGGCTTGCGCTTGCTCAGCAGTACCGCACCGGCGATGACCAGCACCGCGGCGATCGCGATGGTGTAGCGCAACGCCTGGTTGCCGTTGCCGACAGTGAGCGTGACCACGCCGGGCGCGATGAGCAGAGCGACCAGGTTCATGACCTTGATCAGCGGGTTGATGGCCGGACCGGCGGTGTCCTTGAACGGGTCGCCGACGGTGTCGCCGATGACCGTCGCGGCGTGCGCGGGCGAGCCCTTGCCACCGTGGACGCCGTCCTCGACCAGCTTCTTCGCGTTGTCCCACGCCCCACCGGAGTTGGACAGGAACACCGCCATGAGCGTGCCCGTGCCGATCGCGCCGGCCAGGTAGGCGGCCAGCGGGCCGACGCCGAGACCGAAGCCGACGGCGATGGGCGCCAGGACCGCCAACAGACCCGGCGTGACCAGCTCGCGCTGGGCGTCACGGGTGCAGATGTCGACGACCTTGCCGTACTCCGGGCGCTGCGAGCCGTCCATGATGCCCGGGAACTCGCGGAACTGCCGCCGGACCTCGAACACCACCGCGCCCGCCGAGCGGGCCACCGCGTTGATCGCCAGGCCGGAGAACAGGAAAACGACCGCCGCGCCGATGAGCAGGCCGACCAGGTTGCCCGGGTTGGCCACGTTGAGCAGCACGGCGGTGGCCGCGTCGTCGGCGGCCTTGCCGGCGTTGCCCAGCGCCGTCTTCATCGTGTCGGTGTAGGAGCCGAACAGCGCCGTCGCGGCGAGCACGGCGGTGGCGATCGCGATGCCCTTGGTGATCGCCTTGGTGGTGTTGCCGACCGCGTCGAGCTCGGTCAGCGTGCGGGCGCCCCGCTCGTCGATGTCGCCGGACATCTCCGCGATGCCCTGCGCGTTGTCGCTGATCGGGCCGAAGGTGTCCATGGCGACGATGACGCCCACCGTGGTGAGCAGGCCGGTGCCGGCCATGGCGACGGCGAACAGCGACAGGGTGATCGAGCCGCCACCGAGCAGGAAGGCGCCGAAGACGCCCGCTCCGATGACGATGGCCGAGTAGACGGCCGACTCGAAGCCGACGCTGACGCCGGCGAGCACGACCGTGGCGGGGCCGGTGAGCGCGCTCTTGCCGATGTCCTTGACCGGGCGGCGCTCGGTCTCGGTGAAGTACCCGGTCAGGGCCTGGATGATCGCGGCGAGCGCGATGCCGATGACGACGGCGATGATGGCGGTGACGTGCGGGCCGAACGGCGGGGCGTCGCCGCCCTTGAGCTCGATAATCTTCTTGAGCCCGCCGGTCTCGCCCGACAGGCCCGTCCACGTGCTCGGCAGGTAGAACAGCGCGGCGGCGCTGACCAGGATCGCCGAGGCGGCGGCGGAGATGTAGAACGCCCGGTTGATCGCGACGAGGCCGTTGCGGTCGGACTTGCGCAGGCGGGTGAGCGCCACGCCGAGAATCGCGATGATCACACCGATGGTCGACACGATCAGCGGGAACACCAGGCCCTGCTCGCCGAAGGCGGCGCGGCCCAGGATCAGCGCCGCTACCAGCGTGACGGCGTAGGACTCGAACAGGTCCGCCGCCATGCCGGCGCAGTCGCCGACGTTGTCGCCCACGTTGTCGGCGATGGTCGCCGCGTTGCGCGGGTCGTCCTCGGGGATGCCCTGCTCGACCTTGCCGACCAGGTCGGCACCGACGTCCGCGGCCTTGGTGAAGATGCCGCCGCCGACCCGCATGAACATCGCGAGCAGCGCCGCGCCGAAGCCGAAGCCCTCGAGCACGACCGGCGCCTGGTCCTTGAAGATGACCACCACCAGGGACGCACCGAACAGGCCCAGGCCCACGGTGAGGAAGCCGACCACGCCACCGGTGCGGAACGCGATCTGCATCGCCTTCTCCCGGCCGCCCTCTTCTCGGGCCGCCGCCGCGACGCGCAGGTTGGCGCGGGTGGCAAGTGCCATGCCGGCGCCACCGATGAAGGCCGAGAAGACCGCGCCGACGACGAAGAACGCCGACCGGCCGATCTTGATCAAGACCTCGTGGTCTCCGGCTTCGTTCACCGGGAGCAGGAACAGCAGCACCACCGCGATCACGACGAAGATGCCCAGGGTCTTGAACTGGCGCACGAGGTACGCGCTCGCGCCCTCCTGCACCGCCCCGGCGATCTCCTGCATCTTGGGTGTGCCCCGGCCGGTCGCGAGCACCGCCCTGACCAGAGCCGCGGCGAAGCCCAACGCCACGAAGGCGATGACGAGCGCGACGATGACGTAGGTCAGGTTGCTCCCGGAAAGGGAAATCTCGCCGCTGGCGACGAGTGATCCGGACATTCGTTGTCCTCCTGTACCGACACATGACAGCGCCGCGAGCGGTCAGGCCGGCGGCGGTTCTCCACGCGGGAGCCGTGCTGACCGTCCGAGGTACCCAATGACCAGGGGCGTCATACACGATCGCCGTACTCTAGCGCCCAGCGTGTTCGTGGTCACACCGACTTGCGCGTTTCAATAAATCGCGTTCTGTCGATTAGCTCACGTCGCTAGTCGCTGGAGCGCTCCAGAGGCCACGACATACGGACCTCGGTCCCGACACCGTCGGATAATTCGGACACACTCAGGTCGTCGACGAGGCCGGCGAGCAGGGCCAGTCCCATCCGCGCGGCGACCGCCTCCTCCGCCAGCAGGTCGGGCGGGGCGGTCAGCGGCAGGGCCGGGTCGGTCAGCAGGACAACGGCCTCGTCGTGGGGGGCGCGGGTGACCATCGCGCCGTTGGCCGCGCGGTCGACCACACGGACGGTGAACCGGTCGCCGTCGGCCATGGCGACGTCGACCAGGTCGTCGAGGCCGTGTGAGCGGTGCAGCGCGACGGCCCGCGAGCAGGCCTCACCGATCGCGAGCCGAACCTCCTCCAGCAACTCCTCGGCCACGCCGGCCCGCCGCGCGACGGCGACACCGACGAGGCGCGCCGTGCGGACGTGGGCCGGCGCAGGCGAGAAGGAGAGGCGTACCGTCGGCATGGACCTAGGCCGGGGGTTCGGCGCCCGCGCCGGTCGCGGCGGCCACGGTGTCGTACAGCTGGAACACGCGGTCCAGCGCCGTGATCCGGAAGATCTTGAGCAGCCGCTCGTGCGCGCACACCAGGCCGAACGTGCCGTTGACCGCGCGGAGCCGCTTGAGCGCGCCGACCAGCACGCCGAGCCCGGTCGAGTCGAGGAACTCCACCCGGCTGAGGTCGACGACGACGTGCCGGGCGCCCTGCTCGACAAGCTCGACCAGCTTCTCGCGCAGCCGTGGCGCGGTGTAGACGTCCACCTCGCCGCCGACCTCGAGCACCGTGTGGTCGCCGGAGTCGTACGCCGACAACGACAGCTCCATGCGGACCTCCTCCTCTGCCGGCCAGAATGTGCGAGCCCTCCACGGGCATCTAACCATCGAAGCCCGAGCCAGGCGACGCTCCACCCCCTTTCCAAAATCCGCTTGGCGTGTATCACAATCGAGCCTTCGAACAGGTGTTTTAGAGTGCTGTGCGTGCTGCTCCACACCGAAACGCTCCCCCGCCGCGAGGGCGTCGTCGTCCCCTGGCCGGAGTGGGTGCCCGAGCCGGTCCGCGCGGCCTTCGGCTTCCAGCCCTGGCGGCACCAGGCTCTCGCCGCCACGGCCGCCTGGGAGGGCAACCACACCGTGGTCGCGACCGGCACCGGCTCGGGCAAGTCGCTGGCCTACCAGGTGCCCGCGCTCGCCCGGCTCCTCACCGACGAGCGGGCGACGGTCCTGTACATCTCGCCGACCAAGGCCCTCGCCGCCGACCAGCTACGCGCCCTGACCGACCTCGGCCTGCCCGGCCTCTACCCGGCGACCTTCGACGGCGACACCTCCCGCGAGGAGCGCGACTGGGTACGCCGCCACGCCCGGGTCGTGCTCACCAACCCCGACATGCTGCACCACGGCATCCTGCCCGGGCACGCCTCCTGGGCCCGGTTCCTGCGCGGGCTCGCCTTCGTCGTGGTGGACGAGTGCCACGCGTACCGCGGCGTCTTCGGCTCGCACGTCGCCCACGTGCTGCGCCGCCTGCGCCGCATCGCCGCCCGCTACCGCGCCGCCCCCTGCTTCGTCCTGGCTTCGGCGACCTCCGGCGACCCGGCCGCCTCCGCCGAGCGGCTCACCGGCCTGCCGGCCACCGCCTTCACGGAGGACTCCTCCCCGCGCGGCCCGATCACGTTCAAGCTCTGGGAGCCGCCCCTGGTCACCCCCGACGGCCCACGCCGCTCCGCGCTCACCGATACGGCGACCCTGCTCGCCGACGCCGTCTCCCGGGACGTGCGCACCCTGGCCTTCGTCCGCTCGCGCAAGGGCGCCGAACTGGTCGCCACGATGGCCCGGCACAACCTCGACGTGGCCTCGCCCGGCCTCGGCTCACGCGTGGCCGCGTACCGGGCCGGCTACCTGCGCGAGGACCGCCGCGCCCTGGAACGCGACCTCATGGACGGCACGCTGCTCGGCCTCGCCTCCACCAACGCCCTCGAACTCGGCGTCGACCTCACCGGCCTCGACGCCGTGATCATGTCCGGCTACCCCGGCACCCTCGCCTCCCTCTGGCAGCAGGCCGGCCGCGCGGGCCGGGCCGGCCGCGCCGCGACCTGCGTCCTCGTGGCCCGCGACGACCCGCTCGACACCTACCTCGTGCACCACCCCGAGGCCCTCTTCGGCCGCCCGGTCGAGACCACCGTCTTCGACCCGGCCAACCCTCACGTGCTCGCCCCGCAGCTGTGCTGCGCCGCCGCCGACCTCCCCCTCGCCCCCGCCGACCTCGCCCTCTTCCCCAACGGCACCCCGGCCGTGCTCGACGCGCTGGTCGCCGCGGGCCTGCTGCGCAAGCGCCCGTCCGGCTGGTACTGGACCGAGCGCGACCGCCCGGACGTCGACCTGCGCGGCGCCGGCGGCGGCCCGATCGCCGTCGTGGAGTCGGCCACCGGCCGCCTCCTCGGCACGGTCGACACCGGCTCGGCGCACCACCAGGTGCACACCGGCGCCGTGTACCTCCACCGCGGCGCCACCTACGTCGTCGACAAGCTCGACCTCGCCGACTCCACCGCGCTCGTGCACGCCGAGGACCCCGACTGGAGCACCCACCCGCGCGACGTCACCTCGATGACCATCCTGGCCGTGCGCGAGTCCCGCACCACCGGCCCGGTCACCCTGTCCCTCGGCGAGGTCGAGGTCACCAACCAGGTGGTCAGCTACCAGCGTCGCCGGCTGATCTCCGGCGAGGTCATCGAGACCTGCCCCCTCGACCTGCCCGAGCGCATCCTGCGCACCGTCGCCGTCTGGTGGACCGTCGACCCCGACGCCCTCGACGACGCCGGCATCCCCGACGTCGAGTGGCCGGGCGCCCTGCACGCCGCCGAGCACGCCGCCATCGGCCTCCTGCCCCTCGTGGCCACCTGCGACCGTTGGGACATCGGCGGCCTGTCCACCGCGGCCCACGCCGACACGGGGCTGCCGACCGTCTTCGTGTACGACGGCCACCCCGGCGGCGCGGGCTTCGCCGAACGCGCCTACGCCACGGCCGTCACCTGGCTGACCGCCACGCACGACGCCATCCGCGGCTGCCGCTGCGAGCACGGCTGCCCGTCGTGCGTGCAGTCCCCGAAGTGCGGCAATGGCAACAACCCCCTGAACAAGCCCGAGGCCGCCCGCGTGCTCTCCTTGGTCCTCAGCCACCTCCGATCGTCGTGACCTCCGGCCACCGTGAGGGGCCCGGTCATCGCCCGAACCGAACCCCTCTCGGCGTGCCAGACTCACCGCCTCATCCACACCTCCGTTCCCCGGTCGCGGTCCCGCAACGCTCTGCTCCCTAACCCCGAACGCTCCCTCAGCCCCGCGGGCCGAGGTCTGTCACGTGCCGCCACACGCGCCCCGCGCTGGCCGACCTCACCCGGTCAGCGCAGGCTGACCTCACCCGGGTCGGACAGGCCGGCTCACGCGGTCGGGACGGGGCCAGCTCGTGCCTCGGCCCTCGCGACGAGGCCCGTGAGCGTGGGGACCTCGACGGTCACCGTGACGACCGGCCCGGCGACGGCGCAGGAGGCGAGCCGCCCGCCGTTCTCGCCGGCCAGCCGCCCCGCCGCCGCGCAGGCCGCCGCCCCGCCCTCGCCCCCGACCGCCGCCATCGCCCCGGCGAGCGCCCCCGCGTCGGCCGCGTTCCGGGCGCGGTGCCGGGCCACGACCACCCCGCCGCCGGTCACGAACCCGAGCGCGAGCAGCACCAGCGCGAGACCGACGCCGAGCATCAGGAGCGAGGCCGAGCCCTGATCGCCGCGGCTTGACCCACTCACAGCCCGCTCACGGCCCGGCGGCGGCCCGCGGCTCGGCCATCGCCACCGCCCGCTCCTCGACGGTGAACCCGGACATCATCGGCGCGGGCACCCGCATGCGTACGGTGACCCGCACCAGGTCCCCGTCGTGCTCCACCGCCACCTCGGTGCCCTCCCCGAGGTCGGGCACCGGCTCGCCCCGCGCCATCGCCCGGGCCGCGACCCCGGCCGCGTTGAGGCAGTTCAGCTTCGCGAACAGGGCCGTGAACGTAACCACGCCGGTCACGAGGAGCACCACGACCACCGGCATCGCGATCGCGACCTCGAGCGCCGCCGAACCACGCTCCCGGCTGCGCCGGTGCCGGGCGGTCGCGCGATGGCCGCGCACGTGCCGCTCGGCCCGCCGCCGATCGGCACCGCGACGCCGCGCCGACGCCGGGCCGGGCCCGAGGTTCGGGTTGACCTTCGGGCCCGGGTTGAGGCCCGGACCGGGGTGTGTCTTAAGGCTCGGCCTCGGGCCGGGGTCAAAGGTGGGCGTCGGCCCGGCGGCGTGCAGAGCGGCGTGCACGGCGGCACGGCCTCGGGCGATCACGCGAGGCTCCGCATGACGATGCCGGTCAGGTGCGCCCGAACCTCCGCGGACGAAACGATGGCCAGCAGGATGCCGGCGAGGGCCACACAGATGATCATCACCATCGCGTATTCGACGGTCATCGACCCCTCCTCCCCGCGGCGAACGGCGAGCAGGCGGGCCTTGATGGCGTGCATGGTCAGATCTCTCCTTTTGGATCGGAACCTGGATTGAGAACGCTGGATCGGAAGCATTTCTTCGAGTCCGCATTGCCGCGTCTCACAGCGCGGCGAACACGTCGTGGAGGACGGAAACGACCACCGGGACCACCCCGGCGAGCACGAACGCGGGCAGAAAGCACAGACCCACCGGCAGCACGGCCAGGACGCCCACCCGGCGCACCGCAGCCTCGGCGGCAGCCGCCTTGGCCACGCGCAGGTCCGCCGCCTGGCGATCGAGGGTCCGGGTCAGCGCGATCCCGTGCTCGGCGCTGCGCGTCGCCGCCCGGGCAAACCGCGCCCCGCCCGGCAGGTCGGACAGGTGCGCCCAGGCCGCGCCGGGGGCGGCCCCCAGCCGCAGCGCCCGGCCGGTGCGCGCCAGGCGCAGCCCCACCGGCCCGCCGAGCGCCTCACCGACCTCGAGCGCGGCCCGGTCGGGCGGCGCACCGGCCCGTAGCGCAGCGGCCAGCAGATCGGCCGCGAACGGCAGATCGGACCGCGCGGTCGCGCGCTCCCGCCGGGCCGAGGCCGGCTCGATCCGCCGCAGCAGCAGCCCGAGCCCGGCGGCGACCGCCACGCCGGCCACGAACCCGCCCGGGCCGCCGATGCCCAGCGCCATGCTCAGCCCGGCCACCACCGCCGCCGGCCACCGCAGCCAGGGGCTCATCAGCGCACCTCCGTGGTCGCCGCATGGACCATCCGGACGGTCCACAGGAACCCGCCGCACTGCAGCGCGACCGCGACGACGGCGCAGGCCGCCCCGAGCGGGGTGTGCAGCAACTGCCGTACCGGATGGGTGTTCAGCGCCGCGCCCACCCACAGGCCGGCCAGCGGCAGCGCCAGCAGCACCGCGGACGTGGCCTGCGCGGCCGACAGCTGGGCCGCGACCCCGCCGCGCAGCGCCTGCCCGGAGCGCAGGTCGGCGTCGACCCGGTCGAGCAGGTCGGCGAGCGGGACGCCGAGGGCCTCGCTCAGCCGGTACGCCGCCTCCAGCCGCGCCTGCGCCACCTCGGCCGCCGCCTCCGCCCAGCGTCCCTGGCGGCCGCCGGCGGCCCTTCCACCGGCGGCCCTCGGGAGCATGGGGTTGGTCTTCGGCGTCTGGGCGCTCGTCGAGGTCTGCGCGGCGATGCCGTCCTGGATGGTGCCCGCGCGCAGTCCCTCGGCGGTCGCGTCGATGGCGTCGAGCAGCGCGGCGACCCGCCGTTCGCCCTCCTGCCGGACCAGCCGGCGGCGGACGGTGACGAGGACCATCAGCGCGTAGAGCGCGGCGACGACGGCCGCCACCGGCCCGGCGAGCAGCAGCGCCGCCCCGGTCAGCAGGGCGATGACCGCCCCGCCGGCCGCGACCGGACGCCGCAGCAGCGCCGCCTCGGCCCGCCGGCCGAGATCGCCGCGACGGGTCCCCCGCGACCCTCGCCCGCGGGGGACGGCCGCGCCCGGCGCGGCGGAGGCGGCGTCGCTCCCGGCGGAGGTGCGGGTCACGGCGGAGGTTCGGGTCAGGCGGGCCAACCGGGTCGCCGCCCGCCGCCGGCGCAGCCCGTACGCCAGCCAGCCGGCGGTGAGCGCCACGCCGGCCGCGATGGCCAGGTCGAAGGCGCTCATGACCAGCCTCCGCCCGGCGTGTATCGCCAGCGCCCCTCGGGCCGGGGCGGCTCCACGCCACGGCGCGACAGCAGCTCGTCGAGGTCCGCGGCGGCGGGCCCGGGACCACTGCCCCGCCGCCATGCCGTCACCACCCCTGCCGTGTGCCGCTCCGGGTGCGGCGAGATCACGCAGATCTCGGTGAGCTCGCGCCGGCCCGACGGGTCGCGGTGCAGATGGATGACGACCCGCAGGGCGGACACCACCATGGCGTGCAGCGCGGGCCGTGGCACCCCGCCGAGCAGCCCGAGGGCCTCCAGCCGCGCGGGCACGTCGGCCGGGGAGTTGGCGTGCAGCGTGGCCGCCCCGCCCTCGTGGCCGGTGTTCAGGGCGCCGAGCAGGTCGACGATCTCCGCGCCGCGGCACTCGCCGACGACCAGGCGGTCGGGGCGCATCCGCAGGGCCTGCCGGACCAGGTCGCGAAGCGACACGGCGCCGGCGCCCTCCACGTTGGCCATCCGGGTCTGCAGCGACACCACGTGCGGATGCATCGGCCGCAGCTCGGCGGCGTCCTCCACGACGATCAGCCGCTCGCCGGGCGGCACCATCGACAGCAGCGTGGACAGCACCGTGGTCTTGCCGCTGCCCGTGCCGCCGGTCACCAGATACGGCAGCCGCGCCGCCACCGCGGCCCGCAGCAGCCGGGCCGCGCCAGGGTCGACGGTGCCGCACGAGACCAGCTCGTCGATGGAGAACGCCCGCTGCCGGAACGTGCGCAGCGACAGATACGGCCCGCCGAGCCCGACCGGCGGCAGGACGGCGTGCATCCGGGTGCCGTCAGGCAGGCGTACGTCCACGAACGGGCTCGCGTCGTCGAGGCGGCGGCCCGCGGTGGACGCGAGCCGCTGCGCGAGTTTGCGCACGTCCGCCGGGTCGCCCAGGGTGCCCATCACCCGGCGCAGCCCGCCGCCGCCTCGGTCGACCCAGACGTGGACGCCGTTGACGAGCACGTCGGTCACGGCCGGGTCGGCCAGCAGCGGGCCGAGCGGCCCGGCGCCGATCATCTCGCCGGCGAGCCGCCCGGTGACCTGGCGCAGCGTCTTCTCGCCGAGCAGTGCCGCGCCCGGCTCGGCCCGCACCGCGGCGGCCACGGCGCCGGGCGTCGCGTCGGCGCCCTCGACGGCCATCCGGGCGCGCACGCGCTCGGCCAGGGCGGGGACGGCGCCCGTGGGCAGCCCGGGAACGGCGCCGGCCGGGAGGATCGCGTCCGGTACGAGCGCCTGGGCCGGATCCGGTGCCGGGCCCGCCGCGGGGTCGGGTGCGCCACCGATGGGGCGGGCGGGCAGAGCGGGCGGGGTCGCCAGGCGCGGGCCGACTCTCCCCCGTGAGCGCGGGCCGGTCCTCATGCCGCCGCTCCCCGGCCGGTGCCGAGCTCGCCGCTCTTGCCGAGCCCGACGTCCTCGAGGATCCGGCGGCACAGGCCGGCGAGCGGGCCGCGCCCGCCCGCGGCCGGGGGCTCGCCGTGCTCGAGGCGGCGGGGCAGTCCGGGCTCGGCGCGCAGCGTGCCGGCCAGCGGCAGGCCCAGCGAGCGGGCGATGTGCCTGGTGCGCAGCCGGCCCGGCGCGGGGCCCCGCACGACGAGGTGCAGCGCGTCGGTGTGCGGGGTGAGCGTCGCGGCGACCCGGGCGGCGGCCACGCAGGCCCGCAGTTCGGCGGGCACCACGAGCAGCACCCGGTCGGCGGCCCGCAGCGCGAGGACCGCGGCGTCGTCGAGGCGGCGCGGCAGGTCGGCCACGACCAGGTCGCGGCCGCGGCTGCCGGCGTCCAGCGCGGTGGCCATCGCCTCGTGGGGCAGACCGGAGGGGGCGTCGCGGTCGCAGGACAGCACGGCCACGTCGCCCCGGCTCGGCAGGGCGCCGACCAGTGCGGGCGGGTGGACGGCGCCGCTGGTGGCCGACAGGGCGGGCCAGCGCAGGCCGGCCACGTCCTCCCAGCCGAGGACCAGGTCGGCGCCGCCGCCGAGGGGGTCGGCGTCGACGAGCAGCGAGCGCAGGCCGACGTTGCCCGCGGTGACCGCCAGGCCCGCGGCGAGCACGGTCGCGCCGGCTCCGCCCCGGCCGCCGACGACGGCGAGGACACGGCCGCGGGCCGCGGTGGCGACGGCGGCGTCGGACGACAGCCGCATTAGGCGGCGGACGAGGTATCCGACACCGTCGGGGAACTGCACGATGTGGCCGGCGCCGACGGCCTCGGCGAGGGCGGCGAGCCGATCCGTCCCATGGCTGCGGCTGACCAGCATTACGCCGGAGCGCTCCGGCAGCCGGGCGCGGGCGCATGCCGGTGCCGCCTCGTCGCCGATCAGGACGAGCGGTGCGGACGGATATCGGTGGCGGGCCTCATCCGGGCCGCAAGCCACATCGAGGTCGAGATCGAACTCGGCGGCGAGGTCGACGACGTCTTCCAGCAGCGCGGAATCGTCGGAGACGAGCAATGGTCGGTGCACAGGAGGCTCCACGGTCGTGAGCGGTTCGACAAACTGCGCTCACCCTGGCGCCATCTGCCTTCGGCTGCCGGCCGCCGAGGCTGAATCTGTGGATAACCCACCGCTTGTGGATAACCCACGCCGACGAAGTTGATCTGCTATAGAAATCCCTACAAATCACCCCAGGACGGGCGTGGACTTCTGGCGGTACCGAATGAAAAAAGCATGGGCGTGCACGCAGAACCGTGAAGGCTCAACAAAGCACCAGGCGTCAATGCTGAGCACTACCGCCGATCATGGCGAAAGTCGACAGCCAACGGCCAATAGGCCATCTGGCTGACTCCGGCAACCTGCACGGACGCGCCCCACATAGGGGACGACCCCCGCCGGGGGGTGACGGGGGTCGCCGGGGGTTCGGCTCCGGGGGGGTCGAGCCGAACCCGCTCAGCGGTCACGGGGGGTGCAACCGCCGAGGTTCAATAACGGGCCTCTGTCTCACGGACATGAAAGCTCGTCGCAAACATAAGCATGCCTGAGTCGACCGCCATACGTCGAGTAGGACCGGCCCGCAACACGCCCAGGACACCAATCAATATTTCACTGTGGAGTAACTCCGACGTGACAGCCGGCGAGCCGACCGTGATCCAGTCGGGCTTCGGACGGTCTTGGGACAAGTCCGGACTCCACGGGTTGCCCAGCGACGCTACACTTGCCCGCCGTGGGGCGTAGCGCGGCGTTTTTCGACCTTGACAAAACGGTGCTCGCCAAGTCGAGCGCCTTGGCTTTCGGACGACCGTTCTATCGCGACGGGCTGATCAGTCGCCGCGATGTCATCAAGGGCGCCTACGCGCAGCTGATTTTCCGGGTCGGCGGCGGCTCCGACGAGCAGACCATGGCCCGCACCAGGGACTACCTGGCCGCGCTGGTCAAGGGATGGCGCGCCGAGCAGGTGCGCCAGATCGTGCGGGAAACGCTCGACGAGCTGATCAGCCCGTATATCTACGCGGAGGCCGCCGCGTTGATCGCGGAACACCGCGCCGCCGGCCGCGACGTGGTCCTCGTGTCGACCTCCGGCGACGAGATGGTCCGGCCCATCGGCGAGCGGCTCGGCATCACCGACGTGATCGCCACGCGCATGAACGTGGGCGAGGACGGCTGCTACACCGGCGAGATCGACTTCTACGCGGCCGGCCCTAACAAGGTGGTCGCGGTCAAGGAACTCGCGACCGAGCGGGCTTACGACCTTTCGGAGTGCTACGCATACTCCGACTCGGTCACCGACGCGGGCCTGCTCAGCCTGGTCGGGCACCCGACCGCGGTCAACCCCGACCGCGGGCTGCGGCGCATCGCCGTCGAGCGCGGCTGGCCGATGCTCGAGTTCCGCCACCCGATCCCGCTGAGCCGGCGGCTGCGCGAGCGGCCGGCCGTCCCGGTGGCCGCGGCCGCGATCGGGCTCGGCGCGGTGCTGGCGATCGGATTCGCGCTGTATGGAAGGTATCGCCGGGCCCGCGCCGCTCAGCTCGCCGCCGCGGCCTGAGCACGCTCGCCGCCACGCAGAGCCCATCCGTCACATTCTGCGGGGCGGGGCTTCCGATCGCGGCGACGGCGGCGTAGAAAAGAAGTACGAGGTCAGACGGGTCGCATCGCCGGATCTCGTGCACGGCCGCCGGGCACCCACGAGCGACCAGCCGCGGTAGGCGCGTTACAGCGGATCCGCGAGGACCGCTGCTAACGGACTTGAGGTGCACGCCTGGTAACCCGGCCGGACGTGCGTGACGGCGCCTCCTCCCATCGAGGCGCCGTCCGCTGTGTTCTCTTCGTCACCCTTCGCCGATGGTCTTCTCACAGACCTCGGTCAGCTCCTCAGCGGCCCGCTCGGCCGCCACCGCATAGTGGCGCAGCCACGATCGGACCCCGTCGGGTGTACCCGTGGCGAAGGCGTTGGCGGAGCCGACATACTCAGGCTCGCGGCTTCGGTGCCCGACATCCATCGCGAGCAGTCCCCGCGGGTCGAGCCCGCCGGCGATCAGGGTCAGCCGGGCCGCGGCCCGCGCCACGACCCCGTTGGGCCCGGCGAAGGCCTTCAGGGCCAGCAGCTCCCCGTGCACCACGGCAGCCTGCAACAGCACCGGGGCGCCGGTGCCACCGGCCACCAGCGCGGCCAGCGCGTCCAGCCGGGACACCACCTCGGGGTTGCCCGGCCGGCCCAGCTCGCCGGGGCTCACGACATCCCGCGCGACCAGCGTGTGCAGCTTGGCGAGCACCTGCCGGGGCGCCCGCGTCCACGTGCCCGTCAGGCCGTCCAGGGCCGCCGTGGCGCGCAGAGCGCCGTGCACGACGGGGTCGGTGACCACACCCGCGCGCACGCCCTCCAGATCGAAGCCGTGCGTGTCGAGCGCGGCGCTGGCGACCGAGGTGCGCAGCGCGATCTCCGCGGCGACCGGGCCGCCCGAGCGGCGCAGGGCGCGGTGGCGCATGGCGGCGTCGACGGCGGCGCGGGCCCGTTCCAGGGCGGGCGCGACGTCGGCGAGATCGAGCAGCGGTGTGAGCGGGTCGGATGGCACCCTCAGACGGTATCGTGTCACTACTGTGAAGAAAGTTTAGAGAAAAAGTCTGGAGAAGAGGCCCGCTTCTTTTTCGTCGTACCCCCGAACTAGCCTGCTTGAGAAACTGGACCACATCGAGGAGCCGTCACCGATGAGCGAGACCTTGGAAAACCTTCTCAACGAGACACGGCAGTTCCCCCCGCCTGCCGAGTTCGCTGCCGCCGCCAATCTCACCGAGGAGGCCTATGCCGAGGCCCAGGCGGATCGCCTCGCGTTCTGGGAGCAGCAGGCGCACCGGCTGACCTGGGCCAAGGAGTGGGACCAGGTGCTCGACTGGTCCAACCCGCCGTTCGCGAAGTGGTTCCTGGGCGGGCAGCTCAATGTGGCCTACAACTGCCTCGACCGCCACATCGAGGCCGGCCGCGGCGACAAGGTCGCGATCCACTTCGAAGGTGAGCCGGGCGACACTCGCACGATCACCTACGCCGACCTGCACCGGTCGGTCTGCCAGGCCGCCAACGCGCTGACCGACCTCGGCGTCGTCGCGGGCGACCGGGTGGCGATCTACCTGCCGATGATCCCGGAGGCGGCGATCTCGATGCTGGCGTGCGCCCGCATCGGCGCGACGCACTCGGTGGTCTTCGGCGGCTTCTCGGCCGACGCGCTCAGTGGTCGCATCGACGACGCGAGCGCCAAGATCGTCATCACCGCCGACGGCGGCTTCCGCCGGGGCAAGCCCAGCGGGCTCAAGTCGATCGTCGACGAGGCCGTGCCCCGCACGCCGAGCATCGAGAAGGTGCTGGTGGTGCGGCGCACCGGCCAGGACGTCGAGTGGAACGCCGAGCGCGACCTGTGGTGGCACGAGGTCGTGGAGACCGCGTCCGCAGAGCACGCCGCGCAGCCGTTCGACGCGGAGCACCCGCTGTTCATCCTCTACACGTCCGGCACCACGGCGAAGCCCAAGGGCATCCTGCACACCACGGGCGGCTACCTGACCCAGGCCAGCTTCACCCACCACTCCGTGTTCGACCTCAAGCCCGACAGCGACGTGTATTGGTGCACCGCCGACATCGGCTGGGTCACCGGCCACAGCTACATCGTCTACGGGCCGCTGTCCAACGGCGCCACCCAGGTCATGTATGAGGGCACGCCCGACACCCCGCACCGCGGGCGGTTCTGGGAGATCGTTCAGAAGTACAAGGTCACGCTCCTCTACACGGCGCCCACCGCGATCCGCACCTTCATGAAGTGGGGCGACGACATCCCGGCGGGCTTCGACCTGTCCTCGCTGCGCCTGCTGGGCTCGGTCGGTGAGCCGATCAACCCCGAGGCCTGGATGTGGTATCGCGAGCACATCGGCGGCGACCGCTGCCCCATCGTCGACACCTGGTGGCAGACCGAGACCGGCGCGATCATGATCTCCCCGCTGCCCGGCGTGACCGCGACCAAGCCCGGCAGCGCCATGCGCCCGCTGCCCGGCATCACCGCCGACGTGGTCGACGACCAGGGCAACTCGGTGCCCAACGGCGGCGGCGGTTACCTGGTCCTCCGCGAGCCCTGGCCGTCGATGCTGCGCACCATCTGGGGCGACGATGAGCGGTTCAAGGAGACCTACTGGTCGCGCTTCGACGCCATGTATTTCGCCGGCGACGGCGCCAAGAAGGACGCCGACGGCGACCTGTGGCTGCTCGGCCGGGTCGACGACGTCATGCTCGTCTCGGGCCACAACATCTCCACCACGGAGGTCGAGTCGGCCCTGGTCAGCCACCCGAAGGTGGCCGAGGCCGCGGTCGTGGGCGCCACCGACCCGACCACGGGCCAGGCGATCGTCGCCTTCACCATCCCGCGCGGCGGCGTCGACACCGACGGCGAGGCCGGCGAGGCCCTGATCCAGGAGCTGCGCAACCACGTCGCGAAGACCCTGGGCCCGATCGCCAAGCCTCGCCAGATCATGCTGGTCGCGGAGCTGCCGAAGACCCGCTCCGGCAAGATCATGCGCCGCCTGCTCCGCGACGTCGCCGAGAACCGCAGCCTGGGCGACGTCACCACCCTGCAGGACTCGACGGTCATGGACCTGATCGCCTCTGGCCTGCAGTCCGGCAAGTCCGAGGACTGACCCCGGCGGCGCGGGACCCGGCCGCGGCTCGGGTCCCGCACCCCGCCGTCCTGCCCACACAAAGGCACACAAAAGGCGCCGAAAAGGTGTGAAAGGAGGCGGCCCCCGGGACCGGGGCCGCCTCCCTCAATACGCGCAGGTGGAGCTACGCGTAGATCTTGACCGGCGTATACGTCTGGCGCGGGAAGAGCTGGCCTACCTCGGCGTCCGTCAGGCCGAAGCGGCCCTGGGCCACGGAGCCGAACACCGAGAACATGTTGTTCATCTCCGGCAGGTCGCCGTTGACCAGGGTGTCCAGGCCGTTCCAGGTGCCTAGGAGCTTGCCGGCCAGCTTCTTACCGGACATGACGATCACGCCGCCACCGTGGCCGTGGTCGGTGCCCCCGCCGTTCTCGGCGACGCGGCGGCCGAACTCGCTGGAGATCATGATCGTCACGTTGGAGGCCAGCTCGGGACCGAGGTCGTCGAAGAGCGCGACCATACCCGAGGCCAGCTCGCCGAAGCGCCGGGCGACGTAGCCACCGCGGGTGCCCTGGTTCTCGTGGGTGTCCCAGCCGCCCATGCCGACGGTGGCGATGCGCACGTTCGCGCCGCCCTTGATCAGCTGGGCCAGCTCGCGGAACGCGTTGCCGACGCCGGTGTACTTGACGTCGTTGGCGGGGGTGTAGCCCTTCTGCGCCAGGCTGGTGGCGAGCGTGAGCGCGTCGATGCCGGCCCGGACCGGCGCCTCGATCGGGTGATTGGTCCCGGTGAAAAGGGTCTTGATGGCGTCCACGGTCGGCTGCCGGTACTTGCCGTCGCCGTTGACGTTCAAGGAGGCCACGCTGTTGAGCGCGAGGGCGCCCCCACCGCCGACCAGGGAGCGCGGCAGGGTCGAGCCGATGCCGATCGCCCGGAAGGCGGTGCCCGGGCCGAGCTTGTCGGCCAGGTTGGTCAGCCAGCCCATGCCGCCGGTCTCGGCCGGCAGGCCACCGAGCTGGCAGATGTCCTGCGCCGCGAAGTGGCTGCGGTCGAGCCTCCGGTCGCTGACCGCGGGGATGAAGGCCAGCTGCCCCGCGTCCAGGTACTTCTGGAGCGGCGCGAACGACTCGTTGAGCCCGAACCCGCGCTCGAGCGGGATGGAGGTGCTGGCCGGCAGCGTGAAGCTGGGCCGCACGCGGTCGAGCACGGGATCGTTCATGGGGGCGAAGAGGGAGAGAGCGTCGGCCCCGCCGTAGAGGAACACGTGGATGAGAGTGCCGGTCGGGGTCGCCGCGAAGGACGCCTGCGTGGTCAGGAACTGACTGGTCGCCAGCGCCGTCGTGGTGGCCGCCGCCCCGACGAAGAACCGGCGCCGGGTCACGCCCCGGCCGTCCTCCTGCTCGTCCTCCTGGCGCGCGAGGTCGAGGTACGAGTCCCGGACGCTCTTCTGCTCTTCCCGCACCGCGGCCGCCTCGGCCCGCAGCGCGGCCTCGAACCTGTTCGGACCGAGCCGCAGCAGGTCCGGGCACTCCGGGTGGAGCGACGTCTGCTTCCGCACTGGCTTCTCCATGGTGTGCCGCCTACCGCAGGTGGTGGTGGGGAGTGGCGAAGATCGCGCGCACGACCGCGGCGATCGCGCCGTTGAACGTGGCGTCCACCGGGGTGGTGGCGGTCGTCGCCGGGCTGACGATGCGCAGGATCGCGGTCCTGCGGTCGTTGTCGAGGGTGACGTTGATGAGCTTCCCGGTGAGCGCGTCGAGGTAGGCGCCCGCGGTGCCCGGCGGGTTGGCGATGAGCGCCTCGGGCTTGCTCCACGTGAACTGGCGCCGGCCGCCGGTGATCGCGGTGTACGCGTCGTTCCACTGGTTGACCATGGTCCCGGCCGAGGTCCACGCGACGTACACGTCGGGGTAGCCGTTGGGCGTCGGCAGCTCCATCGGCGCGTGCCCGAACTCCTCGAGCTTGCGCATGATCTCGCCGAGGCCCTGGACCATCGGGCTCACGTTCGTGTTGTTCGACGTGAAACCGGCCGGGGCGTCGGCGCCGATCTCCAGCGCGCGGTACGTGGCGGTGAGGTATTCGCCGGGGCGGCGCACCTTCTGGCCGACGGACTCCCAGAACTCGGTCCGGGAGAGCATCGTCATCAGTACCGCGGGAATGTTGCTCTTCTTGTCGATGTACGTCTTGGCCATGGCGTCGACGAGAGTCTTCGGCGGGACGTCGGATACGAACCTGGTCGCCAGGTTCTGCGCCATGTAGCGGGCGGTGTTCGGGTGCAGCGCGAGGTATCGGAAGTACGCCTCCTGCACCGCCTCGCCCGCGGCGGCGTCGCCGTTCGGGTGCGCGAAGCCCATGATCTTCACGGGGCCGACGTAGTGCTGCTCGGGCCGGTAGACGTACTGGTTGTCGCGGATGCTGCGGCCGGTCTGCAGCATCGCGGCCTGGCGCACGTCGGTCTCGTTGTACCCGTTGAACGCCCCGACCGTGTAGAGCTCGAGGTTCTCCCGGGCCAGGTTCTCGTTGATCCGGTCCTTGGTCGAGTCCTGCTGGTCGAGGTAGCGCAGCAGCGCCGGGTGCCGGTTCGCGGCCACGAACATGTCGACGTAGTCGCCCAGCGCGTACTTGCGGATCACGTCGCGCTCGAACGCGGCGCGGATCAGCTCGTTGCCGTCGTGGAATGCGGCCACGTGCAGGTAGTCGCCGAAGAAATCGGCCATCATCTCGAAGATCTGGCGGTCGGAGAACAGCTGTTTGGCGATCGCGTACCGGACGTTCTGGTCGTCGGCCCGGATGCCCTTCTTGTCCAGGTCGTCGCGCTGCGCCTTGAGCTGCTCGTACGTCATGCTCCACGTGACGAGCTCGGCGTCGGCCTTCTGCTCGCCGCGAGTCAGCGGGATCGTCTCCGGCTTGAGTTGCCTGTCGATCCAGCCGTTGATGCCCAGCCTGTTGATGTCGCTCATGACCTTGCCGTTCGGCCCGAACGTGAGCCGGCTGGCCAGGTGCCGGGCCGCGTCCTTCTTCGGCAGCACCGTGTTGGCCTTGACGACCGCACTCTTGGCGGCGTCGGCGGGGGTGCCGAACGAGGAGCCCGTCGTCGGGGTGTTCTTGCGGATGCCCAGGCCGGCGTTGCCGTTCATGAGGCTCTGGTTCTGATCGACGTACGCCGGGATGGTGGTGTCCGCGGCTGTGCCCGCTGCCGCGTCGGAGCCGCCGGGATGTGCGCCCTCGCCGGGATGCGCGCCCTTGTCGAAGAACTGGGTGACGGCATATGCGCCACCGCCGATCAGCGCGGCCGCGCCGCCGCCGAGGGCGACCATCGCGGCGCGGCGGGGCCAGCTCGACGGCTTGTCGTCGAAGTCGTCGTCCTCGTCGAGGTCGGGCAGGCCGCCGCGGCCACGGGGCATCGCGTTCGGCTCGTAGAAGTGCGGACCGGAGCCGCCGCGGTCGGCCCGCACCGAGCCCCGGCCAAGCCCGCCGCGAGAGACGCCATAGCCCTGGCGGTCGTATCGACCGATCTGATCCTCGTGCCCGGACTCGTAATACAGGTCGGCGTACGGTTCGTGGCGCTCATTCATCTACAGGTCCCGATCAGGCGATGTGGGGCGCGCGTGTTGCTAGCGGAAGGTAGTGGCTGCTCAGGAGCCGCTCAACCCCCGCCTGAAGCACGCTGATCGGGACTTAAGACTCGGCCGGTGACCCAAGGTCACGTCCGTGGGGAAACACTCTCACGTATCGCATCCGAGCTGCCGAAACGGGTGTGACAAAAGGTCATTCCGGCAGGCGTCAGCACAGGCACATTTAAGACTTTTTTGCAACTCTCACAGCGCCCGATTCAGGCGGTTTTGCCCACCCATAGGTCGTGGTACCCGTCTGCCGTGCACGGCGGCCCAGCGGCGATCGACATGCGCCGTTCGTCCAGATCCATCACGAGCGAATAGAGCGACTCGGTCCGATCTTCCTCGGCGACGTCGGGCTCGTCGTGACGGCAGATCGACTGCGGATGCCCGCCGTGGTCGCACAGCACCGAACGCAGCGACGGCTCGTCGATCGGCCCAGCACCGAGGAGGCGTCGCGCACGGGCGGAACGGAAGAACGACGAACTGCCGAAGCCCTTGAGCGTGTCGAGGGCCGACAGCGCGGTCTCGAAGTGGTTCGCGTGCGTGAGCACGCCGTCGGCCGGATGCAGGAAGCCGACGTCGCCAGGAGCGATCTCGAGATCGATCACTTCGCCCGGGGTACCGCCGGGAAAGGCCTGACCCACGAGCAGGTTGATGCTCGCGCCGCGCGGCGGGGCGCAGACGGCCTTGATCGCGGCACCGAGGTGCCGCGCCTCCAGCGCCGCGCGCAGCAGCACGTGGTACGGCACCCCGCCGTCGCGGCGGTCACGGACCGTGCCGAGCATGTTCACGCAGACGCCCAGCCCCGCGTCGTTGAGCCCGGCCTTGGCGAGCATGCCGGCCTCGGTCAGGGCCAGGACCTCGCCGCCGCGCTCGTCGCGGGTGGCGAGCAGCAGTGCGTACGGCCGCTGGTCAGGGTGCCAGTCCCAGTTCTGCGCGAGCAGGGTGTGACCGCTCGCGGTGCGCTCGCCGAGCACGCCGATCGCGGTGCACTCGTGCGGCTCGGCGCTGTAGATCAGCTCGGTGCGGCCGTTCAGCGCGTAGACCTCGTCGACCGCCACGCCCGAACCCTCGGCCACCCCGTCGAGCATCTCGGCGACCCTGGGCACATGGCGGCGCGTCGCCTCGCGAAACAGCGCACCGTAACCGCGCGCCCGCTCGGCGTCGATGCCGGCGACAGTGGCGAACCGCGCCATGTAGCTCGCCGTGTTGGCCGCGATGAGCTCGGCGGCGGCCTCACCGTAAGCGATTCCGCACTCACGCGGCGTGCCGGACACATCGATCAAGGGTAGCGGCGGCTGCATGCGAGAACGCTAACCGCTCGCCTCGCGGGTTTTCGACCGGATTAGCCCTACGCTGAGCAGCATGAAGCCCACGATTGACGACACGTGCGTCATGATCGACGGGCCGTGGTCGCATCGCTTCGTCAGCGCCAACGGCACGCGCTTCCACGTGGTGGAGGCCGGCACCGGGCCGCTGGTGCTGTTCCTGCACGGCTTTCCCGAGTTCTGGTATGCCTGGCACAACCAGCTACCGGCAGTGACCGACGCCGGCTTCCGCGCGGTCGCCGTGGACCTGCGCGGCTACGGCGCGAGCGACAAGCCACCGCGCGGTTACGACGGGTACACGATGGCCGGCGACGTCGCCGGGCTGATCCGCGCCCTCGGCGAGCGCAGCGCGATCCTGGTCGGGGCGGGCTACGGCGGCATGATCGCCTGGGCGACCGCCGCGTTCCACCCGAAGATGGTCCGGCGGCTGGTCGTGCTGGGCGCCGCGCACCCGCTGCGGCTGCGCGCCGGCCTGGCCACCGACCCGCGGGGCCAACTGGCGGCGGCCAAGCCGGTCCTGCGCTTCCAGGTGCCACGCTTCGAGCACATCCTGACCAGGCACGACGCGGCACTGGTCGGCGAGTACCTGCGCCGCTGGGGCGCCCCCGACTGGGTCACGCGCGAGGGATTCCGCGACTACGAAGCGTGCTGCCGCGAGGCGATGCAGATCCCGCAGGCGGCGTTCTCCGCGCTCGAGACCTACCGGTGGGGGGTGCGGTCGGCGCTGCGGCTGCAGGGGTACCGCTTCGTGAAGCTCCTGCAACAGCCAGTGACCGCGCCGACGCTGCAGTTGCACGGTGCACTGGATCCGGCGGTGCTGCCGCGCACGGCGCAGGGCTCCGGGCGATACGTGCTGGCCGAATACGAGTGGCGACTGGTGCCGAACGCGGCCCACTTCCCGCACCTCGAGCAGCCGGAGCTGATCAACGGCGAGATCATCCGGTGGGCCAAGGCCGGTTGAGCCTCATGGACAGGCCCGCTGGGGCCAAGAGCTGTTACACGCGGTACTCGCGCAGCTCGCTGACCTCGGCGCGCGGGGCCCAGCCCTGATACACGCCGTAGTCGAACTCCTCGAGCCCCAGCTCGGCGGCGACCGGCGCGCGGCCGCCCGTGTACTCGACCCGAAGCCAGCCATCATGCTCGCCGAGCACGATGAACGGCTGGGCGCGCCAGAAGCAGGTGGTACGCACGTACACGAGGTCGTCCACCTCGTTGCGGGGCACGACGCGGCGGTACCGGCCGGGGCGCACCTCCTCAAAGCCGTCGCTCGCATCCGGGCGGTAGAGCCGGACGTCGTCGCCGTCGGGGCTGGCCTCGTACTCGGCGCCACGCCAGCGCGCCGCGTAACCGTCGCGGATCACGACCGGCCGGCCTTCCGCCACGCCGGGCCGTCGGCGTCGAGCCGGGCGATGAGCTCCTCCCGCCCGTCCCGGCGCAGGCGCCACAGCTCGGCGTCGTGCGGTAGCCGCGCGCTGTCGACCTTGAACTCCGCGATCACGTCACCGGTCTCGCCCGGGGCGAAGCCGTTGCCGCGGAACGGTGGCCGCTCGATGACCCAGCCCTCCATCGCGCGCATCGCGTCGTGCGACGACCCGCCGTAGGGAATGCGGTACAGGTCGCCGCGGTAGGCGATCCAGCGCAGCACGTAGGCCTCGTCGGCGTCGGGCTTGAACGAGGACCCCGCGTATCCGAGCCCGAGCGCGTTGTACAACTGCTCGGGCGTCCGCAGGTGCGCGACCTCGCCGGCACGGTGCACGAACCCGGAGACCCGGTCGTAGTTGCGCTCAAGGTAGTGCGAGAGCTGCTCGGGCGAGATCGGCTTCTGCATGACCTGCTCGCGCCCGGAGCCCGGCGGCTCGTACGCGGGCCGTGGGGCGGCCCGCGGCGCCGGCTTGGACGACTCCGGGGCGGGCTGCTCGTCGGGGTCGTCGACGCCGAGCCCGAGCTCGGTCGCCCACGTCGCGAGCTGCACGACCTCGGTGCCGGGCAGCACGGCTCCGGCCGGCGACTCCGGGTTGATCGCGAACGCCAGCTGGTCACCGGGCGGCCAGTGCCGGATGAGCCGGGTGAACTTGATCCAGCTGCCCTGCGCATCGGCGCCGAGCCGCTCCGTCATGCGCTCCTGCGACGTGAAGACGACGAGGTGTGGCAGGCCGTTCATGTGTTCGGTGCGCCAGTTCGCCGGGTCGACGGGCCCATCGCCGGTCCAGAACGGGATCAGGACCTTGGCCAGCAGCAGTGTCGAGAGGAACCGGTCGGTGCTGTTGGCCTGCACCGCCTCGAACAGGTCCCGCTCCACCGTGTTCGCCGGGCGGAAGTCCGAGTCGGCCGGCTTCGGCCGCGGCCGCGGCGGCGCCACGACCTCGGCGTCGACGATGTCCTCGTGCAGCCGGACCGGCACGTCCTCAACGATCTCGGGCTCGTACACCGGCTCATGCGTCGGCTCGCGGACCGGATCGACGTGATAGGTGGTCGGCTCGGCCCGCTCCGCCTCGTATGTCCACGAGAACTCGGCCTCACCGCCGCTGGCGCCCGGCCCGGGGTCCACGCTCGCGACCGGACGGTCGGCGAAGTCCTGCACCGCGTCCTGCTGGAAGTCGGGCCGCTCGGCGGCGCCCTCCTCGAAGAACGACCGCAGCTCGGGCGACGGCTCAGCCCCCGCCTGCACCGCCTCGCGAGCCGCCTTGGGCAGGAAGAACGACCCGCTGTCCTCCTTGTCCGCCTCGCTCGCCCACGACTCACCGGCTCCGGTCTCGGTAGTGGACCCCTCACTCGCCCAAGACTCACCGGCAAACGCCTCGCCGGAGGATGCCTCACCGGCGCGCGCCTCGATCGCCCACGGCTCAGCGGCTTGCGCCTCACCGGCCCACGGCTCGGGCGACCGCGCCTCGGCGGCCCACGGCTCGGGCGACCGCGCCTCGGCGGCCCACGGCTCGGGCGCCTGCGGCTCGGTGGGACGCGCCTCGCTCGCCGGCGGTTCGGTGGGCCGTGACGCGTCCGGCCGCAGCTCGCCCAGCCTGCTCTCCGCCAGCGACTCAAGGCCCGACGCGAACGACGGCTGGGCCAGGTGGTCCGGATCAGCGTCGGAGCGCAGGTCGGCCAGCGCGGCATACGGGTCCCGGATCGGCGGGTCGCTCGGCCGCGAGTCGGCGAACGCGTTGAACGGCCGCGCCTCCGGCTCGTCATCGAAGAAGGGCCGCTGCTCGTCCCCCCACTGCGCCTCGCCCCGGTCCCCGACGAACGATCGCGGCGCGTCGGCCTCGCCCCCGAAGAACGACCGCGACGGCTCGGCCCGATCTTGGAAGAACGACGACTGTACCTCGGCCCGCCCGCTGAACAGCGACGACGACGCCTCGGTCGAGGGTACGGCGCTCTGCCCCTGCCACGACTCGGCGTCCGGGCGCGCCTCGGCTCCCGCATCCGGCCAGGACTCCCCGCCGGGCTCCTGATGCGCCTCACTCGCCGTGCCGGTCCAGGACTGCGACGCCGACTCTGGCCTCGACTCCTGACGCGGCTCGCTCGGCACGGCCGTCCAAGACTGCGACGAGGGCTCCTGGCGCGGCTCGCTCGGCACGGCCGTCCAAGAGTCCGACGCCGACTCCTCGCGCGGCCCGCTCATGGCCGTCCACGACGCTGACGCCTGCTCCTCACGCGGCTCGCTCGGCACGGCCGTCCAGGACTGCGACGAAGGCTCCTGGTGCGGCTCGAACGCGGCGGGCTGGGACGTCCCCACATCGGGCTCGTCGGCGAAGAACGGATGGTCGTCGAGGTCCGCCCGCCCGAATCCGGCGCTGCGCGCCCTGGTGGCGACTTCACCGAACGCCGCCGGACCGGGCTCGGCCGCGGCGACGGGCGCCGCGTCGGCCCCGGAGTGCTCAATGTCGAACGGCGGCGGGCCCGCCGGGCTCACGGGCGCGGACGTAGCCGGAGCCGGTGCCGTGGGACCCGACGCGGCTGGAGCGGGCGGGGCCTGCGGGATCTCGGCCGCGCGCCAGGGCTGCGGCCCGCTGTCCGCGCCGCCGAACGCCTCGCCACCGCTGGGGGTGGCCGGGCCGGGCTGCACGGGTGGCACGTCGGCGGGGCTCGCCCACGCGGACCAGGCCGACTGCGTGCTCTCACCGGGCGCGGGCCGCTCGTCGACGGCCGGCCGCGACTCACCCGGCCGGAAAGCACCGGGATCGACCAGATCGGGCCGCGACGCCAGTGTGCCGCTAGGGCGGTAGGGGTCGTCGGCATCGGGGTGATACGAAACCGGCTCACCCGACACGGGCCGCGACGGCAGCCATTCCCCGGACCGGTAGATCGCCGGCTGGCCGGAGACGGGTCGCGACTCGCCGGCACGATACGGGTCCTCGAAACCGGGCCGCTGTGGCAACGACTCGCCAGGGCGGTACGAAGCCGGCTCACCCGGCAGGGGCCGCGACGGCAACGGCCCCCCGGACTGGAACGCGGTCGGCGGCTCCGGCTCGGTGCGGCCGGGCTGCGGCTGTCGGGTCGGCAGCGGCGGCCCCGACGGCCGCGGCAGGTCCGGCGGCGGCTGCCAGGCGGCCGGAATGACCGGCTCGGCGTGTTCGGTGAAGACCTCGCCCAGGCTGCGCGCGGGCTCGCGGCGCGGCCAGTACCGGCTCGGGTCGCCCCCGGCTTCCCCGCCCGCCTCGCCCCCGACCGGCCGCGATGGCAGGCCGGACTCGCCTCCGCCGACGGGCCGCGACGGAAGACCCGGCTCACCGCCACCGACGGGGCGCCTCGGCAGCCCGGACTCGCCTCCCATCGGTCGCGCCGGAAGTCCCGCATCGCCACCGCCGACCGGACGGGCCGGCAGGCCCGGCTCGCCTCCAGTCGGTCCCGCCGGAGGTCTCGGATCGCCGCCGGCCGGGCGGGCCGGCAGGCCGGACGAGGAGGCGCCGTTCTGCGGCCGGGTGGGCAGGTCGGTGCGCGCCGACTGGCCGCGATCGAGGCCGGTGAACAGGTCGCGCTCGCCCGGTGCGTCCAGCCGGTCGGACTCGTCAAACGGCCCGCGGGAGGCGGCGCCAGGGAATGAGGCCCGGCCCCGCGCGGCGCCCGCGCCCGAGGTCGGCGCCGGGGACGTGGGCGCGCCGTTCTCGGCCGGCGGCGGAACCGCGGGCGCGCCGCCGGTGAACGACCCCGGCGGCGGCGCGAACGCGGAGTGACCCGCGGAGCGCTCGAAGTAAATGGGGCGATCCGCCCGAGTCGGGAGAAATGCCCCGGGAGGCGCCACGTCAGGCGGCGGCACCTCGCGCCTGGGCGGAGCGGAGGGAGGCGGAACAGCAGAAGGGGTGGCAAAGGGCGACGGCGGCGCGACGGGTGGGCCCGAGGCCGGTCCACCTTGTCCCGCCAGCCCGGTATGCCCAATCTGCCCGGCTTGGTCGGCCTTCATCCGCTGGCGCTCGATCGACGAGGGAGCGGGCTGGTTCGGCATGGATCGCAGCGGCACCTGCGCGACCGCCCGAGTGCGCGAACCGGCCTGCTCCATGCGGGCGCGCGCGCCCAGCGTGCGGCCCGGAAGGCGCACGTCGCCACGGCTGATCTGGGTCACGAACCACGACGGCAGGTAGCCCTCGATCGGCAGCCCGGGATTGACCGCCAGCCACCAGTCGACGTTGGGCCAGATGACGGCGAGGTCACGAAACGGCACCCGGCGGTGCGTGCCGGGGTGGCCCGCCAGGCACTCGCGCAGCGCGACCGGCGAGGTGAAGGCGAGCACGTGCGTGCGACCCTCGGTGCTCCACGTGCCCCAGCCGCTCTCGCCGGAGGCCGAGTTGTCAGGCGCGATCGGCAGCAGCACGTCCGTCCGTGCCAGGATGCGGAAGTATTGCTCCTGGTCGTTTGCGCGCAGCGCGTCACGCATGGCGACCTCGGCCTCGGTGGCCGGCTCCCACTCGCTCAACGGCCACCCCCTCTTCGGGCTCGGAAACCGCCGCGTCGCCGAAACCTAACCTATACAGCCACGGCAATTCGAGGGGTGCGACGCGGGCAAGCGCTCCGGCCAGCATAGCGATCGAAGCGGCGCCGTTCACAGCGCTGTCTCATTCGCGCCACCCGTACGGGTTCGGTTTCCGGCGGGGCACCCCATCGATGCCCGAGTGCCTAGCATGGTGCGCATGCCGCGGAGGTGCGCAATGTCCGGTTTGGCGGTTTTGCTAAGCCTTGCGGGTTGTCTTGCCGCGGATCCCGCTGGCGCCCGGGCGCCGGCCGCCTGCCCAGGCCAGGTCCGCCGGCCCGCCCCGGCGCCGTCCGGGACGCCATGGACCCAGCAGCGGTACGACCAGGGACGCCTCAACGCCCTCGCCGACGGCCACGGCATCGTCGTCGCGGTGATCGACTCGGGCGTCGACGCGCGCAACGCCCAGCTCCAGGGCGCCGTGCGGGCCGGCCCGGACCAGCTCGACGGCGGCAACTCGGTGCTCGACTGCGTCGGCCACGGCACCGGCGTGGCCGGCATCATCGCCGCCCGCCCGGTCGCCGGTTCCCCGTTTCGCGGCCTGGCCCCAGCCGCGACGATCCTGGCGCTGCGGGTCAGCGAGCTGATCGAGGGCGAGGACGGCGGCGCGATCGGCCGCCCCGGCACCCCCACTGGCCTGGCCAACGCGATCCGCGACGCCGTCGCCCGAAACGCCCAGGTGATCAACCTTTCCCTGGTCTCCTACCGCGACGACGCCGTCGTCCGCGACGCCGTCAGGTTTGCCCTGGACAACGACGTGGTCGTGGTTGCCGCCGCGGGCAACGGCGCCGAGCAGGGCAACAGGGCCCCGTATCCGGCCGCCTACGACGGCGTCATCGGCGTGGGCGCGATCGCCCCCGGCGGCCAGCGGCTGCCGACCTCGCAGACCGGCCCTTACGTCGACCTCGTCGCCCCCGGCTCGCAGGTTGTGACAACCGCGACACCCGACGGCTGGACAACCATGGACGGCACCAGCTTCGCCACCCCGTTCGTCGCGGCGACCGCTGCGCTGCTGCGCCAGTATCGCCCCGAGCTGACCGCCGCCCAGGTATCCGCCCAGCTGAGGGCCACCGCCGACGGCGGCCACGCGGGCCCCGGCTACGGCGCCGGTCTGCTCAACCCTTACCGCGCCCTGACCGAACGCCTGGGCGCCTCTGCGAAGCCGGCCGCTGCGCCCCTGGCCCAACCCGCACGGAACCCGAACGCCGCCCGCGAGTCCGAGGCCCGCCGCCGGACGGTCCTCCTGGCCCTGACCGGCCTGGGCACGGTCCTGCTCGCGTTCCTCATCGCGGTCGTCCTCCCCCGCGGCCGCCGCCGCGGCTGGCGCCCCGGTGTGCGCGAACTCCCATCAGCCACGGCCCCCGATCTCGACCCGGCCACCTCGGCCTTCGGCGGCCCATGACCCCGCCTCGGGGGTCACGGGTCCGAACGCCCGCCGCGCGGCACCGGGAAAGAGCAGGCGGCGCCAGCCCCCGCGAGAACGGAGGAGGGCGCCGCCGGAGTTGCCGATCGCGATGGCTCAGCTGCCGCCGCCCGGAAACAGGTGGGTATTGCGCAGCTCGGTCTCGCGGTAACGCTGCAGCGAGTCGTCGACGCCGGCCTTGATGTCGCGCAGCATCTGGGCCAGGTCGGCGCCGGCGCGCTCCCAGTTGGCCTGGCGCGCCGAATACGCGTCTTTGGCATCGCCCTGCCAGCCGGCCGTGAGGCGCTTCCCGAGCTGGGACACCTCGTCGAGGCGGGCGTGCAGCGTGTTGAGCGCGGACTGGATGGAGTGGCTCGCGTGCTCCAGTGCGCCGAAGTCGACTACCAGCGTGTCGTCCATGTGAGATGCCTCCAGGGTCAGCCGAGCGCGGACAGGTCGACACGACCGGCGCGGCGCATGGTGCTCGCCGCCTCGGTGTCGGTGGAGCCATAGTTCCGCCCCGCCGTGCGGAGCCCTTCCGCCGTGTCCAGGAGGCTCCGGTTGAGCACATCCTGATCATTCTTGAACGCGGCCTTGACCGCCTCGAATGATCGGCCGCCGGCGCCCTGCCAGCCCCCGCGCGTCACTTCCAATTCCCGCATCAGCGTGTTGAGCATGCTCTGCAGCTCCCCGTTGACCTGCTCGAACCGCTGGGCAGCCGAATTGAGCTCGGCTTGCTGGGCCTGTGTCGTCTGGGCCACCGGCGATCACCCCGTTTTCTCGTTAGTGGACGTTTGGCATGACCTCGCCGACCGTATCGGCATCCAGCGATGCGACACCACCCCCGATCACCCGCTGTGGATAACTTCCGGCATTTCACCTTTATGATGTGCGGCATGGCGGAGGGCCGGTCGTTCATCAAGTGGGCCGGCGGCAAGACACGCTATGCGGCGCAGCTGGTGGCGGCCGCACCCGCGTTCACCGGGCGGTACTGGGAGCCGTTCATGGGCAGCGCGGCCGTCTTCTTCGAGCTCAGGCCAGCCAAGGCGGTGCTGTCCGACGCCAACCCGGAGCTCGTCGCCTGCTTCCAGGCGGTCGCCGCCGACCCGGAGGCCGTGATGGCGCGCCTCGACGCCATACCGAACACGCCGGAGCAGTTCGAGCTGGTCAGGCGGCAGGACCCGGCCCAGCTCGGCGCGGTCGAGCGCGCGGCCAGGGTCATCTACCTCAACAAGACCGCGTTCCGGGGCCTGTGGCGGGTCAACCGTCACGGCGGGTTCAACGTGCCGTACGGGGCTTACGACAGGCCGTACTATCGCCGCGAAACGCTGCTCGAGGCCTCTCGCGCGCTCGCCGGAGTCGACGTGCGACTCTGCGACTTCGCGGTCGCCCTGCGCGAGGCGGCAGCCGGCGACTGGGTGTTCCTCGACCCGCCCTACCTGCCCGAGGGCGGGTTCGCCGACTTCAAGCGGTACACCGCGGGCCAGTTCCGCGACGCCGACCACGAGCGGCTCGCGGCCGAGATGCACGACGCATCGGACCGAGGGGTGCTGCTGACGATGACCAACAGCGACACCGAAGCCACGCGACGCATCTACACCGGTTTTCGTGCCACGCGCATGGCGACCCGGCGCGACATCAACCTGCGCGCCGCCGCCCGGGCGAGCTTCGACTTAGTCCTCACCAACTACTGAGCCGGTTGCGCGGCGACCGCCGGGTCGAGCGCCGGGCCGGCGGGCAGCAGTGCGATCACCTGGCTGGGCACGTCGACGGGCTGCTGACCCGCATACCCGAGCGCGCCCAGCGCATCGGGCGCCGGCAGGGCGTGCCGCCGGCCGAGATCGGTGACCAGCATGAACACGCCTGTTTCGGTCCGCACCAGGGCACCCGATCCGGGTGGCAGCACGATCCGGTCCGCCAGCACCGCCCCCTCCGCCGTCGCCGAGGCGGTCCTGAGCGCGTGGGACAGGTCCGGCAGGGTGGCGCCGACCGTGACGGCATCCGCGTTGCACACCTCGCGGGGCTGCGTGTCAAGCAACTCCGGCGGCGCGGCGGGCAGCGCGCCGTCTCCGCCGCGATCCGGCGCGAACGGCTTGATCTGAGTTCCGCGCACCAGCGCGGAGAACTCGGCCGGGTTCAGCGTCATCAGCCTGCCGCCACCCTGCACGCTCTGCGTCTGCGGGGCCGCGAGCAGCAGCGCGGCCTGCAACGGCGTGACCGAGGCGAGGCCGTCGGCGGTGACCAGGAACGCGTCGGTGCGGGCGCCGGACGGCACGCCGTACAACTGGCCGACCTTGCCGGCCGGGACGGTCCTGCCCCGGTCGGGCACGGCCGGCGTGACGAGGTCGGCGCCCGACGGTACGGCGTGCAGTAGCGCCTGGGCCACCGCGACCTGCGGACGCGCCGACCAGACCAGGGCGGGCAGCGCGGCGCCCGGCTCGCGGATGAGGTGCTTGTGGCCGTGCCAAACGAGGTATGTCTGCTGGCCCGGACCGCCCACCAGCAGGCCTTTTTCTCCCAGAGGTGTACCGCCGGAAGGCCCGCCGCCCACGAAGAGCACCGATCCGTCGGCGGTCGAGCAGACCGTCCACGCCCCCTTGCGCAGGCCGCTCGCGGCGGGCAGCGAGGCGGGCGCGCCCGGGATGCCGAGCGTCTCGCCGCGGGGTGCGCCGGCCAGCGCGCCACGCGACACGACGACGGTCGGCGCGCCGGCGGCATTGAGGATGAGCAGCGCCGACGCCTGGTTGAGGACGGGGTGGAGCATCTCGTCGCGGTACACGTACAGCGCTCCCGACTCCCGCTCGACGATGATCGCCCCGTCGTCGCGCCACTTGCCGGAACTTCCCGGGCGCAGAGCCGCGAACGCCGCCGCCCCGCCCACGCCCAGCGCCGCGAGCAGCACGCCGACCAGCGTCGCGCCCGCGACCCGGCGAAACGGCGGCTGAGCAGGGTCGGTGTCCCGCATCACCAGAGCCGACACCACCCGTTGGAGCATGAACTGGTACGAATGCAGCTGGTCCTGCCGCGACGCCATCGGCCCCCCAAAACTGTCGTACCGGCGCCCTACGATAAGCCCGTCACTGACATCGGCGGGGGGCGATATGTCGACACGGATGCGAATAGTCCTCGGTCAGGCGGCGATCGCGCTCGTGGTCGTGGCCTGGTCGACCGGCCCGGCCTGGGCGTTCGTCGCGCTGCCGTTCGGCCTGGCCGCCCTGATCCTGGCCGTCGCGCGCTTCCGGCACCGCCAGCTGTCCTCGTGGATCGGCGACGGCATCCGCTTCCTCGCCCGGCGCCACACGCTGCCCGCGGGCGCCGGCGGCGCGGGCCTGCTCGCCCTGGTCCGCCCCGGCGCGGCGGCCTCGTCCGTCGACGTCGACGGAGCCGACGTCGGCGTGCTCGAGGACACCGACGGCCTGGCCGCGATCGTGCGCGTCGGCGACCCGTCCGGCCTGCTGGGCACCGCCCTGCCGCCGCTGCCACCACTCAACGCCCTGCTGCCGGCGCCCGCGCGGGACGTGCCTGAGGTGCGCGTGCAACTCCTCGTCAGCGCCGTCACCGCCCCGGCACCGTCGACGACCCCGTCCGCGACCTCCTATCGGCAGCTCACCGACGGCCGGGTGCTCGCACACCAGCGGGTGCTCGTGGCGGTGCGGGTGCGCCGGGCAGGCGGATATCGGCGCGCGGATCTGCAGGAGTCTCTCGTCGTTGCCGTGCGCCGGGTGTGCCGCCTCCTCGCCAAGGCCGGCCTGCCGGCGCTGCCGCTGTCGGCGACCTCGGCGCTCGCCGCGGTGACCGAGGCCGCCCAGCACGACCCGGCCCATTCCGTGCGAGAGACGTGGACCGGCCTGCGTGTCGGCGGCCTGCACCATGCGGTGTTCCGGCTGAGCCGCTGGCCCGAGCGAGGCCCGCTGATGAGCCAGCTGCTGACCTTGCCGGCCTCGACGACGACGCTCTCGCTGGCCGCCCAGTCCCCGGACCCACCAGCGCGAAGGCAGGCGAGCGCCCCAGCGGACGGCCCGCCGGGTGCGCTCGTGGGCAGCCCGGTGGGTTCACCGGCGGTGCGGGCCGAGCTCGTCATACGCCTCGCCGCCCCTGACGCGGGGGCGCTCGCCCAGGCGACGACGGCCCTGCACCGGCTCGCCGCGAGCCTCGACGCGAAGGTCGCCCGGCTCGACGGCACCCAGCTCGACGGCCTAGCCGCCGCGCTCCCGCTGGGCGCCGGCGCGACCGGCGACGACGCCGCGCTCGCCGGTCTGGTCACCGGGCGCGACGGCCTGGCCCTCGGCGGCGGCCGCCCGGCGAGCGTCACCGCCCCGCGCCTGTCCGCCATCGAGCCGGTCGTCGGCGGCGAGGGCGTCATGCTCGGCGTCAACCGCCGCGGCGAGCCGGTGGTGATCCGCCTGTTCCGCCCGGAGCCCACCCGCGCCGCCCTCATCGGCGGCCCGCACTGCGCCCAGCTCGTGGTCCTGCGCGCCCTGGCCACAGGCGCGCGGGTCGTGGTCCAGTCGGCACGGCCGCGGGCATGGGAGTCGTTCCAGCGCGCTGTGGGCGCCGCCGAGGCACTGGCGGTCCTGCCCCCGGGTCGCCTTGCCGAGCCGCCGGCGGCCACCGCGACCAGCCCCCTGCTGTTGGTGTTCGACGTGGGCCCGCTCCCCGACCGCGCGGTCCCGATCCCGGAGGGCGCCTGGCGCACCATCCTGTTCCTGCGCGACGACCTCACGACGGCCGACATCGACCTGCTGACCCGCTGCGACCTGGTCCTGCTCCAACCGCTGACCCCGCACGAGGCCGCCCTCGCCGGCGACGCCCTCGGCCTGGGCGACTCCCAAGCCTGGCTGACGAAGATCTCCCCCGAAATGCTCGGCGTCGTCGTCAACCGCCAAACCGTCCGCTGGACCCAGCTGTCAACGACCCCGATCGAACACCAACTGACCGGCGGCCCAGCCCGTTGAAGCCGCCAGTTGCCTGCCCGGCGGCCCCGCCTCGCTGAGCGCCGGCCGGCAGCCCAGCCGTCCGGACCGTTGCCCGTCGCGCCCGCAGACGGTCGACTAGCGGTGCGTGAGTGCGCCGGGGCGCTCCGTGAAGGTCAAGGCACGCCGGTCGCGATGGGGTGAACGATCGGGGGATGGGTGGGTGGGCGATCGGTGGAAGGAGAGGTGATGGCGGGGTGTTCCGGACTGGCGCGGGCATGGCACGATCACCCGCATGGGAATCGTCATCCGGCTCGCGGTGAGTGCGTTCACGGTCTGGCTGGCCACGCTGGTGATCTCGGGGATCACCGTCGAGGGTGACACCGGGCGCAAGGTGCTCACGCTGGTCGCGGTCGCGGCGATCTTCGGGGTCGTCAACGCCGTGTTGCGGCCGATCATCAAGACGATCGGGTGCTGGGCATACCTGCTGACCCTGGGGCTCGTGTCGCTCGTCGTCAACGGGGCGCTGCTGCTGCTGACCAGCAAGATCGCCGAAGCCCTCGACCTCTCGTTCCGCGTTGACAAGTTCTGGCCGACCGCCGTGCTCGGGGCGCTGTTCATCGGCGTGGTCAGCTGGCTCCTCAACTTCCTGGTCCCGGACGGCGGGGACAGGGATCGCAAGCGGAACGACCGCCGGCAGGTGGCGCCTCCACAGCAGTACGGCAGGGACCGCTACCGCGACTACAACCGGTGACGAACGCCATCATGTGAGGGGGGCAGGCGCCTGCCCCTTACGTCGTCAAGGCCTACGGTGTGGAGCGTGGACCCGCTGCGCCGTGGTTATCTCTCCGCGCTCTGCGCCAACTTCCTCTGGGGCGTCTTCCCGCTGTACTTCCACGCCCTGCGGCTCGCCGGCGCTGTCGAGGTGCTCGCGCACCGCGTCGTGTGGTCGTTCGCCTGCATGGCGGTGCTGCTCACGGCGCTGCGGCGCTGGCGCGAGGTCGGCGCACTGCTGCGCAATTGGCGTCTGGTCGCGGGCCTCTCCGCCGCCGCGGTGTTCATCGCCGTGAACTGGGGCGTCTACATCTTCGCGGTGAACACGGATCGCGTTGTCGAGGCTTCCCTGGGGTACTTCATCAACCCCCTCTTCGTCATCCTGCTCGGCGTCCTCGTCCTGCGCGAGCGGCTCCGGCCCGCGCAGTGGGTCGCACTCGGCGTCGGGACGGGCGCGGTGCTGATCTTGAGCTTCGACTACGGCCAGCTGCCGTGGATCGCGCTGACCCTGGCGGCCACGTTCGGCTGCTACGGGCTGGTCAAGAAGCGGCTCGGGCTGCCGGCGGCCGAGGGGCTGTTCCTGGAGTCGGGCGTGCTCACGCTGCCGGCGCTCGGGTATCTGGCGTGGCTGACCGCACACCATCAGTCGACGTTCGGCACGGTGTCGACAGCGCACTCGCTCATGCTCGCGGGCAGCGGCCTGCTCACCGCGACACCGCTGCTGCTGTTCGCCGTGGCCGCCAACCGCGTGCCGCTGTCCGGGCTCGGCATCCTGCAGTACCTGACGCCGACGCTCCAGTTGCTCCTCGGGGTCGTGGTGTTCAGCGAGCCGCTCCCGCCCGTACGGCTGGTGGGGTTCGCGATCGTGTGGTGCGCGCTGGCGATCTTCACGTGGGACGCGTTCCGGGCTGCGCGCCGAAGCCGGGTGGAGCGCGGCGCCGAGGACGTCGAGGTGACCGAGCCATCGCCGCAGCGGGACACCGCCACGGCCGCGGGGCCGGCCTGAAGGAGACATGTCGCCGATGCGGCTTGACCTGAGCGTATGCCGGCGCGCCTACTCGGCGAGCACGGTCGCCAGGTGGTGTGCGGTGGCGAGCAGGCGGGTGCGCACGACCTTGGCCGAGGACATCAGCTCGGCGGGCGGCAGCGCGCAGGCCAGCACGACCCGGCGGTCCGGATCGCGGTCGTTGATGACCATGACGGCGGCGCAGGCCAGGCCCGGACGGTACTGGCCGATCTCGATCTGCATGCCGCGCCGGTCACCGGCGGCCAGGTCGGCGTCGAGCGCCTCCGGCGACGTGAGGGTGGCCGAGGTGTAGGCGCGCATGCCGTACTCCTTGAGGAACCGCCACCGCTGATCGGGGCTCATCGTGGCGAGCAGCGCCTTGCCCAGCGCGGTGGCGTGCGCGGCCTCGTCGTAGCCGGGCACCAGGTCGTCGAGGGGCGGCGTGCGTGGACCCTCGGCCGTCGCGGTCACCGCGACCCGCCCGGCGATGAATCGGCCCAGATAGTGGGTGTACCCGGTCTCGGCCGCGGCTCGGCGCAGCCGGTCGATGACGGCGCTCGGCCCCCGGAAGGCCAGCACGAGCTCGCGGTAGCGATCGGCGATCTCCAGCCCGACCACGTAGGTGCCGTTCTCCCGGCGGATCACGTAACCCTCGTAGGCCAGCGTCCGGACCAGGTGATAGGTGGTGGCCACGGTGAAGTCACAACGTCTCGCGATCTGCTTCACCGTCAGGCCGCGCGGCGACTGACCGACCGCTTCGAGCACACGTAAGGCCCTCGAAACACTCCGGATGAGATCCGAGGGTTCGGCTTGTGGATCCCGCACCGCCGCCCCTCCCCCAGCCGCAGCAGCAACCGAGTCACACCATATGAAATCGGAGAGGGTCGAGGGAACAATCTGATCATTTATGACGCGAGGTGGGGGGATTACGGCCGTCCACACATAGCGATGAATACACCATACTGGACATCGTGATCGCGATCGACCCGTTGCGACACGCCGATGGATGTGAGTAGTGGTCACCGACTGATCGCAACAGCTGAGTAAGTAATTTACCAATCATTAAGTACTTGGATCAGAAGTACGCACACACCACTCCGGCCCGTCATCGCGTCGTAGCGACTTGTTGTCGGCCCGGGTACCGCACCAGATGGCATTGAGCAACGCGTGCTCCGGCAGCAAAAATCAGGACGTGCCGTACGAAGGCATGAAAAATCCGACCGGCGCCGGGTGAAATCAACATTGACCGGCGTCGGTCGGAGGGCTATTGCGTCAGTTGGTCCGATCGGCGATGAAGTCGCACAGCGAGTCGAGCGCGGCGCGGGCCGGCACGTCCGGCAGCACGGACAGCGCGGCGCGGGCCTTGTCGGCGTAGCCACGGACGGTCTCGCGGGCCTGCTTGAGGGCCGCCGACTCGCGCAGCAGACCCAGCGCCTCGGCGTGCAGGGCGTCGTCGGTGACCGGGCCGGCCGAGAGGATCTCGCGCAGCCGCACGGCGGCCGCGTCGTCGTCGGAGGAGCCCAGCGCGTAGAGGACGGGCAGCGTGGCCACGCCCTCGCGCAGGTCCGTGCCGGGCGTCTTGCCCGACTGGTCTCCGTCGCTGGCGATGTCGATGAGGTCGTCGGAGAGCTGGAAGGCGATGCCGAACGTCTCGGCGAAGTTCGCCAGGGCGTCGACCTGCTCCGGGGTGCAGCCGCCGAACATCGCGCCGAACCGGGCGCTGGTGGAGATCAGGGAGCCGGTCTTCTGCTCCAGAACGCGCAGGTAGTGGCGGATCGCGTCCTCGCCGTCGAGCGGGCCGGCGGTCTCGGCGATCTGGCCGTGCACGAGCCGCGAGAAGGTGTCCGCCTGGATCTTCACGGCTTCCACGCCCAGCTCGGCGGCCAGGTCGGCGGCGCGCGAGAAGAGGTAGTCGCCGACCAGGATGGCCAGCACGTTGCCCCAGCGGGAGTTCGCGCTGGGCGCGCCGCGGCGCACGGGGGCCTCGTCCATGACGTCGTCGTGGTAGAGGGTCGCCAGATGGGTCAGCTCGACCACGGCGCCGGCGATGACGACGTCACGGGACGTGGGGTCGCCGAACTGCGCCGCAAGGCCGACGAGCAGGGGGCGCACCCGCTTGCCGCCCGCATCGACAAGGTGCCGGGCCGCCTCGGTGACCAACGGGTTTGCGCTGTGCACGGAGTCGATCAGCACCACCTCGACATCCCGGAGGATCGTCGCGACGCTGCTCTCCAGCTCCGGATCGGCCAAGGTCAGGCCGACGGAGGCACTCGACTGCACGGTTCCCGTACTCACCACAGCTCCAACGATGCCATACGCACTTCGTCTTCCGGATACAGGGACGTCCCCGCGTGGGAGCCCACGGGGGACGTCACTGTCGGTATAACACAAACAGCTATCTAGAGGAACTTCCCGGCGTTCTGCGTCACCTCGAGTAGCGCACCCGGCGCCACGCCCAGGACCAGCGTCGCGACCGTGCCGATGACCAGCGCGGCCGCGGTCATCGCGCCCGGAATGGACACGGCCGGCGTGCTCTCGCCCGGCTCCGACAGCCACATCATGACGACGACGCGCAGGTAAGGGAAGGCGAGGATGGCGGAGCTCACCACGCCTGCGATCACCAGCCAGGTCTGGTTGCCGTCGACCGCCGCCGCGAACACGCCCACCTTGGCGGTGAACCCGCTGGTCAGCGGCAGGCCGGCGAAGGCCAGCAGGATGAAGGTGAACAGCGAGGCGTACAGCGGCGAGCGGCGGCCGAGCCCGGCCCAGCGCGACAGGTGGGTGGCCTCCCCGTCTGCGTCGCGCACCAGCGTGACCACGGCGAACGCGGCGAGCACGGTGAAGCCGTACGCCACCAGGTAGAACAGCGAGCTGGACAGGCCCTTGTCGTTGAGCGAGATCACGCCGATGAGCAGGTAGCCGGCGTTCGCGATCGACGAGTAGGCGAGCAGACGCTTGATGTCGGTCTGGGTGACCGCCAGGATCGCACCGATGATCATCGTCGCCACCGCGATCGCGCCCAGCACCGGCTGGATCGTCAGGTCGGTGTGGCGGAAGCCGACGTACACCAGGCGCAGCAGCCCGCCGAACGCGGCGACCTTGGTGCAGGCCGCCATGAGCGCGGTGATCGGCGTCGGGGCGCCCTGGTAGACGTCGGGCGTCCACACGTGGAACGGCACCGCAGCCGCCTTGAACAGCAGGCCGATCGCCAGCATCGCCAGGCCGACGTACAGCAGGATGTCGTTCTGGGCGTTGGCCTGGATCGCCGTGTCGATCGACTTGAAGTCGACCTGGCCGGCGTAGCCGTAGACCAGCGCGATGCCGAACAGGAAGAACGCCGAGGCGAAGGAGCCGAGCAGGAAGTACTTCATCGCGGCCTCCTGCGACAGCAGCCGCCGGCGGCGAGCCAGCGCGCAGAGCAGGTACAGCGGCAGCGAGAAGACCTCGAGCGCGACGAACATGGTCAGCAGGTCGTTCGCGGTGGTGAACAGCAGCATGCCGCCCAGGGCGAACATCGTCAGCGGGAAGACCTCGGTCGCGCCGCCGAATCGGGCCGCCTGCTCGCGGTCGCGATCCGTGTTGGCGGTGACCGCGGCCTGCGCGACGAACGCACCACCCGGCTCCAGCGTGCGCTCGCCGATCAGCAGCAGCGAGACGATGCCCAGCACGATGATCGCAGCCGACAGGAACAGGCCCGGCTTGTCGACCGCGACCGCGGCCGCGGCGGTGATCACCGGCTTGTCGCTCTGCCGGATGACCATGACCAGCGCGGCGACCAGGCCGGCCAGGGCCAGCGTGAGCTGGACGCTGTGCCGCACCCGCCGGGGCACGAAGCCCTCGACGAGGATCCCGACGCAGGCCACGCCGAAGAGGATCAGCATCGGCGCGAGTGCCGCGTAATTCAGGTGCGGCAGTTGGAGAGTTTCGTTCACTTGCCGGCCTCCACGGTACCCACGGTGGCTTTCGGGTCGGTCCTGCCGACGTCCTGCATGGTCGCCTTCACCGCCGGGTTGATCACGTCGATCACCGGCTTGGGGTAGAAGCCCAGCAGCAGGATCAGGGCGATCAGCGGGGTGACCACGACGGCCTCGCGCAGCGAGAGGTCGCGGCCCATGGCCTTGATCTCGGCCAGCTTCGGGTTCGGGGTGCCCTGGGTGGTGCGCTGGATCATCCAGAGCACGTACCCGGCCGCCAGGATGATGCCGGCGGTGGCGATGATCGCGACCGGCTTGTTCACCGTGAACGTGCCGATCAGCACCAGGAACTCGGAGACGAAGGGCGAGGTGCCGGGCAGCGCCAGCGAGGCGAGACCGGCGATGAAGAAGACGCCGGCGAGCACCGGCATGAGCTTGCCCGCGCCGCCGAAGTCGGTCACCAGCGCGCTGCCCCGGCGGGCCACCAGCATGCCGACGACCAGGAACAGCAGGCCGGTCGCCAGGCCGTGGTTGACCATGTAGAGGACCGCGCCCGTGCCGGCCTGCGTGGTGAAGGCGAAGATGCCGACGCCGATGAAGCCGAAGTGCGCGATCGACGTGTACGACACCAGGCGCTTGAGGTCCTTCTGCCCGATCGCGACCAGGGCACCGTAGATGATGCCGACGAGCGCGAGCGTGAGCCCGAGCCACGCGAAGTCCTTCGACGCGTTCGGGAAGAGCGGGAGGCAGTACCGCAGGATCCCGAACGTTCCGACCTTGTCCAGGACGCCGACGAGCAGCGCGGCGGAACCGGCCGGCGCGGCGCCACCGGCGTCCGGCAGCCAGGTGTGGAACGGGAAGAACGGCGCCTTGATCGCGAACGCGATGAAGAACCCGAGGAACAGCCACCGCTCGGTGTTGGTCGAGAAGTCGGCGTGCAGCAGGGTCTGCCAGTCGAACGTCTCCCCGCCCAGCACCCACAGCCCGACCAGCGCGGCCAGCATGAACAGGCCGCCGAGCAGCGAGTACAGGAAGAACTTCACCGCGGCGTACTGCTTGTGCTGCCCGCCGTAGGAGCCGATGAGGAAGTACATCGGCACGAGCATGACCTCGAAGAACACGTAGAACAGGAACACGTCCTGCGCGGCGAAGACGCCGATCATCGTGCACTCGAGGGCCAGCAGCAGCGAGAAGTACGCCGGGACCGACCGCTTGCTGTGCTCCGCGTCGTGCCAGGAGGCCAGGATGACCAGCGGCACGAGCAGGGCGATCAGCGCGATCATGACGAGGGCTATGCCGTCGACGGCGAAGGTGAACTTCGCGCCCCACTGCGGGATCCAGGTCCAGGAGTCGCGCAGCTGGAAGCGGTCGCCTTCGGGCTTGAACTGCGCCCACAGGCCGACGCCGAGCGCCAGGACCACGACCGACCAGGCCAGCGCGACGCGCTTGGCGAGTTCGGGCTTGTCCTTGGGCAGCAACGCGACCCCCGCCGCGCCGACGAGCGGCGCGGCCGTGAGAACGGTCAGGTAGGGGAAGCTGCTCATCCGAACCTCACCACAAGCGTGGCGGCAACCACGAGCACCGCACCTCCGAGGATGGACAGGGCGTAGGAGCGCACGAACCCGGTCTGGGCCCGGCGCAATCGGCCCGACCCGCCGCCGACGCCCGCGGCCAGGCCGTTGACCAGCCCGTCGATGCCGCGGTTGTCGAGGTAGACCAGGGCGCGGGTCAGGTAGCGACCCGGCGCCTCGAACACGATCTCGTTGAACGAGTCGGTGTAGAGGTTCTTGCGTGCGGCGGTCACCAGCGGACCGGCCGGCTCCTCCTGCAGGGCGGTGCCCTTGTTGAACAGCGCGATCGCGAGGCCGGCGCCGGCGAAGGTCACCACGATCGACAGCGTGGTGATCAGCCAGTGCGCCATGACCGGCTCATGCGCGACGCGCTCGGCGCCATAGACCGGGGTCAGCCAGTCGGGCACCGACGTCGACAGCAGCCATCCGGCGAACACCGAGCCGACCGCCAGCAGGATCAGCGGAATCGTCATCACGGCCGGCGACTCGTGCGGGTGCTTGATGTCCTCGGTCCAGCGCTTCGGACCGTGGAACGTCAGCCAGAACAGCCGCGTCATGTAGAACGCGGTCAGGCCCGCGCCGAGCAGTGCCGCCCCGCCGAAGAGCCAGGCCGTCCAGCCCTCACGCTCGAAGGCAGCCACGATGATCGGCTCCTTCGAGAAGAAGCCGGACAGGCCGGGGAAGCCGATGATCGCGAGCCAGCCGAGGCCGAACGTGATCCAGGTGATCTTCATGTACTTCCAGAGCCCGCCGAAGCGGCGGATGTCGGTCTGGTCGTGCATGCCGTGCATGACCGAGCCGGCGCCGAGGAACATGCCGGCCTTGAAGAAGCCGTGCGCGAGCAGGTGGATCAGCGCGAGCGCGTAGGCCGCGCCGCCGAGCCCGACACCCAGGAACATGTAGCCGATCTGGCTGACCGTCGACCAGGCCAGCACCCGCTTGATGTCGTCCTTGGCGCAGCCGATGATGCAGCCGATCAGCAGCGTCAGCGCGCCGACGGCGACGACCACGGTCTGCGCGTCGGGCGAGGCGTCGAAGATCGGGTGCGAGCGGGCGACGAGGTAGACACCCGCGGTCACCATCGTCGCGGCGTGGATCAGGGCCGAGACCGGGGTCGGGCCCTCCATCGCGTCGGGGAGCCAGGCCTGCAGTGGGAACTGGCCGGACTTGCCGGCCGCGCCCAGCAGCAGCAGGAGCGCGATGGCGAGGACCACACCGCTGCTCACGGCGCCGATGTTGTTGGCGACGCCCGCGTAGTCGACTTTGCCGATGTAAGCGAACATCAGGAAGATCGCGATCGCGAAGCCCGCGTCACCGACGCGGTTCATCAGGAACGCCTTCTTGCCTGCGGTCGCCGCGCTGGGGCGCAGGTTCCAGAAGGAGATCAGCAGGTAGGAGGCGAGGCCGACGCCCTCCCAGCCGAAGTACAGCATCACGTAGTTGTTGCCGAGGACCAGCAACAGCATCGCCGCGATGAACAGGTTGAAGTACCCGAAGAACTTCCGCCGGCCCGGGTCGTGCTCCATGTAGCCCACCGCGTAGAGGTGGATCAGGGCACCGACGCCGGTGATGAGCAGCACGAACATTGCCGACAGCGGGTCAAAGAGCAGGCCCAGGTCGACGTGGAAGCTGCCGACGCTGATGAAGTCCCACAGCTTGAGTTCGACGCCGCTGCGGTTCTCCAGCCCGCGCAGCGAGAAGAAGTACGTCAGCCCGAGGACGAACGACACGGCGACGCTGAGCACGCCGAGCCAGTGACCCCAGCGGTCGGCCCGCTTGCCGAGCAGCAGCAGCACTGCCGCGCTGGCCAGCGGGATCGTCGGGAGCAGCCAGAATGAGCCCAGCCACCCGGTCGCCGCCGAGTAGGCGATTGGTTCCACCACCCGCTCCTTAGTACTTCAGCAGGTTCGCGTCGTCGACGCTGGCCGAGCGCCGAGTCCGGAAGATCGACATGATGATCGCCAGGCCGACGACGACCTCGGCCGCCGCCACGACCATGACGAAGAACGCCATGATCTGCCCGTCGAGCGTGCCGTTGATCCGGCTGAACGTGACCAGCGTGAGGTTGGCCGAGTTCAGCATCAACTCGATGCACATGAACAACACGATCGCGTTCCTGCGGACGAGTACGCCCACCGCGCCGATCGTGAACAGGATCGCCGCGAGGACGATGTAGTACGTCGGAGTCACTTCTCGGTCCCCTTTGGTGCGACGTCGGCTGACGTCAACTCCCGCGTCGGCAGGATCTTGGAGATGCTGCGTTCGGACGGCGTGCCGTCGGGCAGCCGGGCCGGGGTCGCCACCGAGTCCGAGCCTGCGAAGACGCCGGGGCCGGGCTTCGGCGCCGGGTAGTTGCCCGGGCGGAAGCGCGCCACCATGCGTTCCGGCTGGCTGACCTTGTCTTCCTTGCGCTTCTGGATGTGCGCCAGGATCATCGCGCCGACCGCCGCCGTGATCAGCAGCGCCGACGTGATTTCGAAGACCCAGACGTACTTGGTGAACAGCAGCCGGGAGATGGCCACCACGTTGCCGGGTGCGTTGGCTTCGGCCAGGCCCTTCGGGCTGACGCCGCCCAGTGCCCGGTAGAGGCCGATGCCCAGCAGCAGCGCCAGGCCGATGCCCAGGATGCTGGCCGCCATCCGCTGCCCGCGCAGCGTCTCGATCAGCGAGTCCGAGGAGTCGCGGCCGACGAGCATCAGCACGAACAGGAACAGCATCATGATGGCGCCGGTGTAGACGATGATCTGCACCATGCCGATGAACGGGCCGGCCTGCAGAACGTAGAACACGCCCAGGGACAGCATCGTGATGATCAGCGAGAGCGCCGAGTGCACCGCGTTACGCGCCCAGACCATGCCGATCGCGCCGAGCACCGCGAGCGGGGCGAGGATCCAGAAGGTGACGGCCTCGCCGCCCTTCACCTCGCCGGCCGAGGCGAGCGTCTGCAGTGCCAGGGTTCCGGTCATGAGTGGACCCCCTTGTACCGTTCAGCGCCGGCGGAGGTGCCGGGGTTCTCCAGAGCGCCGACGTAGTAGTCCTTCTCGGAGTCGCCCAGGCGCATGTCGTGCGGCGGGTGCTCCATCCCCGGCAGCAGCGGCGCGAGCAGCTGCTCCTTGGTGAAGATCAGGTCGCGGCGGTTGTCGCGGGCCAGCTCGTACTCGTTGCTCATGGTCAGCGAGCGGGTCGGGCAGGCCTCGATGCACAGCCCGCAGAAGATGCAGCGGGCGTAGTTGATCTGGTACGTCTGGGCGTAGCGCTCACCGGGCGAGAACCGCGCGTCCTCGGTGTTGTCCGCGCCCTCGACGAAGATCGCGTCCGCCGGGCACGCCCACGCGCACAGCTCGCACCCGATGCACTTCTCGAGCCCGTCCGGCCAGCGGTTGAGAATGTGCCGGCCGTGGTACCGCGGAGCGGGCGGCTTGCGCTGCTCCGGGTACTCCTCGGTGACCACCTTCTTGAACATGTGCGAGAAGGTGACCCCGAACCCCTTGAGGGTTCCACCAATTGACACGTCAGCTCTCCTTGCCGGTCGGGACGGTTTCCCGCTCGACGATCACGCGCTTGGCCCGCGGGCTGGGCGGCACCTCGAGGTTCAGCGGCGGCAACGGGAAGCCGTTCTCGCCACCGATCCGGCCGCCTGGCGTCTGCGGCAGATCCGCCAGCGGGGCGCGGCGGGCGCGCTGCAGGAGGAGGAGCGCCACCACCAGCACGACCAGGGCGACGATGCCCACGATCACCCCGGTGCGCGCGCCCGTGCTCAGGTCGCTGTTCGTCTGCACCAGCCGGATGCCGGACAGCACCAGGATCCAGACCAGGTTGGCCGGGATGAGCACCTTCCAGCCGAAGCGCATGAACTGGTCGTAGCGCAGCCGGGGCAGCGTGCCGCGGAGCCAGACGAACACGAACAGCAGCAGGAGCACCTTGATGGTGAACCACAGGATCGGCCACCAGCCGTGGTTCGCGCCGTCCCAGAGCGAGATCGGCCACGGGGCGCGCCAGCCGCCGAGGAACAGCGTGGCGCACAGGCCCGAGACGGTGACCATGTTGACGTACTCGGCGAGGAAGAACAGTGCGAACTTCAGCGACGAGTACTCGGTGTGGAAGCCGCCGACGAGCTCGGACTCGGCCTCGGGCAGGTCGAAGGGTGCCCGGTTGGTCTCACCGACCGCAGCCGTGAAGTAGATCAGGAAGCTCGGGATGAGCAGCACGGCGTACCAGGCCCCCGACTGCGCCGCGACGATCTCCGAGGTCGACATCGTGCCCGCGACCAGGAAGACCGAGACGATGGACAGGCCCATCGCGACCTCGTACGAGATCATCTGGGCGCTCGAGCGCAGACCGCCGAGCAGCGGGTACGTCGAGCCGGAGGCCCAGCCGCCCAGCACGATGCCGTAGATGCCGATCGAGGCGCAGGCCAGCACCAGCAGCACCGCCACCGGGATGTCGGTGAGCTGCAGCGGGGTGTGCGTGCCGAACACCGACACCGACGGCCCGAACGGGATCACCGAGAACGCGGTGAACGCGCAGATCGTGGAGATCACCGGCGCGAAGAAGAAGACCACCTTGTCCGCCATGCGCGGCATGATGTCTTCCTTGAAGGCCAGCTTCAGGCCGTCTGCGAGCGACTGCAGCAGGCCGAACGGGCCGTTGCGGTTGGGGCCCGGGCGGACCTGCATGCGGGCCACGACCCGGCGCTCGTACCAGATGGCGAAGAGCGTCATGACGACCAGGAACGCGAAGATCACGACGACCTTCGCGAGCACCAGCCACCAGGGGTCCTTGCCGAACTGGTCCAGGTTGCCGTAGGCGAGAGGCGTCATTTTGCGCTACCCCCAGTGCTGATCTCGACCAGCGCGCCCTCGGTGACGCCGAGCGTGCGCCGCAGGGTCGAGCCCGGTGAGTTCGTCGGGATCCACACAACCCCGTCGACCATGTCGGTGACGAGTGCCGGCAGGGTGATCGCACCCCGCGCGCTGCCGACCGTCACCGCGTCCCCGTCCACCACGCCGAGGTCGGCCGCGGTGCTCTTGGAGATCCGGACCACAGCGGGGCGGGCGGTGCCGGCCAGGTGGCCGTCCCCGTCCTGCAGCGAGCCGCCGTCGATCAGGTGATGCCAGGAGGCCAGGATCGCCTGGCCGCTGCCCGGCTTGAGCGGCACGGCCGGCTCGACGTCCGGCGCGCTGCCGCGAACGACACTCGGGCTGCCGGCGCCGACGGTACCGACCGAGACGGTGCCCGGCAGCGGCAGCTGGGCCAGCGCGGCCAGCTGCGTCCGGATCGCCGTCACGTCCGCGACGCCGAGCTGGACGCCGAGCTCGCGGCCCAGCGTGTCGAGCACGCGGGCGTCGCTCATCGCGTGGGTCTTCAGCACGGTGCCGAACGGGCGGGCCCGGCCCTCCCAGTTGACGTAGGAGCCGGACTTCTCGACCGCCGGGGCGATCGGCAGGACGACGTCGGCGCGCTTGGCGACGGCGCTCATCCGCAGCTCCAGGCTGACCAGGAAGCCGACCTTGTCCAGCGCCTCCTCGGCGGCGATCGGGTCGGCCAGGTCGGCCGGGTCGACGCCGCCGACGACCAGCGCGCCGAGCCGGCCCTCGCGGGCCGCGGCGACGATGCCGTCGGTGTCACGGCCCGAGGCGCTGGGCAGCACGCCCGCGTCCAGGTCCCAGGCGATGGCGATCTCGCCGCGCGCGGCCGGGTCGAAGACCTGGCGGCCGCCCGGCAGCAGGGTCGGCAGGACGCCGGCCTCGACCGCGCCGCGGTCACCGGCCCGGCGCGGCACCCAGGCGAGCCGGGCGCCGGTGGCCTCGGCCAGCCGCGCTGCGGCGGACAGGCCGCCCGGCACGCTTGCCAGCCGCTCGCCGACGAACAGGATCGCGCCCTCGGCCGACAGCGCCTCGCGCAGCTGCTCGGACGCGCCGAGCACCTCCGCCTCGGCACCGGGGACGGTGAGCAGGACGGTCGCACCGAGCTTCTCGAAGCCGCGGCTCACGAACGGCGCCACCGCGTAGCTGGGCAGACCACGCTTGAGGTAGGCCTTGCGCGCCCGCAGGAAGATGATCGGGCACTCCTCCTCGGGCTCCAGCCCGACGAAGACGACCGCGGGGGCCTGGTCGATGTCGGCGTAGGTGACGTCGACCCGCCCGACGACGTGGGAGCCGAGGAACTCGGTCTCCTCCGCCGACAGCGGCCGGGCGCGGAAGTCGATGTCGTTCGTGCCGAGCGCGACCCGGGCGAACTTCGCGTACGCGTAGGCGTCCTCGACGCTCAGCCGGCCGCCGGCCAGCACGCCCACGCCGCCGTTGTCCTTCGCGGCGGCGAGCCCGGCCGCGGCGACCGTCAGCGCCTCCGGCCAGCTGGCCGTGCGCAGCTCGCCGGTCTTCGTGTCGCGGACCAGCGGGGTGGTGATGCGGTCGGTGGCGTTGACGTACTGGAACGCGAAGCGTCCCTTGTCGCAGTTCCACTCCTCGTTCACCGCCGGGTCGTCGCCGGCGAGGCGGCGCATGACCTTGCCCCGGCGGTGGTCGGCCCGCTGATCGCAGCCCGCGGCGCAGTGCTCGCAGACGTTCGGCGTGGAGACCAGGTCGAAGGGGCGGGCCCGGAAGCGGTACTGCGAGCTCGTCAGCGCCCCGACCGGGCAGATCTGGATCGTGTTGCCGGAGAAGTAGCTGTTGAACGGCGCGTCGTCCTCGGGCGAGTCGGGGTCGCCGCGGAACACGCCGATCTGCTCGTTGGACGAGCGCTCCATCAGGTCGATGAACTTGTCGCCGGCGATCTCGTCGGAGAAGCGGGTGCAGCGCTGGCACAGCACGCACCGCTCGCGGTCGAGCAGCACCTGGGTGCTGATCGGCAGCGGCTTGGGGTACTCCCGCTTCTGCTCGACGAACCGGGACTCGGACTGGCCGTTGCTCATCGCCTGGTTCTGCAGCGGGCACTCGCCGCCCTTGTCGCAGACCGGGCAGTCAAGCGGGTGGTTGATCAGGAGGAACTCCATGATTCCCTCCTGGGCCTTCTTGGCCACTTCGGAGGTCTTCTGGGTCCGCACGACCATACCCTCGGCCACCGGCTGCGTGCAGGAGGCGACCGGCTTGCGCTGGCCCTCAATGTCGACCAGGCACTGCCGGCAGGCGCCGGCCGGGGCCAGCAGCGGGTGGTCGCAGAAGCGCGGGATCGAGATGCCCACCTGCTCGGCGGCCCGGATGACGAGCGTGCCCTTCGGCGCCTCGACCTCGAGGCCGTCGATCGTGAGCTTCACCGTGTCAGTCTTGGGAACCACGTCGGTCATCAGTGGGCTCCTACCAGCTCGCCGGCGAACATCGGCGCCTTGCGGCCTTCGATGTAGTCCAGGTAGTCCTGCTTGAAGTACTTGATCGAGGACGTCACCGGGCTGGTCGCGCCGTCGCCGAGCGCGCAGAACGAGCGGCCCAGCAGGTTGTCGCAGGCGTCCAGCAGGGTGTCGAGGTCCTGATGGGTGCCCTGGCCGGCCAGGATGCGGTGCAGGATGCGGACCATCCAGTAGTTGCCCTCGCGGCACGGGGTGCACTTACCGCAGGACTCGTGGTGGTAGAACGCGATCCAGCGATACGTGGCGTAGACGATGTCGTCCTGGTCGGAGAAGACCTGCACGGCGGTGGTGCCGAGCATCGTGCCGACCCCGGCCATGCCCTCGAAGTCCAGCGGCGTGTCGAGGTGTTCGTCGGTGAGCATCGGCGTCGATGAGCCGCCCGGCGTCCAGAACTTGAGCTTGTGTCCGGACTGCATGCCGCCGGCCAGGTCGATGAGCTGCCGCAGCGTGACGCCGAGGCCGCACTCATATTGGCCGGGACGGTTCACCCGGCCGGAGATCGAGTAGATCTTCGGGCCCGGCGACTTCTCGGTGCCCATGCTGCGGAACCAGGAGGCGCCACCGAGCACGATGTACGGCACGCTGGCGATCGTCTCAACGTTGTTGACGACCGTCGGCGAGGCGTAGAGGCCGTGCGTCGCCGGGAACGGCGGGCGCAGCCGGGGCTGGCCGCGGTAGCCCTCCAGCGAGTCCAGCAGCGCGGTCTCCTCGCCGCAGATGTACGCGCCGGCGCCGCTGTGCACGACCAGGTCGAGGTCGAAGCCGCTGCCGAGGATGTTCCTGCCCAGATAGCCCTTGGCGTAGGCCTGCTGGACCGCGGAGCGCAGCCGGCGGGCCGCGTGCACCGCCTCGCCGCGGATGTAGATCGCGGCGAAGTTGGCCCGGATCGCATACGACGCGATGATGACGCCCTCGACCAGCGCGTGCGGGTCGGCCATCATCAGCGGCAGGTCCTTGCAGGTGCCCGGCTCGCCCTCGTCGGCGTTGACCACGAGGTAGTGCGGCTTGCCGTCGTTCTGCGGGATGAAGCCCCACTTCATGCCGGTCGGGAAGCCAGCACCGCCACGTCCGCGCAGGCCCGAGTCCTTGACCAGCTGGATCAGGTCGTCCGGGTGGGCCTTGAGCGCCTTGCGCAGCGCCGTGTAGCCGTCGAGCCGCTCGTACACGTCGATCTTCCACGCGTCGGGCGACAGCCAGCGCTTGGTGAGCACCGGCGTGAGCTTCGACAGCGACTCCTGCGAGGGCTGGTGGTCCAGCGTCATTACTTCGCCTCGTCCTTCTTGGCGATGGGCGTCTCCGGGTCGAAGCCCGGCACCGAGATCCCGAAGCGCTCCGCGAGCCGGCTGCCGGCCAGCGTCGACTCCCCGGCCGGCCCCTCGCCGATGACCTCGTCGCCCCGGTCGTCGGCGAAGCCCGCGAGCTGCACCGCCATCTCCTTGAGCGTGCAGAGCCGGGTGCCCCGGCTCGGCTGCGGTCGATCGCCGTTCTGCAGCTGCTTGACCAGCGACAGCGCGCCGTCCTCGGTCACACCGTCGAAGAACTCGTAGTTGACCGTCATGACCGGCGCGTAGTCGCAGGCCGCGAGGCACTCGGCGTGCTCAAGAGTGATCTTGCCGTCGGGGGTCGTCTCGTCGTGCCCGACCCCGAGGTATTCGCTCAGGGCCTGGTATGCCTTGTCGCCGCCGAGCACGCCGCACATCGTGTTGGTGCAGACGCTCACCAGCCAGTCGCCGGTCGGCTTGCGCTTGTACATGGTGTAGAACGTCGCGACCGCACCCACCTGGGCCTTGGTGATCCCCAGGATCTCGGCGCACAAGGCGATGCCGTCCGGGGAGACGTAGCCCTCCTCCGACTGCACCAGGTGCAGCAGCGGCAGCAGCGCGGAACGCGAGCGGCCCTCGGGGTAGCGCGCGATGATCGCACGCGCGCGCTCGCGCGTGACCTCACTGAACACCATTAACGATCACACCCACCCATGACGGGGTCGAGCGAGGCGCCGCCCACGATGACGTCGGCGAGCAGACCGCCCTCCGCCATCGCCGGGATCGCCTGCAGGTTGACGAAGCTGGGCTCGCGGTAGTGCACCCGGAACGGGCGCGTGCCGCCGTCGGACACCGCGTGCACGCCGAGTTCGCCGCGGGGCGCCTCGATCGGCACGTACACCTGGCCGGCCGGCACCCGGAAGCCCTCGGTCACCAGCTTGAAGTGGTGGATCAGGGCCTCCATCGACTGGCCCATGATCTTCGCGACGTGCTCGAGCGAGTTGCCCAGGCCGTCGCCGCCGACCGCCAGCTGCGCCGGCCATGCGATCTTCTTGTCGGCGATCATGATCGGGCCGGGCTCCAGCCGGGCGAGCGCCTGCTCGACGATCCGCAGCGACTGGCGCATCTCGTTGAGCCGCACCTTGTAGCGGCCAAACGCGTCGCCGGTCGTCTCGGTCGGGACCTCGAAGTCGTAGGTCTCGTAGCCGCCGTACGGCTGCTGCTTGCGGATGTCCCAGCCCAGGCCCGCGGAGCGCAGCACCGGGCCGGTGATGCCCAGCGCCAGGCACCCCGTCACGTCGAGCACAGCGACACCCTGGGTGCGCTCACGCCAGATCGTGTTGCCGGAGAGCAGGTCCTCATACATGTCGATGCGGTCCGGCATCCAGCCGAGCAGCTCGCGGATCTTGACGATCGCCTCGTCCGGGATGTCCTGCGCGACGCCGCCGGGGCGTACGTAGGCCATGTTCATCCGCAGGCCGGAGACCATCTCGAAGATGTCGAGGACGTACTCGCGCTCGCGGAACCCGTAGATCATCATCGACAGGGCGCCGAGCTCCATACCGGTCGTGGCGAGCCAGACCAGGTGGGAGGAGATCCGGTTGAGCTCCATCATGAGGATGCGGATCGTCTTGGCGCGGTCGGTGATCTGGTCCTCGATGCCGAGCAGCTTCTCGACCGCCATGCAGTAGCCGGCCTCGTTGAAGATCGGCGCCAGGTAGTCCATCCGGGTCACGAACGTGGTGCCCTGGGTCCAGTTGCGGAACTCCAGGTTCTTCTCGATGCCCGTGTGGAGATACCCGATGACGGTCCTCGCCTCGATGACGGTCTCGCCCTCGAGCTCGAGCACCAGGCGGAGCACGCCGTGCGTGGACGGGTGCTGCGGGCCCATGTTGACGACGATGCGCTCTTCGGAGCCGGCCTCGTTGACGACCGTGTCCCAGTCCCCGCCGGTGACGGTAAAGACCCGGCCCTCGGTAGTCTCGCGCGCTGCCGCGTAGTCGGTGGTCACTGGTAACTCCTCCGCTGGTCCGGCGGCGGGATCTCCGCACCCTTGTACTCGACCGGCACGCCACCGAGCGGGTAGTCCTTCCGCTGCGGGAAGCCCTCCCAGTCGTCCGGCATGAGGATCCGGGTCAGGTTGGGGTGGCCGTCGAAGACGATGCCGAACATGTCGTAGGTCTCCCGCTCCTGCCAGTCGGCGGTCGGGTACACCTGGGTCACGCTCGGCAGATGCGGGTCCTCGACGGTGACCGCCGCCTCAAGGCGGATCCGGCGGCGGAAGGTCATCGACGTCAGGTGATACACCGCGTGCAGCCGGCGGCCGTCGGAGCCGAGGTAGTCCACGCCCGACACCGAGGAGCACAGCTCGAAGCGCAGCGCCGGGTCATCCCGCAGCGCCTGGCAGACCTTGGCGATGTGCTCCGGCACGATGTGCAGCGTGAGTTCGCCGCGGTCGACCACGATGCGCTCGATCGCGTCGTTGAAGGAGGCATATGCCTCCTCAAGGGCGTCCACGACCTCGTCGAAGTCGCCGCCGTAGGGCCGTGGCGAGTCGAGCTCGACCGCGCGCCGGCGGCGCAGGCCGCCGAAGCCCGAGGTGTCGCCAGTGCCCTGCACGCCGAACATGCCGCGCCCGGCCCCGCTGGACGGCGGGGTCTGGGCCGTGGCGCCGACCGGCTCTACTTCAGTCACTTGGTTCCTCCGGACAGGTTCGCCCGCTCTTCCATCCACTTCTGGATGCGCAGCTGCTCCTCGCGGCCCGCGGCGGCGGCCTTCGTCCACTCGGCGCGCTTGACCTTGTCGAACCGGTAGCTCGACGGCATCGCGCCGGGCGCCACCACGGGGGCACCCTCGCGCTGCACCCGCGCCTCGATCGCGCGGCGGCGCCGGTCGCCCAGCGGCTCGGCCATGACCTTGTCGTGCAGGCGCAGGATCGCGTCGATGAGCATCTCCGGCCGCGGCGGGCAGCCTGGCAGATACATGTCCACGGGAACGATGTGGTCCACGCCCTGGACGATCGCGTAGTTGTTGAACATGCCTCCGCTGGAGGCGCAGACGCCCATGGAGAGCACCCACTTGGGCTCCGGCATCTGGTCGTAGATCTGGCGCAGGACCGGGGCCATCTTCTGGCTCACGCGGCCCGCGACGATCATCAGGTCGGCCTGGCGGGGGCTCGCCCGGAAGACCTCCATGCCGAAGCGCGCCAGGTCGTAGCGCGCGGCACCGGTCGCCATCATCTCGATGGCGCAGCAGGCCAGGCCGAAGGTGGCCGGCCAGAAGCTCGCCTTGCGCGACCAGTTGACCAGCTTCTCGACCGTGGTCAGCAGGACGCCGGTCGGTACCTTTTCCTCGATGCCCATGACTCAGTCCCAATCCAGCCCGCCGCGGCGCCACACATAGGCGAACGCGACGAACACGGTGACGATGAACAGCACCATCTCCACGAATCCGAAGAGGCCGAGTGCGTTGAAGTTCACGGCCCACGGGTACAGGAAGATGATCTCGATGTCGAAGATGATGAACAGCATCGCGGTCAGGTAGAACTTGATCGGGAAGCGGCCACCGCCGACAGGCTGGGGAGTCGGCTCGATGCCGCACTCGTAAGCGTCGAGCTTTGCCTTGTTGAACCGGCGCGGCCCAACGAAGGGCGCGACCGCCACCGAGAACAGCGCGAATGCGGCGGCTAGGGCAAAGAGCCCGAGAATCGGTACGTACGGCGCGAGCGACATCGTGCTGCTCCGTCCTTTCGGCGAGCCCGCGGGGCGGTCGGCCCCTGGGACCACTCTGTATGCGGGTTTAACACTATTCGGTATGCCTGGACGGCTTCGTCCGGGGGCACCCCAAATGCGGCCTTGGCCAGTGCCTTTGGGGGTCAGGCGGCCGGCGCCAGCCGGGTCATCGCGTTGATCACGCGGTCCATGGCGTCCCCACCCCGCGGGTCCGTGAGGTTGGCGAGGAGTTTCAGCACGAACCGCATGAGGGTCGGGTGTGGCATGCCGTGCTTGGTGGCGATCCGCATGATCTGCGGATTGCCGATGAGCTTCACGAACACGTTCCCGAGCCGGTAGTACCCGCCGTAGCGGGCCTTCAGCTCGGACGGGTAGTTGGCGAGCACGCGCTCGCGCGCGGTGCCCTGCGGGCGGGCCAGCGCCTGGATGGCGATCTCCGCCGCCAGTTCGCCGGACTCCATGGCGTAGGCGATCCCCTCGCCGTTGAAGGGGTTGACCATGCCGCCGGTGTCGCCGACGAGGAGCACACCCCGGGTGTAGTGCGGCACCCGGTTGAACCCCATCGGCAGCGCCGCGCCCTGGGACTTGCCGTCGGCGTTGGCCGGGTCGGAGAGGCCCCATTCGGCCGGGGTGTTGTCCAGCCAGTCGGCGAGCAGCGTCCTGTAGTTGGTCTTGCCATAGGCGACGCTGCTGTTGAGCACGCCCAGGCCGACGTTGACCCGGCCGTCGCCGAGCCCGAAGATCCAGCCGTATCCCGGCAGGAGCTTGTCGCCCGACTCCCGGCTGCGCAGCTCCAGCCACGACTCGAGGTAGTCGTCGTCGTGGCGGGTCTGGCTGAAGAAATACTGCCGGACGGCCACACCCATCGGCCGGTCGTCGCGCTTGGTGATGCCCAGCGCCAGCGCGAACCGCCCGGAGACACCGTCGGCGGCGATGACCAGCGGGGCGCGGAACTCCAGCGGCTCCCTGTCCTGGCCGGTGGCGGTCACACCGACGACCCGGCCGGTGCGGTCGAGGATCGGGCCGGTCACGTTGGTCCCGGTGCGCAGCACGGCGCCCGCGTCGGTCGCGGCCGTTGCGAGCATGTGGTCGAAGTCCATGCGGGTGCGGGTCAGCCCGTAGTCCGGGAAGCTCGCGAGGTCGGGCCAGTCCAGCTCCAGGCGCACCCCACCGCCGATGACGCGCAGGCCGCGGTTGCGCAGCCAGCCCTTCTCCTCGGTGGTGTCGATGCCCATCTTGATCAGCTGCTGGACCGAGCGGGGCGTGAGCCCGTCGCCGCACACCTTCTCGCGCGGGAACTCGGTCTTCTCGAGCAGCAGGACCCGCAGCCCGTGACGGGCGAGGTAGAACGCGGCGGCTGAGCCGCCCGGCCCGGCGCCGACGACGATGACATCCGCATCTTGTCCGATGTCAGTCACGGCCGTAACACCTCCTACCCGTTCGACTTATGCTCATTGTGCGCTCGTGAAAGTCTTCACAAAGTCATCCGTGGAGCAGTCTAGAACCGTGAACAGCACCGCCGTTGGTAAGGCGACCCTAATTTTTCACCCGAACAGTCATTCCGCGAGCCACATCCCCCGGCGCGGGCGGGATTGTCCACAGGCCTAGCTCGCACGTCGACAGGGCGTAACGAGACGGCAATCCTGAGTAATCATGGATGTCGCAACCCGCCGCCTGGCGACCCGCGCTCTGCGCCGGGCCGGCCTGTGGGTCTGGGCCTATGACGAGCCGATTGTCGATCGCTGGGGCGAGATCATGGTCGCGGACGTGGCGTTCGCCACGGCCCATCTGGCCGTTGACCTGGGTATGTCCCAATTTCCCGGCCTTTTTCCGGACCTTCCGAGCAACGCGGCACACGCACAGCTGCGCCTGGCCGCCGCGGGTTGGACGCTGTCCACCTTCACGCGGGCCGATCTGGAACAGCACCCTTCGGAACTGGCCCGCGAGATCCGCGCCTTGCTGGACCGCCTGACGCCGACCCGCTTCCCGTTCTCCTGACCCGTCTTGTGACTGACGCCCGCCGTGCGCCGGAGCCCGGCCGACGGCGAGGTCAGGCGCGGAAACCGCGGTGCATTGCCACCACGCCGCCGGTCAGGTTGCGCCACGCGACCTTCCGCCAGCCGTTCTCGCCGATCCGCGCGGCCAGCCCGGCCTGGTCCGGCCAGGCACGGATCGACTCGGCCAAGTACACATACGCATCCGGATTGCTCGAGACCCGCTTCGCGACCTGCGGCAGGGCGCCCACCAGGTAACCCTGGTAGACGGCGCGGAACGGGCGCCACGTCGGGGTGCTGAACTCGCACACCACCAGCCGGCCGCCGGGCTTGGTCACGCGGGCCATCTCGCTCAGCGCCGCGTCCGTGTCGGCGATGTTGCGCAGCGCGAAAGAGATGGTCACCGCGTCGAAGGTCTCGTCGGCGAACGGCAGGTGCAGCGCATCGGCGGCGAGCAGCGGCACCTCTGGGCGCTTCTCCCGGCCGGCCTGCAGCATGCCGACCGAGATGTCGGCGCCCACCGCGAGCGCGCCCGACCGGCCGAGCTCCAGCGTCGACACGCCGGTGCCCGCGCCCAGGTCGAGGACCGTCTCGCCGGGCTTGAGGCCCAGCGCGAGGCGCGTCTCGCGGCGCCACATGCGGTCGCGGCCGCCGGAGAGGACGGTGTTGGTGAGGTCATACCGGCGGGCCACGCCGTCGAACATCGCCGCGACCTCCTCCGGCTCCTTGTCCAGCGATGCGCGCGTCATGCCGACACCTCCGCTTCGCCGCGGACCGCTCCTGAGTTCACCGGGGTCAGCGGAAGCGAGCGGCCGGTGCCGCCGCCGGGGATGGCGATGGACGAGAAGTGCGACTGCACCCGCTCGTCGGTCGGGTCGTCGGCCTCGGTCCAGTGGACCTTGAGGTGCCGGTACTGCGTGTCCCGCTGCGCCGGAACGCGGTCCGCGCCCCGGATCATCTGGACGAGCTCGGTGAGGCGGGAGCGGTGCCGGGCGCCGGCGGAGGAGATCACGTTCTCCTCGAGCATGATCGAGCCCAGGTCGTCGACGCCCAGGTGCAGCGAGACCTGGCCCACGTCCTTGCCCGTGGTCAGCCAGGACGACTGCAGGTGGGCGATGTTGTCGAAGAACAGCCGCGCGACCGCCACCAGGCGCAGATACTCCAGGCTGGTCGCCTGCGTGCGGCCCTTGAGGTGGTTGTTCTCCGGCTGGTAAGTCCACGGGATGAAGGAGCGGAACCCGCCCACGGTCCCGGCCAGGTCCGCCTCGACGGAGTAGCCGTTGGCGACCGCGAGGTCCTGCACGTCCCGGATCAGCCGCAGGTGCTCGATGCGCTCGGCGTTGGTCTCGCCGGTGCCCATCATCATCGTCGCGGTCGACGAGACGCCCTGCCGGTGCGCGGCCGCCATGACCTCCAGCCAGCGCGCCCCCAACTCCTTCAGCGGCGCGATCGCCTGCCGCGGCCGGTCGGGCAGCATCTCCGCGCCGGCGCCGGCGATCGAGGCCAGGCCGGCCGCCTTGATCCGGGCGATCGCGTCCTCGATCGACACCCCGGAGACCTTGGCCATGTGCAGCACCTCGGACGGGCCGATCGAGTGGATGACCAGGTCGGGGAACTCGGTGTGCACCGCCGAGAACAGCGACTCGTAATACTCCACCCCGTGGTCCGGGTGGTGCCCGCCCTGCAGCATCACCTGCGTGGCGCCGAGGTCGACCGCCTCCGCGCAGCGGCGCAGGATCTCCTCGGTGCCGTGCGTCCAGCCCTCGGCGTGCTTCGGCGCCCGGTAGAAGGCGCAGAACTTACACGCCGTCACGCAGACGTTCGTGTAGTTGATGTTGCGGTCGATGATGTAGGTGACGATGCCGTCCGGGTAGCGGCGGCGGCGCACCGCGTCGGCGGCCTCGCCCAACTCGTGGAACGGCGCATCCGTGTAGAGCAGCAATGCCTCCTCCGCACCGATACGCCCGCCGTCGGCGGCACGCTGCAGGATCTCGCTGATCACCGGAGTCGTCACACCCAGAGCGTACCCAGAGCGGCGTCGGCGTCGAGCGGGCGTGCCTAGGATCACGAGAGTGACTGCAATGCGCTACCGGCGCCTCGGGCGCTCAGGCCTCACCGTCTCGGTGGTCGGCATCGGCTGTAACAACTTCGGCGGGCGGATCGACGCGGCCCGCAGTGCCGAGGTCGTCGACGCCGCCCTCGACCTCGGCATCAACCTGTTCGACACCGCCGACGTCTACGGCACCACCGCAGGCGCGTCCGAGGAGGCGCTCGGCGCCGCCCTCCGCAAACGCCGCGACGACGCCATCATCGCGACCAAATTCGGTATGGACACGCGCGGCGCCAACGGACCCGACTGGGGCGCGCGCGGCAGCCGGCGCTACATCCTGCGCGCCGCCGAGGCGTCGCTGCGCCGGCTCGGCACCGACTACATCGACCTGTACCAGATCCACAGCCCCGACCCGGCGACCCCGATCGAGGAGACGCTCGCCGCGCTCGACGACCTGGTCCGGGCGGGCAAGGTGCGCTACATCGGCCACTCGAACTTCGCGGGCTGGCAGACCGCCGACGCGGCCTGGACGGCCGAGACCCATCACCTCACGCCGTTCGTGAGCGCGCAGAACCGCTACTCCCTGCTGGACCGCTCCGTCGAGGCCGACCTGGTGCCCGCTCTGGAGCGCTTCGGCCTGGGCCTGCTCCCCTTCTACCCGCTCGAGCTGGGGCTGCTCACCGGCAAGTACCGGCGCGGCGACGCGCCGCCGCCGGGCTCCCGGCTGGCCCGCGACGGCTTCGCCCGCGTGCTCGCCGAAGCGCCGTGGGACCGCATCGAGCGCCTCTCCGCATTCGCCGAGGAGCGGGGGCTCGACCTGCTGAGCGTCGCGATCGGCGGGCTCGCCGCGAAGCCGACCGTGGCCAGCGTGATCGCCGGCGCCACGTCGGCCGGGCAGGTCGCGGCCAACGCGGCGGCCGCCGCCTGGGTCCCCGGCGCCGAGGACCTGGCGGCGCTGGCGGAGATCTAAGCGTCCCGATGACGGCGGACGGGTCTTGCCGTCGCCCGGCGCTGGCAGGCCGTCGAGGACGGCGACGCCGGTGTCGCGCGACGGCGAGACCACGATCGTGACCCGCCCGCCGCCCATCGGCGTGACCCACCTCAGGCGTCGAAGTCGACCACGACCCTGTCCGTGATCGGCATCGACTGGCAGGTCAGGACATATCCGGCGGCGAGCTCGTCCGGCTCGAGCGCGAAGTTGCGCGCCATCTGGACCTTGCCCTCGACGACCTTCGCCCGGCAGGTCGAGCAGACGCCGCCCTTGCACGCGTACGGCAGCTCCGGCCGCGCCCGCAGCGCCGCATCGAGGATCCGCTCGTCGTGCGCCATCGTGAAGGTGGTCTCGCGCCCGTCGAGCAGGATGCTCACCTCGGCGCCGGGCTCGGCCGTCTCGGGGGCGGCCGAGCGCGCGGCCGGCGGCGCGTCGTCGACATGGAAGAGCTCGGTGTGTACCGCGGCGTCGTCGACCCCGCGCAGGCTCAGTGCCACCTTCGCGTCGAGCACCATGCCGTGCGGCCCGCACAGGAACCACTCATCGACGGTGCCGGGCGGCACCAGCGCGTCGAGGATCGCGCCGATGCGGGCCTCGTCCAGCCGGCCCGACAGCAGCGGGGGCTCCTGCGCCTCGCGTGACAGCACGTGTACCAGGTGCAGCCGCTCCGGATGGCGGTCCTTGAGGTCGGCGAGTTCCTCGGCGAACATCACGGTGCCGGCGGCGCGGTTGCCGTAGATCAGCGTGACCCGGCTCCCCGGCTCGGTCCGCAGCGCGGTGGCGGCGAGCGACAGCACGGGCGTGATCCCCGAGCCGGCCACGATCGCCGCGTAGTGCCGCGCCCGGTCCGGGTCGAACGCGGTGGTGAAGTGGCCCAGCGGCGGCAGCACGTCGACCTCGTCGCCCGGCGCGAGCTCGGACAGCGCGAACGTGGAGAACGCGCCGCCGGCGACCCGCTTGATGCCCACCCGCAGCACGCCCTCGTCGCGCAGCAGCGCGGGGGTCGAGCAGATGGAGTACGACCGGCGGATCTCCTCCCCCGATCCGGTGTGGCGGCGCACGGTGAGATGCTGCCCCGCCCGGAACGCGAAACGCTCCCGCAGCGCGGGCGGCACGTCGAAGGTCACCGCGACGGCCTCGTCGGTCAGCCGCTCGACGTCGAGCACCGCGAGGCGATGGAACACGGGCCGCGGCTTGACGGGCCGCCGGATCGGAGAGACGGTCATAGTGCCTTCACTCGCTCGAACGGCTCCCGGCACGCCCGGCACCGCCAGAGCGCCTTGCAGGCCGTGGCGCCGAAGCGGGACAGCTCCTCGGTGTCCGGCGACCCGCACCGGGGGCAGCGCACGGTGAGCGTCAGGGCCACCGCCGCACTGCGCGCCGGCGGCGCGACACCCGCCGCGGCCAGCTTCGCGAGGCCCTCGTCGGTGATCCAGTCGGTGGTCCACGCCTCGGCGAGGTCGGTGTCCACCTCGACGTCGTGGTAGCCGCCGGCGTCCAGCGCCGCCGCGATGTCGGCGCGGATCGCGTCCATCGCCGGGCAGCCCGAGTACGTCGGCGTGATCGTGACCGTGACCTGGCCGTCACGTTCCGCGACCCTCCGCAGGATGCCCAGCTCCTCGATGGTGACCAGCGGCAGTTCCGGGTCACGCACCGCCGCCACCAGCTCGCGCGCGCTCACCACGTCACCCCGGGGTGCGCGCGGTGCAGCACCTGCATCTCGGCGAGCAGCTTGGACAGTTCCTCCGTGTGCAGCCCGCGCCGCCCGCCCGAGGGCGCCCAGCCGTCGCCCGGCCGGGTCAGCGTCGCCTCGTCGAGCACCGCGGCGATCTCGGCCAGCCAGGGCTCGCGCAGCGCGGCCAAGTCGTCGTCGAAGTCGCCCTCGAAGAGCTCGTGCGTGTAGGGCCACAGCGCATCGACGGCCGCCTGCATGCGCCGGTGCGACTCGTCGGTGCCGTCACCGAGACGGATGGTCCACAGCGCCGCGTGCTCGGCGTGGTACGCGGACTCCTTGCGCGTCTTCGCCGCGATCCCGGCCAGCCGCGCGTCCTCGCCGACGCTCAACCGTTGGTAGGCGAGCCGCTGATAGACGGCGAGGAACAGCAGCTTGCCGATGGTGACAGCGAAGTCGCCGTTGTCGAGCTCGACCAGCGACACGTTGCGGAACTCGCCGTCGTCGCGCAGGTACGCCAGGTCGTCCTCGTCCCGCCCGCGCCCCTCCAGCTCGCCCGCATAGGTGAGGAACAGCCGGGCGGCGCCGAGCTGGTCGAGCGCGATGTTGGCCAGCGCGACGTCCTCTTCCATCTCGGGCGCGCGCGAGCACCACTCGGCGAGGCGCTGCGCCGCGATGAGCGCGTCGTCGCCGAGCGCCAGCACACGCGCGAAGTCCATACTCATAGATGCTCCGCGCCTTCCGGTACGGCGTAGAAGGTCGGGTGGCGGTACACCTTGTCGGCCGCCGGATCGAAGAACGCGTCCCTCTCGTCGGGGCTGCTCGCGGTGATCGCGGCGGCCGGCACGACCCAGATCGAGACGCCCTCCTGGCGGCGGGTGTAGACGTCGCGGGCGTTGCGCAGCGCCATCTCGGCGTCGGGGGCGTGCAGGGAGCCGACGTGTGCGTGCGAGAGCCCGCGGCGGGGCCGGACGAACACCTCCCACAGCGGCTCGGACCGCGACTCAGACCGCGACTCAGACACTGGCCACCGCCTTCTTGGCGGCGTGCGCCCGGGCCGCCTCGCGCACCCACGCGCCATCCTCGTGAGCGCGGCGGCGGTGCGCCATGCGCTGACGGTTGCACGGCCCCTCGCCCTTGATCACGCGCATGAGCTCCTCGTAGTCGGGCTGGGTGTAGTCATACGCCTGGCGCTCCTCGTTCCAGCGCAGGTCCGGGTCCGGCAGGCGCAGGCCGAGCACGCCCGCCTGCTGCACGCACATGTCCACGAACCGCTGGCGCAGCTCGTCGTTGGAGAAGCGTTTGATCTTCCAGGCCATCGAGCGCTCGGAGTGCGTCGACTCGGTGTCGGGCGGGCCGAACATCGCCAGCGACGGATACCACCAGCGATCGATCGCGTCCTGCGCCATCTCCCGCTGCCGCGGGCTGCCGTTGGCGAGCGTGTGCAGGATCTCGTACCCCTGCCGCTGGTGGAACGACTCCTCCTTGCAGATGCGGATCATGGCGCGCGCATACGGCCCGTAGGAACAGCGGCACAGCGGCACCTGGTTGACGATCGCGGCGCCGTCGACGAGCCACCCGATCGCACCGATGTCCGCCCAGGTCAGCGTCGGATAATTGAAGATCGAGCTGTACTTCTGGCGGCCCTCGATCAGCAGCTCGACCAGCTCGTCGCGGGAGACCCCGAGCGTCTCGGCCGCGGCGTACAGGTAAAGCCCGTGGCCGGCCTCGTCCTGCACCTTCGCGAGCAGGATCGCCTTGCGCTTGAGCGAGGGGGCGCGGGAGATCCAGTTGCCCTCGGGCTGCATGCCGATGATCTCGGAGTGCGCGTGCTGCGCGATCTGGCGGATCAGCGTCTCGCGGTACGCCTCGGGCATCCAGTCCCGGGGCTCGATCTTCTGGTCGGCCCAGACGGTCGCGTCGAAGTATTCCTGCAGTTCACCGCGGGCCTCGACGCTCGCCTCGGAGGCCGCCCGAAGGTCCCGCTCGGCGCTGTCGACCTGCTCGAGCAGAGGGGCGAAGTCGTTGCCGTCCACGCCTCAAGTGTTACAGCATCCGACAGGTCCAGCAAGAAGCTGTCACATGGCATCGAGCCAGCTACCAGGCACTTTTGAGTGCATCCGGGCTGCCGCTGCGATGGTTGAACGAGAGACTGATCGGGCAAAAGCACTCACGTCGGGTGACCCCGATCGCTGATGACCGGCCGCCGATGCGCAACGTGGCGAAGGACCAGAAGTTCGGCATCACGCCGGCGCTACCGGCCGCGGAGCAGTCCTCGACCGCGGTGAAGAACGGCTGGATCACCCGGTCGCCGCGCGCCGCGACCTGCCGAGCAGATCAGCCCTTGAAGAACGCCGGGCCGCCCTCCGGCAGCGGGGGCACCGCGCCGCGTGCCGCGGCCCGCCGGGCGAACTCACGCACGCCGGCGACCTGGCGTTCACCGAGGGAGAAGTCCAGCACGCGGAAGTAGGTCGCCAGCGTCTCGGCCGAGAGGGTCTCCCAGCGCGCCGCCGCGGTGGCCACCTCGTCCAGTTCCGTAAGGCACAGCTCGCGCGAGCGCAGGAACGCCTCGTGCACGTCCTTGACCAGGCCGGGGTGCGCGGCGGCGAAGTCGCGGCGCACCGCCCACGCGGCGAACACCATCGGCAGGCCGGTCCACTCGCGCCAGGCCAGGCCCAGGTCGGTGACCTGCCAGCCGTGCTGCGGCGCGTCGTGCATCGCGCGCAGCGCCACGTCGCCGATGATCACGGCGGCGTCGGCCTCGTCGAGCATGCGGGCCAGGTCGGGCGCGCTGTTGAAGTACTCGGGGCGCACGCCAATGCCGGACTCGAGATACATCTGCGCCAGGAGCACGCCGGTGCGGGAGGTCGCGCCGAGCGCCACGCGGCGGCCGTCGAGCGACTCCAGCGGTACAGTCGAAACGGCATTGACGGACAGCACGGGCCCGTCGCTGCCGACCGCGAGGTCGGGCAGGAGTAGCAGGTCGTCGGCGTTGCGCAGGTATTCGACGAGCGAGATCGGGCCGATGTCGAGGTCTCCGGCGACGAGGGCGGCGTTGAGGCGCTCCGGCGAGTCCTTGAACAGATCGACGTCGATCAGCGCGCCCGATCGCATCAGGCCCCAGTAGATGGGCAGGCAGTTCAGAAACTGGATGTGGCCCACGCGGGGCCGCTGCAATGCGGGCACAACGCCATCGTGCCCCAACCAGTGCCCTGCGCATGGCCGGGGCGGTCATTTTCACAGCGGCTACCCTCGTGGGATGCGACGCCCCCTGGCTGTGCTCGGGCCTGGCCTCGCGCTGGCCCTGCTGCTCGTGACCGGGTGCGAACCCGCGCCGCGGGTCGACCACACGGCGGCCGGTTCCGACTCGCCGGCCGTGGTGCGAAGCGCCGGCGAAAGCGCGGCGCTGTTCACGCCGACGCAGCCGGTGACGATGAACGTGAAGGGGTACTGGTCATGGGCGTACTACGACCACACGACCGACCAGATGTACGGCTCCACGCCGTACACCACGAGCGATACCGCCTCGATGGCGAAGGCCTGGGTGGTCGCCGACTGGCTGCGCCGCCAGGCCGAGCAGAAGAAGCAGCCCAGCAGCGCCGCACTCGCCGAGCTCAGCCGGATGATCCGCGACTCGGAGACGGAGAACACGTTCAAGTACCACGCCCAGAACGGCAACCTGACCTCGATCAAGCGCATGATCACGCTCTGCGGCCTGACCGACACCAAGGGCACCCAGAACTCCTGGAGCCTGACCCAGATGTCCGCCCGTGACGTGACCCGGCTGGCCAAGTGCATCGGCGACGGCCGCGCGGCCGGCCCGAAGTGGACCGGCTGGCTGCTCAACGAGATGCGCAACGTGCGCGGCCCGGGCCGGTTCGGCCCGATCGAGGTGCTCCCGGCCGACGTGCGGAAGACCACGGCGATCAAGAACGGCTGGCTGGCCCGCGACGACGGCCAGTGGCACATCGCGTGCATGGCCGTCGGCGACGGCTGGAGCCTGGGCATCATGGCGCACTACCCGAGCTCCCTGGGGAAGGACTACGGCGTGAAGACCTGCCGCGAGGTGACGAAGCAGCTCCTCACGAGGCACTGACCGCCAACTGGCAATTTGTGACCCTTCAGACGATCAATTGCGCTGACTTTGCGCTTACCGTGATCGCGTGCGAGTACGAGGCTATGCTCCCGCGACGCCGTGCTGGTCGGTGCTGACCAGCGGCGACACCGCGGCCGCGGCGGCGTTCTACTGCGGCCTCTTCGGCTGGACGACCACCGAGGCCGACGACGGCACCACCCTCTTCCTGCTGCGCGACCTCGCCGTGGCCGGCCTGGTGCCGTCTCCCACCGGGCAGTCGGCGTGGTTGACGTACATCTCGACGGAGAACGTCGACGCCACCGCGGACCTGGTCGTCGAGGCCGGCGGCACGGTCCTGCAGCCCCCGGCCGAGGCCGGCACCCGGGGGCGGGCCGCGCTGTTCGCCGACTCGGCCGGCGCGGCGTTCGGCGCCTGGCAGCGCGGCCGCTTCGCCGGCGCCCAGGTCCAGGATGAGCCCGGCACCGTCTGCTGGAGCGAGACGGTGACCCAGGACGTCCCGACCGCCGCCACGTTCTACGGCAAGGTCTTCGGCTGGACCGAGCGCGAGGGCACGTCGGACGCCATCCACGAGTACCACGACTGGGTCTGCGCGAACCGCGTGGTGGGCGGCGTGAGCCTGCTAGGCGACGAGTACCCGCCGGGCACCCCGCCGCACTGGCGCACGATCATGTCGATCGACGACTGCGAGGGCTTCATGGCCCGCACCCCCGAACTCGGCGGAAGCGTTCTGGTCGGCCCGATCGACGCCGGCATCGGTCACGCGGCGTATCTCGTCGACCCGACCGGCGGCGCCTTCCTGGTCATCGAGATGCTCCCCGAGCTGCGCGCTCTGACGGCCTGACCGGAACCGGCCCGCGCCCCATCGGTACCGACTGGCCTGCGGCCCGACCATTCGACTAGGTTTGGCCGGTCGATTCGAGGGGGGCTGGTGGCGCAGCCAAATCCGCCGTCGTTCGGACTGGACGACTTCAGCCTGGACGACCGGATGCGGCTGTTCAGCTACGTCACGGCGGACAACAGGACGGCTTACCTGTGGGTCCTGCGGTCTCTTGACGCCGCCCGCTCCAGCTATCAGGTGGTCCTGCACACGTCCGAGGTGGCGTCCGCCATGGCGGGGCTTTCGGCCACCTACCCCGAGTGTCCGGACCCCGCCGGACTGTAGCTTCCGCGGCTGCTCGATGCGCTCGTCGACTGGGGTGTACTGGATCGCGGGCAGGACGGTGCCCGCGCGGCGACGCTGGCGGAGTATCGCAACCGTCACTCGGTGTATCAGTTCACCGAGGCCGGCTACCGCGCACACCGGGCACGGGCTGCTCGGCTCGTGGCTGACCGAGGCGGCCGCCGCGCGGGTCCCGGTGCGGATCACCGCAGCCGCGCTCGCCCGCTACCCGACGGCCGTGTCGTGGCGCATGGACGGTGTCACGTACGCGGCCCACGCGGCGAGCGGCGTAGCGCTGGCCGGCACCTCAACCGCAACGCCGTGGGAGCCCGCACTCGCCGAAATGATGATCCACTCCGGCCGCGCCGTCATGGAAGAGCGGATTCTCCCGCTGTTGCTGCAGGACCTGTCGTGAGCTGCCGCGGGCACATATCCTCACCGTGCCCGGTCGTAAGCCGCCGCGTCGGTGAGCCGAACGCCGCACGCAGAAATCAGGCGACCTTGAGTTGCTCATCACCGAAGTCGGCGATCAGTTTGAGCGTCCCGCCGAGCGCCTCGATGTACCGCGCGAGCACCTCCTGCGTGGAAACACTGCCGGCCTCGATCTGCGACACCCGGGCCACCGAGACACCCATCCGCGACGCGACCTGCTCCTGCGTCATCTCTCGCCGCTTCCGCAACTCGGCCAGCCGCCAACCCCGAGCCTCGTCAAGCATCGCTCCGACCGCGGCATCGAACGCCTGACGGCCGCCTGCGGTTTCGACCGCGCGCGCCAGGTGATCGGTATCCCGCCACCGCTTAACGCCGCTCATCCACGATCTCCTTCTCTCGCTCCTTCAAGTATGTGGCGTAAAGCTGCTCCGCTTCCGGAACGGCCTGCCGATACCACCGGTTCCACTGACCGGACTTGTCACCGGCAACGAGCAGGATCGCGGATTGCCATTGATCGAAGACGAACAAAATCCTAATAATATTATTAACCTGGAGACGCGGGAAGCAACCGCAATTCGGTGGAGCGGTGGACGCACCCCCGCATAGCGCCGCTTGACGGCCGCGGTGAGGTGAGCGTTCACGAAACCGAGCTCGCCGACGAGCGAGCAGGCAAGATCGCCTGGGACTACGCGCGGAATCCGGCGTCGTCGAGTGTCTTGATCAGGGTCGGTCGGCGGCGGTGCCGTTCGCGGAAATCGGCCAGGTAGGAGGCGAACCGAGCTTCCTGTCCGGCCGCCCGGCAGGTCGCCCGCAAGGCCGAGAGCAGCGGCAGTGCCCCACGGTACCGATGCCTGTCGCCGCTGTCGCGGACCTGCTCCTCGATGAGGTCCTGGTAGTGCTCGATCACGTCGGCCGGTTCGGTCGTGCTTCGCCGCTGGAGTAGGCCGAGCCAGCGCTGCCGGCCGAGCCGGTCGGCGTTCGCCCGGCCGATCGTCCAGGCTTCGCCGTGGGCACCGACCGCCGTCAGCACGTCGACCAGTTCGGATACGTAGAGCGGCTGCTCGGCGGCGCGCTGCCGTAGCCGCTCGACCGCCGCCGATGTCGGGTCGCCGGCACCGGCCTGCACTGCGGTGCTCTCCCACGCCCGGAAGGCCTCGAGCGTCGGGTGCCGCTCGAACTCCGCCCGCCGTACCACCAGCGCGGCCTCGCTGTCGCCCTGTTCGAGCAGCAACGCCACCAGCGTGTCGCGGAGCTGGTCGGCATGCGGCCAGCCGGCCTTCTCCGCCAGCCCGCGCCGCGCCCAGGCGATCGCCTCCACCGTCCGGCCGGCCGCACACAGCGTGTCGACGATCCGTGCGTACTGCACCGCGCTGGTCAGATGTTCGGCCAGCACTTGGACGTGCCGGTCGATGTCGCCGGACACCTCGGCCAGCTGCTCGCGCAGATCCCGGATCGCGAACAGTCCCGTCCATGACTCGGGATCCGCCGTCGCGGCCCGGTCGGCGACCAGCCGCTCGACCTCTGCCAGCCCGGGCGCACCGAGCGCCGGGGCGAAGTCGCGCAGCACGATCCGCGGCCAGCCCGGGCCGTCGCACTCGAGTTTCACCAGCCAGCCGGCAAGCCGCCTCGGGTTCTGGGGTGCCGCGATGCAGGCCTGCGCGTACAGCTCCATCATCTGCTGCAGGTCGTCGCCGACGACACCGGACGAGTCGTCCATGTACATCAGCGCGGCCGTCATCCGGTCGACGGCCTTGCGCAGCACAGGGACCACCGTCGCCGCGGCGCCGGCGTCGATCAGCACCGCGCACCGGTCGGCGAGATCGCGGGCCGCCTGCGAATATTCACGCCGGCCCCGGTACGGATGCGTGCGGCGATCGCGACGGAGCCGATCCACCAACGGGATCAGATCTCGGGTGCCATTGTCCATGTGGATGTCGCGCTAGACCGTCCGTTTCGCAGATGGGTGCCCGGTCCACGGTTGGCCCGAGCGCCACTGCGCTCCCAGAAGCCTGCCTCGGACCGGCGTGGGTGCGCAAGGCTTGCGGCCAGCGACCCCACCCGGCCGTCATTGCCGGTCAGGTGAGGCCGGACAGCGCCGTGTTGACCGACTTCGCGTCGAACCGTTCAGGGGTGAAGTCGGCGATGTCGTCGATACCCACCCAATCCATGCTGTCTCGGTGTTCCGGGTGATCCGGGTCCTTGAGCGCTTCGATCAGGTCGAGATATCCCCAGATGCCGCCGCAGTCGTCGGGTGGCGCGGCTCGCCGCCCGCCGGTACACCTTGGATACCGCACCACCGGATCACGGTCGAGGACCTTCTCGACCAGCAGTTCGTGCTGCCAGTTGTCCCCGAAGTCGTAAACGTAGCGGATCTTGCTCTTGACCTCCGGAGCAACCTGCTCAAGAGTGACCGACTTGTCCGAACCGTAACCCAGCTCCCGATCCGCGACACCGAAATCCCCGAACGGCGTCTCGAACACGTGCATGTGACTGTCATTCCAGCCGAACGCCGCCTGGATGATGTCGTGCAGTCGCGCCAGGCTGACGTCCGCCGGCACTTCGAGGCGCCGCCAGATCGGCGGCGTCGCGCCCTTCAGTCCAACCTTGACCTGGTAGATCGGGGCCGGTCCAGCCAGCTTGGTCCGCTTGGGCGCCAACGCGGGAGCCGCCGCGAACCCGCCGTGCGGCGCCGGAGGCTTGTCGGACTCGGGCAGCGCGGCCATTCGAGCACGGACCAGCGTCGCGAGCACCGGATACCCGGGTCCCTCCGCATCGAACAGCTCCGCCGATTCGTCGTCGGCGCCCTCGGCGTCATGGACGTCCCGGGCATCGAGGGCGTTCTCGATCCACCAGCGCAGCTCCGCCGGCTCCATCGACTCGGTCTTGATGTCCAGGCCGTTCTTCCTGCCTGACGCCCGCATCTCCTTCAGTACCTCAGGAAGGTCTGCCGCCTCCCCGAGCATGACGTCCACGGCGGCGTCGCAGTCGGTGTGGTCGACGGACAGCACGAGCATGTGCCCGCGCTCCGCCCGCTGGAACGAGCAGACCAGCATGGAAGCGGTGCCCTGCAGGTCGAAAACGCGACGACAATTCTCGACGGTGACCGGTGCGGCGATCTCGTCCGCCCATACCGGTTTCGCGACGCCGGCCCGCGCGAGCCTCCCCGCCGCCGCGCGCGCCGCCGCGCCGACGTCGCCCGGCGCGACCGACCCGATGGCCAGCAGCATCGCGAGCGTTCCCGCGGTTGACCGGCTCTCGAAGTGCGAGATCAGATCCGCCACGGCTCCCTCGGCACCGTTCGCGGAACAGATCGCCAACAGCGTCGCCGCACCGATTTCGGCGTCCAGCGGGTCATCGACGGCCGCCAGCTCCGACGTGGCGTCGGCCAGCTCCCCGAAGGCCTGCTCCGGATCGAAGTCGGGGTCCGAACAGGCCGGGCAGTCACACGAGACCGGCTCACCGACGACGCGCAGCACCGCCGATCCTCGCCCGGCGTTCCGTTTCTGCCTGCCCTTACGGCCGCGACTGACAGGGCTCATTCGACCAGTCTGTACCAGAGCTCACATTGAGGTGAAGCCGGGGCATCGGCCGTGAGCACACTTCGATCGCATACCAGATGCGACCACCGCCGGTGACCTCGTACTGCCACTGTTCCAGCGCCACGGCATCGACCTTGACGACGCCCAAGCCTCCGATGCATCCTGAGGCCGCGGTCCATCATTCGTCAGCGACGAAGCTATTCCGAGTAAGACATCGTCACCGTCTGTGATTCTGCTGATCTACCGCGGCGACCCAACGAATGCCGGTGGGACCTGTGTGGCGGGATCGACGTTGTCCCTATCGCCGGGGCCGGGGTGAGCCGGGGCACCTGGAACGGCTCGGACCTGACCGTTGCGGTTCTCGATCCGCACCGCCACGCCACCGACGTCGGTGAGCCGGACCGGTCCGATGAACCGGGAGTCGTGGGCGCGGGCGCGGTTGTCGCCGAGGAGGAAGATCATGTGATCCGGCACCGTGGAGGTGGGGAACGGGTCGGTGACCGCTGCGCCGAGGTAAGGCTCGGGCAAGGTTGTTCCGTTGACGACGACCCCCTCGCATCGCCCGGCCGGGCCGGTCGGGCACCCGATCGTGTCACCGGAGAGAGCGACGACCCGAAAAATGGCGTCGTATGTGTAACCGTCACGGGCGAGGTGCACGATGACGATGTCTCCGCGGGCGGGCGACAGCTTTTTGTTGAGTACGACGCGTTCCCCCACATTGATCGTGGATTCCATGACTTCACTCGGTTCGGTGACGGTGAAGTAGTCACTGCGGCCGAGCAGGTTCGCCGCCGCCACCGTGGTCAACACCACGAGACCACCGCCGACAGCGGCCGCAACCTTGCCCAGGCGCCGTACACGCCGCTGGCGACGAGCGCGGTTGAGGACCGTTCGCGCGAGGTCAGCCCGGGCGTGCACTGTCGGCGTGGCAGCCGTTGCCAGCCTGCGCAGTTCCTCAGCCGGATCGTGCGGCGAGGGCAGAATCGTGTTCATCGCGTCGTCCTCTCTACGGAGGCAAGGGAAGATTCCAGGGCGGTGCGGACCTTGAGTAGTCCGCGCGCGAGGTTGCTCTTGACCGTTCCTGGCGAGCACCTCATGACGGCCGCTGTCTCGGCTTCACTGAGTCCATCGATGACGCGCAGGACGACCGTCACCCGCTGGCGAGGCGGAAGGGCGCCGAGTATTTGGTCGAGGTGCGCTCGGGCAGCGACCGCCTCAGCGTGATCGCGCCCGGCAGCCAACAAGTCCGGGTCAGCCTGTACGGGGACAGGGACGAGATGGCTGCGCCGGCCGCGATCCTTCGCGAGATTCACAAGCGCCGCCCGGACGTATGCCTCCGGAGATTCCAATTGTCTTGACCAGTGCTTGGTCAACCGCAGCAGGGCGGTCTGCAGGACATCCTCGGCCTCGGCGGCGTCCGGCACCAGCAGCCGCGCGAATCTGAGTAACTGGTCTCCATTGACCCGAACGAACTCCGTGAAATCCTGCTCCTCAGACGGGTTCACACCTACCAGAACGAGATCTGCTTCAGAGTCGTTGCACGCGTTGCTCGGCATTCCAGCCCTAATCGCCTCTGGCGCCGTCTCAACGGGTCGTCATCCATGCGCGCAGGTTGCCGACGAGCAGAACGCATGATGCGAGGATCAGCATGGCTGCCGCTCCGGCCCGCCAGTTGCGGACGACGACCTCGACGACGCCCAGGACGGCGAACACGGTGGCGCCGGCCGCGGCCATGGTTGCCGTGAACCGCACCAGCCGGCCGCGAGCCGCCGACTCGATTCCGAGCATGAGCACCATGAGCGCGGCGAACGACCAGAGCACTCCGATTGGCGGGCTTATCACGACGAGCGCGACTCCGGCCAGCATGACCGACACCGATGCGGCCGACCATATCGCCAGGAACCGCTGGCGTGGGGCGTCGGCGGCGAGCGGAAGAGCACGGCGGCGCAGATGGGCGTGTGGAGCCTCGACGGGCGGCTCGGTTCTCGCGCGGACGATCGCATCGAGCTCCTCGCGCAGCGCGGTCTGCTCGGTGTGCAGCCGCGCGATGGTCTCCCTGCCGTCCTGGCCGTAGCCGGTCTTGCCACGGCTGTGGGTCTTGTCCGCACCTTGGCTCGTGTAGGCCGCCCTGGCCCGGTCGCTGGCGCGCGACTCCCGCGACGCCTGCCGGTGGACGTCGATCTCGACGGCGATCTCGGCAAGGCGCTGTTCCAGCCAGCTCGCGCGGCTATCCCGCAGCACGGCACCGTGCTCGACAGTGGGGTACTCCTCGTCGAGGCCGGCCCACGCCACCGGGTTCGCCCAGCCTGGCCGGACCGACCCATCGCGCTCATACCGGGGCCCGGCCGGCGCCCGCTCGCCGCCGAAGTGGTCCCGTGTGTCCAGGCCCCACAACCCTCGGAAGCCACGAATCCAGGGAGTGTGGTCGTCGATCAACACCGGATGCCAGGCCAGGCCCTCTCCCACTCCGATGCCCGGGCCGTCGCCGCGGTGGTAGTCGATGAATGGGATACCGGCGGGCGTCTCGGGCATGTCCCTGACCCAGGGCAGCAGAGTCCGTGCCACCTGGCGCGACGCGGCCGCGAGGCGATTCGGCCACGTCAGGGCGACGGTCGTCACGTATTCACCGGGTAGGTAGGCACCGGCGTGCGATCCGGCCCCCGCGTACACCACTGGATGCGTACCGACGAACTCGATGTCCGGGTCGTCCCAGCGTCTACGCAGGTCGTCGCCGACTTCGTCGTGGGCCGAGAACGCCACCCAGGCCGGGCGCAATGCGCCGCTGAGTGTCTCACCGAGAAAGATCGTCACCTGTTCCCAGTCGGCCTCGTGGTCGTTGACCCCGCTGAACGTCGAGCGCCAGTCGTTCATCGGGTAGAAGTACCAGTACTGCAGGGCGACGTAGCCGCCGTCCCGGACCACTCTCGCGTAGTAGGGATGATCGTCCGCCTGCATACGCGTGACGTACAGCCGGTGCGCCGCCGCCCGGGTGCCGCCGGGCACTGTCCCCCGCAGAAGAAGGGACAGACGGAGACCGGCGTCGACGAGCCGCGCGAACAGCCCGACGGCGGCGAAGCGGCTACTCGGCCGAAACGACGGCTGCGCTCCTTCACGGCGCCATCGCCGGTACTCGGCACCATGCATCGGACGGTCGACAAGGCGCAGGTACAGGCCGTCTCCGGCGAACCGCTCCCCCTCCGCGGCCAGCCGCTCCAGTGTCAGCTCACCGGGCTGGGCCAGGCATTCCTCGCGTCGTTCACCCGGGCGCCGATGCCACAGGCTGGTCTGGCCAACGTAGGCGTCGACGGCTGTCGGCAGGAACAGTTCGCCGGCTGTGTACCGGATCACCGGCTCGTACGCGCGCAGTAGGGCGAGCTCACCCTCACGGCTACCAAACCCGGAAGGAATCTCCGAGCGGTCCGGAGCGGGTCCAGCCTCCGGGCCACCACCGGCGGCAGGCACCGCGTCATCCACGCTCATGACTCGGCTTACCGGATCGCGCCGATTCGGCATCGCGGGAGAGGCGTACTGCGCCCGAGCTCAGCCTCGACCCGGCCTGCTGCCATCCCACGACGCCGACCATGCAGATCCCTTCCTCACGGTGATCTCGGATCACCGTGCTACCCACGGCCGGCTGGTTCATCCGTCCGGCAGTCCCACGCCACGGAGGCGAGGACCGAGTCCGGTCCGGTCAGCGGCGGAAACCGACCGGGGCTCAGCTGAGGAGCGCGGCCGGCAGCGGTTCGCGGTGCAGCACGCTGAGCCGGGAAACGGCGCGGGTGAGCACCACGTACAGCCGATGCAGGCCACGCGGCTCGGCTGCGACGATGGCGGCTGGCTCGATCACGATGACGTGGTCGTACTCCAGGCCCTTGGCGAGGGTCGCCGGCACGACGGTGACCCTGCCGGCGACGGGGCTGTCGAGATCCGCGGGCTGCACGCCTGCCTCTTCGAGCGCGGTGCGCATCTGATCGATCTGGTGGTCGGCGGCGATCACGCCGATGGAACCTGGGTACGTCATGGCGGCTTTCGCCTCGGCGACCGCGGCGGTCGCGAGGTCGTCGAAGGCTTGGACGGTCAGTTCGCCGTCGCGGCGCAGCGAAACGGCCGGTGGGACGTTGACGGCGAGCGCGGGCAGCAGCCGGTTGGCGAGCGCGACGACCGCGTCCGGCACGCGGAAGCCGACGCTGAGCGGCACGATCCCGGCCTCGGGCTTGCCCAGGTGACGCAGCGACTCGGCCCAGTCGGTCGCAGCCCACGGCGATGTGCCCTGTGCGAGATCGCCGAGGAGGGTGATCGAGCCGTGCGTGCTGCGGCGGGCGATCGCGCGGTACTGCATCGGCGAGAGATCCTGCGCCTCGTCAACGACGATGTGGCCGACGCTGGCCTGGCGTTCGAGAAGTCCCGCCACCTCGTCGATGAGCACGAGGTCGGCGGCGGACCACTTGGTGGCGCGCGGGGTGCGGGGCGGCTTCACCCAGACGATCGCGGCCTGCTCGTCGGCCGTCAGGAGGCCTTCGGCGGACACGGCGAGCACCTCCGGATCGCGGAGAAGATCGAAGACGAGCCCCTCGGGCGTGACCGCCGGCCATGCCGCGTCAAGTGCCTCGGCCACGGGCCGGGACTTGCCCATCTTTCGTGCCCAGCTCTCGGGCGGCGACTCGCCGGACTTGGCCTCGGCCTGGCGCTGCAGCAGGGAGACGATGCGCGCCCGGGCCCGCTCCCGGCCCAGCGCGTAGGGCGGATCCTCGCGCCGTACGTCGTCGATGACCCGGCGCAGCGCCTCGACGCTGACCCGCCAGCGGTACGCGCCGTCCGAGACCTGCAGCGGCTCCTCCGGCCGGGACAACCGTGACCAAAGCGCCCGGTGCAGCACCTCTGCGATGCGTGGATCGTGCTTGACCACCTGCGCGTCGACCGGGTCGGTGACGCGGACCGGCACGCGGGCGATCAGGTCTTCGATCGTGGACTGCTGGACTTCGAGCTCGCCCAGGGCGGGCAGAACCGAGGCGATGTAGCCGAGGAACGCCTGGTTCGGACCGACGATCAGCACCCCGGCCCGGCGGAGGCGCTCCCGATGCAGGTACAGCAGGTACGCCGCACGGTGGAGACCGACCGCGGTCTTTCCCGTGCCGGGAGCGCCCTGGACGCAGATGGAGGTTTCGAGGTCGGCGCGGACCAGTTCGTCCTGCTCCGGCTGGATGGTGGCGACGATGTCGCGCATGGGTCCGACGCGGGGCCGCTCGATCTCGTCGAGCAGGATGCGGCTGGTCCCGATGTCCTGCCCGGCGGTGAGGTGTTCGTCCTCGAAGCTGGTGAGGTCGCCTTTGACGAACCCGAAGCGCCGGCGCACGTCGACGCCTTGCGGGTCGCGGACGCTGGCCTGGTAGAACTTGCGTGACAGGGGTGCCCGCCAGTCGAGGACCATCGGCTCGCCGGCGGCGTCGGTCACGTGCCGGCGCCCGACGTGGTACTGGTGGTCGTCGAGGTCGAGCCGCCCGAAGAACAGCGGCGTGTCGGGGTTGTCGGCGAGATCGGCGATGCGCCGGGCCAGGTGCCGGCCGAGCGTCTCCGCGGCGTACGCATCCCCGGCGACCTTGTCTCCGGTGGAGAAGAGCTCCTCGGCATGCTCGCGCATGCGTTTGAGCGCCTGTCGTGACGCGGCGAGGTGTTCGCGTTCGTGTTGAAGGTCGGTTTCGAGTGCGGGCACGGTGATCCTCTTGGAGGTCTCGGTCGGCTCGCTCGCGTATCCAGGGCGGTGGGCCCGGCGCGTGGGACGTCCGCTGCGGTGCTTACCTCACCGCGGCCGTCAAGCGGCTAACCAGCCTACGCGCACGCGGCGCCCACCTCCACCGATTTTCGAACGGCGCCGGACGGAGCTGATTGTGCACTTGCTCGATGTCGACGTTCCGGCCGCTGTGGCGGTTCACGTGGCAGGCGCAGAAATGTACCAAATGCCGTGGAGGGCATCAGGACGTCCTGCCCTGTGCGCCAATTGACGTGTGCCAGGAGTAATCCTGACGCAGATGCCTGACAGAAGGGATCGGCATGCACAAGTCTTGGCGACGTGCGGCGGTTGCAACCGCCCTGTCGCTCACGGGGGTAGTCGGCGGACTGGCGGCAGCGGCTCCCGCCGACGCCCAGACTGGATCGTTGTCGTTCAGCGGCGACGCCGGCGGCTAGGGCGCTGTGTCGATTCGCATGCTGGTGCTGATCGTGATCCCGCCGCTCGCCGGTGTGATCGTCGGCTATCTGCTGGGCGGGCGCCTGTCCGGGTTGCGCACGATCCGGCTGGTCGCGATCTGGCTGCTGTGGCTGGCCGCGTTCGTGCAAGCGGCGCAGTACTACCTGCCCGGCGCGCGGGACTTCGTCGAAATCCGGGTCGGCGTGCCCCCGCTGGTCGTCGTATTCGCCCCGGTGCTGATCTGGCTCGGGGTCAACCTCCGAAACTGGCCCGCGGCGATCCGCGTCGCCGGGGCGGTCATCGCGCTCGGTGCCGTCCTCAACGGCATCGCCATCGCGGTCAACGGCCGGATGCCGTACTCGCCCGCCATGGCCGAGTCAGTCGGCCTGCGCCCGGGTCTGACCACGCCGAAGAACGCGCCCGTCGACGCCGACACCCGGTTGTCGTTCCTGGGCGACACCATCCCGATCGCGCCGCTGCGGAAGGTCATCAGCCCTGGTGACGTCCTGATCAGCGGCGGCTCCTGCGCGGTGGTCGTGCTCGCGATGCGCCGCCACCGGCGGGAATTGCCAGTAGCGCAGCTGACACAGACCCGGACAGGGGGTGAATCATGACGTTGTCGATCAACTGGCGGCGCGCCGTCTTCGTGGTGTTGACGCTCGCCTCGCTCGCGACCCTGCTCTACACGATCGGTGCGCCATACGAGCACGGAGGCTGAGCGGCCGCACATGGGAGACCATGCCGCGAGGCATGGTCTCCCGTCATGAGTGGACGTCGGAAGCCGTCCGGATCCGAGTTGCGGGTGGGCTCCACCGAATTTACCCGGCTGCTCGGCCGGGGGGCCGGTACTGCTCCCTTCGGAGCGGTCGGCGTGGCACCCTTGTGACAGTATCCGTCAGGAGGTGAGTCGCCGATGAGCGTGGCCGTGCTTGAGCATGTCGGTCCGTGGAGCGAGGACGAATACCTCGCATGCGGTGGCGAAGGATGGCGAGACACTGACCGCCGATGGTCCGTTCACGATCGAAATCGACACTCGCGCCCTGCTACGCCCCGATAGCTTGACGTTCTTGACAGCCTCGGCAGTGTGCCGAATTCCGGGGTTGGGGTTCCCGGTCCCGGGTGCGCCTTGCACACAGATCGACTCGTCGAGCTCGGCGCGTACGAGGGCGTCCTGTTCGGGTTGGATGGTGGCGACGATGTCGCGCATGGGTCCGACGCGCGGCCGGTCGATCTCGGCGGTGAGGATCGCGCTGTTGGTGCCCAGTTCCTCGCCGAGCCTCAGGTGTTCGTCCTCGAAGCTGGTCAGCTCGCCCTTGACGAACCCGAACCGGCGCCGAATCTCGACGTCCTGCGGGTCTTTGACGCTGGCTTGGTAGAACCGCCGGGACAGGGCCCGCCAGTCGAGGACCATCGGCTCGCCAGCGGTGTCGGTGACGTGGCGGCGCCCGATGTGGAAGAGGTCCTGGTTGATGTCGAGCCGGCCGAACAACAGCGGTGTGTCGGGGTTGTCGGCCAGTTCGGCGATGCGGCGGGCCATGTGTCGGCCGAGTGTCTCGGCGGCGAACGGGTCCCCGGCGACCTGGTCGCCGGTGGCGTAGAGGTCTTCAGCGCGTTCCCGCATCTGGCGGAGCGCTGTTCGTGAGGCGTCGAGGTGCGCTCGCTCGGCGGCGAGTTCTTCTTCCAGTGCGGGCACGTTGATCCCCGTGGAGGTGTCGGTCGGCTCGCTCGCGTATCCAGGAAGATCCCTGGCGCGTGGGGACGTCCGCTGCGGTGCCTACCTCACCGCGGCCGTCAAGCGGACAATCACAATACGCCCCACCCAGACCCTCTTCCACCCATTTACGCGGGCGAAGCGGCCTGCGCCGCGATCGAGCCGCTCGAGCTCGAACCAGTAGCCGGGGCGGGTGGTTCGGCAATGCGAAGCGCCCGGGGCCGCTTCGACCCCGGGCGCTTCGGACGTGCGTGGTGCTGTGCGTGGGACTACGGCTGCAACTTCCTGGCACTCTGGCCGGCACCCTTGTCACCCTGCGGCAGCTGGGTCTTGCTCGTCGCGGCCTTGGCCGTCGCCGTGGTCAGCAACTTGTTGTAGACGCCGTTCACGTCGATGACGAGGTTGGTCGTGCCCAAGTGGTTGTAGGCGCTGAACGACCAGTGGTCGTCGAGGCCGATGAGCGCCGAGTTGGGCTTGATGTCACCCGGGTTGAGGTTGAGCGTGCTGCCCGCCGCCGGCTTCGGCCGCGAGGTCGGCCACAGCTGCACGAACGTCGACGAGGTCGGGGTGACGCCGGTCACGTTGGCCGCGATCGCCCAAGTGCCGTCGCCACGCAGGTTCGAGGGGAGCACCGTCGTGCTAGTGGTGGCGGGACCGAGCGCCTTCGGAATGCCGAGGCCCTCGCGGGTGTCGACGATGCGGGTCGGGTCGGTCGGCGTGAAGTGCAGGCCTTCGCCGATGGTGTTGTCGTCGAACACACCGAGCACATCGACGATGACGTCGGCGCTGCCGAAGCCGCTGTACTGAACGGCGAACTGCTGCATGTTGCTGGGCAGGCCCTCGCTGCCGCACCAGTCACACGCCGAGGTCGGAACGATCGCCATGTTGGGGACGATCGCGCCCTTGACGAAGTTCAGCAGCGAGGTGTTCGGCCTCGAGCCGACACCGTTCCACACGGTGAAGAAGCCGTCCGCGTTCGCGTTGACCGCGGTGACGTTGATGGCCACGGCCTTGATGTGCGGGTTCAGCGAGGTGTCGGCGAACCCGACCGGAAGCTGGTAGTACTCACCGCTGCGGAGCTTGCCGTCCGGGTATTCGCGGCTGTCGATCAGGCGGAACGGCGTCCACGGGAAGTACTCGCCACCGGCGCCCGCGGCACCCGCCGACTCGGTGCCAGCGTAGAAGCCCGTGACGTCGGCGATCACGTCGAGAGTGCCGACCTGGTTCCAGATGTTGACCGCGCCGTCCGCCCCGAGCTTGACGGTCACCGAGTTGGCGCCCGTCCAGCCCTTGGTGATGTTCAGGTTGGACGCGTTGGGTCGCGAGATGCCCGACGGATACACCGTCATGAAGGTCTGCAGCGAGGGGTTGGTAACCGTGACGTTGAGCACCACGGCCGAGACTCCGGACGCCGGCACACCACCGCGGCCGGCGACCTGGAGCTTGAGAGTCCCGTTGGGCCCAAGCGTGCGCTTGGGGGCACCGTTACCCTCGCGGGTGTCCAGGATCCGAGAAGGCGTGATCGGGAACAGGTTACCGATCTGAGTAGGTGCTGCTGCGGCGGCGGACGCGACGCCACTGAAGCCCGGCAGTACCGCCAGGACAAGAGCGGCCGTGCCGACCACAGCGAGAGATTTGCGCATAAGGCGCATAAATTGCCCCCGATTCCCCGTGTAGGTCGAGAGAGATGAGGTCAGGCATCGGTCAGAGCGATGCCACGACCGCAATACGGTACGACAGACCCCACAGCGGCGCAAGAGCCTTATTGCCGTTCATACATGAACGGGGGACAAGGCCTACTCCGTTCCCTATTCGTTTCCCTTTGCGGTCACTCGGGCTTTCGAGGCATATCGTCCGCCGGTCCCCGCGCTGCACCCGGCTACGGCACGGTGGCCGCCGCATGGCCGTCTCCGCCGAGCTGACGCGCCGGTCGAGCGCGACCGGGACTCCATCGGCGGCTTGTCTTCGCAACGGCTCCTGGCGTGGCGCAGGCGACGCCGAGCGGTCCCCGTGCGCGTTCACAGCGGCGCGGGCGCCGAGCCCGCCGACCGCCGCCATCGACAATACGTTTCGGTTCAGCTACCGATCGGTGAGCATCGCGGGCGGTAATCGCAGCGTCGTAAATCGGTGTATGTTAATACTGCCGACGTCGCGTCCGCGCGCAAAGGAGCGGTCAGCGGCGTGATGACTCAAACCCGCGACCTTCCGATTAAGGGCGAATTAACTCCGTTTTGGCGAGCATTGCCAGTGCTGTCGTGATCTCCGATGGGATGTCACTATCTCCGATGACGCGTCACGTGCAGTCGGCGTACTCGGTCAGCGGCAGGCTCGTCTCCCTGTTGCGCACCGTCTGGGCCGTCGGTGACACAAAGGCTGCTGGACCATTGCGGGCGTGGCCGTCGCTCTTGGCGAACATTCCGACGCTCCGGCTCCAGTACGAAGGCGCGCAGCCACTGCGTCTCTGGCGCCGAGAAGGCCCCGGGGCCCATGGCAGGTCTCCAACGACGCGACCGGCGAGGAGCCCCGGCAGCACCCGCACCTAAGCCTTAAAGGGCATTAGTCCCTTTTAGGGGCGCTTTCGCCCTCGTCGTCATCCCCGTTGAGGGCGGCACGCAACCGGTCCCGCTTGTCCGCACGCCGCTGGGCCATCCCCACGGCCTGCACGGACGCCTCCTCGCGCAGCCCCTTTAGCAGGAAGAGGGCCAGCACCGCGGAGACCAGCACGGCGACCATCAACTTGAGCGGCACGCTGATGTCGATCGGCACGACGAGGACGGCGAGCGCGACGACCCCGAACAACCCGAGGCGGGCCAGCGAGTACTTCACAAACGGTGACATGGTTTTCCCAGCGTAGCGTCAGGCCCAGACCTGCTGCGGCTCAGCGCGGCGATCGGCCAGCGGCGTCGGCTTGTCGTACTCCCGCACGATCTCGTATCGCGTGTTGCGCTCGACCGGCTGGAAGCCCGCGTCCCAGATCAGGTTGAGCAGGTCCTCGCGGTGCATGGTGTTGGGCGTGCCGTAGCTGTCGGCGTCGTGCGTGATCTTGTACTCGACGACCGAGCCGTCAAGGTCGTCGACGCCGAAGTTCAGCGACAGCTGCGCGACCGACAGGCCGTGCATGACCCAGAAGCACTTGACGTGCGGCACGTTGTCGAAGAGCAGGCGCGAGACGGCGAACGTCTTGAGGCTCTCCGCCGGCGAGGCCATCTTGGTGCGCTCCTGCAGCCGGTTGCGGATCTTGCCGTCCGCCGAGTCGACGAAGTCGTGCTGGTAGCGCAGCGGGATGAAGACGGTGAAGCCGCCCGTCTCGTCCTGCAGTTCGCGCAGGCGCAGCACGTGGTCGACGCGGTGGCGGGGCTCCTCGATGTGGCCGTACAGCATCGTCGAGGGCGTGCGCAGGCCCTTGCTGTGCGCGAGGCGGTGGATGCGCGACCAGTCCTCCCAGTGGGTCGCGTGGTCGACGATGTGCTGGCGGACCTCCCAGTCGAAGATCTCCGCGCCGCCGCCGGTCAGCGACTCCAAGCCGGCGTCGATGAGCTCGTCGAGGATCTCGTCGGCGGGCAGGCCGGAGATCTTCTCGAACCACTGGATCTCGGTCGCGGTGAACGCCTTGAGGTTCACGCCCGGCAGCGCACCCTTCAGCTCGCGCAGGACCTTCGGGTAATACTTCCACGGCAGCGTCGGGTGCAGACCGTTGACGATGTGCAGCTCGGTGAGCTGCTCGTCCTCCATCTCCTTCGCCTTCGCGACGGCCTCGTGGATACGCATGGTGTATGCGTCCTTCTCGCCCGGCTTACGCTGAAACGAGCAGTACGCGCAGCTGGCCGAGCAGACGTTCGTCAGGTTCAGGTGCCGGTTGACGTTGAACATCACCCGGTCGCCGTTCTTTTCGGTGCGCACCTGGTGGGCCAGCCGGCCGAGCCAGACGAGGTCGTCACTCTCATAGAGAGCGATGCCGTCTTCCCTGCTCAGCCGCTCGCCTGCGGTGACCTTGGCCTCGAGCTCACGCTTCACACCTGCATCCACGCCGCCAGCGTACGTCGACCCTCTCGTTACCCTCGCATTCACCTGCCCCTGACCAACCTGACATTGATCACCACTCGACGGTGTGGCCTCCGTACGGTAAGAAAATTAGTGGGTAGTAACACGGTCGGGCGGCAGACCGACTGATCGATCGATAACGATCGACCATTGGCATGGCTAACCGACTGGGACGGTGGCGATGAGCGGGCTGGTGCTGAGGGCGGCGTATCCGGGCGATTTTCCGGCGCCACCACCGCTGGAGACACCTGTTGTCCGGGCAGTGACGACCGCGCCGCGGCCTCGCCGGCGGTTCCGCCGCGGCTCCGTGATAGCGACCGCCGTCATGTGCACGATGCTGTGCTCCCTCGTCACGCGCCCGGCCTACGCCGACCCGGGCGGCGACGTCCCTGACACCGGCTCCCGCCCGATCGCCTCGGGCCAGCTCGTCCTGCCGGGCCAGGGCGGCACAGCCGCCCCGCCGTCGACCAGCACGACGACGCGCGGCCCCAAGGCCGCCGAGCTGGCCCAGCTCGAGATCACCGTCGCCCAGCTCGGCGAGAAGCGCAACCGAGCCTCGCTCGACGTGGAGACGGCGCAAAACTCGCTGACCGACGCCCAGGGCAAGCTCGCCGCCGCGAGCCAGAAGGTCGAGGAGCTCAAGGCGAAGGCCGACTCGGCCGCCGCCGAGGCCTACAAGCGCGCCGCCGGCCTGGGTCCCCTGGACGGATACGCGAACGACCTGCACCAGTTCGGGCTCCTCGCGCCCGGCCTCGGCGGCCAGCCCGGCGGGCAGCAGGCGGCCCGCGACCTGCTGCGCGCGCAGGAGGCCGAGTCCGCCGCCCGCCAGGAGGTCCAGGAGGCCCAGCGGGCGGTGCAGGCCGCGCAGACGACCTACACACCGGTCGACACAGAGTTCCAGACGCAGAACAACCGCTACTTGCAGGTGCGTGCCGAGAACGACGCCCTGGTGCTGCGGATCGAGGCCGAGCAGGACGCCGCCGAGCAGGCGCTGAGCCCCGGCCTGGTCGACAACCCCGTCATCGACGGCATGGTGGCCCACCCCAAGGCGATCCAGGCGCTCAACTACGCGCTCAGCAAGGTCAACATCGCCTGGTATGTCTGGGGCGACGAGGGCCCGGACACGTTCGACTGTTCCGGCCTGGCGTACTGGGCCTACGGGAAGGTCGGCGTGCGCGTCCCGCGCGTGGCCAACGACATGTACCACGGCACGCGCGCGATCCGCCCGACGAAGAACCGCCCCGGCGACCAGCTGCTGCCCGGCGACCTCGTGTTCTTCGCCACCGACATGAGCGACTGGCGCAGCATCTACCACATGGGCATCTATGTTGGCGGCGGCAAGATGGTCAACGCCCCGACGAGTGGCCAAAAGGTCAAGATCGCGGAGGTGCGCTGGTCAAAGCTCTTCGGCGCCACCCGCATCTTCGACGCGGTGCCCTCACCCGGCGGCCCCCAGCCGTCCAGCACCACGACGACCGCCGCCCCGGGCGGCTCCGCCTCGGCGTCGCCGACCAACACGACGTCACCCTCGCCTACCGGCAGCGCCTCGCCGACCGGCAGCGCCTCGCCGAGTGGCAGCCCGACGCCGAGCACCAAGCCGTCGGAGTCGGAATCGCCATCGCCGACCGCCAGCCCGTCGACCCGTCCGTCCGACGATCCGACGACGCCTCCGCCGCCGTCTCCCGAGCCGAGCAGTCCGTCGTCGGCCGCCTCGTCGCCGTCGTCGGCCGCCGCGAAGTCCCCCTCCGCCGGCGCCAGCACCGCGCCCCAGGTGACGACCAGCGCCTCCGACGGCTGACGTTGCCCGCGGGGCAGGTTGAATCCCGGCGGTAGATCCAAAACCCGACGGTCTGCGACCCAGCACCGCGTGACTCGATGTGGCACCGTGGACACGTTGACCGATGGAAGGGGGGCCGTCGGCCGCGCGATGATGCCTGTGTAGGGCACCGGTTCATGGAGGGCAGCGATGGACGAGCGCGAGACGCGCGACGGCGCACGCGGCGAGGCGATTCCGACCGGCACCGCGTTCGGCGGCTCGGCCCCGGCGGGGGGCATGCCACCGGGCAGCCAGCCACCCCCAGAGGACGGCGCCGACCTGCCACCGCTGCCGCCCCCGCCGCCGGTCGGCGCGGAACTGCCCCCCACGCCGACGGACGAGGGTCTCCCCGACCAGGCGTACGAGCCGCCGCCCACCCCGGTGGACGGCGCCCTGTGGCCGGGCGCCAACCCGTTCGGTGGCGCCGTGGACGAGGAGGAAGACCCCGAAGTCGCGGCCCTGATGGCCGCCTTCTCCGACGGCGGTACGGCGGGAGTCCCCTCATCCGCGGGCGTGCCGGCCGCCGCTCCCTCCGCCGGCGCCGTCTCGGACGCGCAACCGTTGAGCGGAGCGCCACCCGCCGCCTTCTCCATGCCGACCTCCGAGCCCTTCGCCGGCGTGCAGCCCGGATCACCGGCCCCCGCTCAGCCGGTTGCCGCTGCGCCCGTTCCCGGCCTGCCAGCTGCTGGTCCGGACGTCTCCGGTCCGTCCGTCTTCGGTCCACCGATCTTCGGCCCGGCTGTCTCCGGCCCGCCGGTCGCTGGTCCGCGCATTGTCGCGGACGAGCCGGAGGTGATCGCCGCGCTGGGCGCGGAGCCCGACGAGGACGTGATCGCCGCGGCGGTCGGCGGTGCCCCGGCCTATCAACTGCCGAGCCTTGCGCCGGCCCCCGGCGTGTACGGCCCGCCCCCCACCGACCCGACCCCGCCCTCCACCGTTCCTCCGGCCCGTCGCACCGAGGGCGAGGACTCGGTCGGTCTGGCCGCCCCGTTCGGTCCGGCCCCGCTGACCGGCTTCGCTCCCGCCGCCGACGTCCGGGGCGAATCAGAGCCCCCGTCAGGCCCGATCGCCGCCTTCCAGCCGCCGGCCGCCGGTCTTGCACCGCCGGCTGCCGCGCCTGAACCGCCTGCCACCAGTTTTGGACGGCCGGCCGCCGCTGCCGAGCCGCCCGCGCCGATCGACGGTGACGAGCCGCCGCTGTCGAGCCGCCTGCGGACCCCGCGCGTGCCGATGGAGTCGTCCTGGGACGCGTTCGCGAAGCCCTGGACCGCGCCCGCTGCGGCCGCCGCCGAAACGCCAGCGGCCCCGTCGTCGCCGGAGCCGCCCGTGGTGCCGGCCCCCACCGCATATCCGCTGCCCAGCAACTCCTACGGTTCGCCGAGCGACGCCGCGCCCTCGTACGCCCCGCCCGCCGAGCCCCCCGCGTTCGAGCCGCCGCCGGTCAGGCACCCGTTCGCGGCACAGAGCCGCCCGGCCTCGCACGCCGCCCCGGAGCCGGCCGCTTCCCAGCCGCCGGTTGTCCCCGCGTTCCCGGGCACCTACCCGCCGCCGATCCCCGAGCCGTCGATCGCCGCGACCCCGCCCGCCGGCCTCCTGGCATCCGACCCGCTCGCGAGCGACCCCGCACCCGTCTCCGCGCCGGGCGGGGACGCCCCCGGCGTCGGGGCGGGCGCCGCGGTCGCGGCCGTCCGGGCCAGCGCCTCCGTGGCCGGCCGGCACACCGTCAGCGCCGAGGAGGCCGCCCAGGCCGCCCGGGGCGCGACGACGATCCCGAAGGTCTACCGCGGCGGCGCCGCGAGCGCCGAGCCCCCGGCCGTCGACCAGCCCCCGGCCGAGCCCGAGCCGGCCGAGCCCATCCCAGGCCCGACCCCCTCGCCCTTCCCGAGCCCCGAGCCGGTACCGCAGCCGGAGCCCACCCCGTTCCCGCCTGCGCCGACCCCGGAGCCGATCCCGAAGCCGTTCCCACCGGCCCCCGAGCCCGAACCGATGCCCGAGCCGGAACCGACCCCGCGGCCCGGCCCGACGCCGGATCCGTTCCCGCACCCGGAGCCCCGGCCCCAGCCGCAGCCGTTCCCATCGCCGTCGCCGTTCCCGTCGCCGTTCCCGTCGCCGTTCCCGTCGCCGTTCCCGCCCGGCCCGTTCCAGCCTCCGAACGCCCCGCCGGCCCCGTCCTACGGCGTCCCGGACGCGCAACCGGCACCATCGTTCGGCGCCGCACAACCACCGCCGCTCCCCGGCCCACCCCCACTGCCCGGCCCGCCACCGATCCCCGGCCCGCCACCATTCGGCACGCCCACGCCGGCCGCCGACACGCCGGCCACACCCGCCTTCGGCATCCCGGACGCGCAACCGGCACCATCGTTCGGCGCCGCACAACCACCGCCGCTCCCCGGCCCACCCCCACTGCCCGGCCCGCCACCGATCCCCGGCC
>NZ_JBFAZX010000010.1:19902-68131 GCF_040689395.1 Dactylosporangium sp. NPDC051484 | reverse complement strand
CCCGCCACCATTCGGCACGCCCACGCCGGCCGCCGACACGCCGGCCACACCCGCCTTCGGCATCCCGGACGCCCAACCGGCACCATCGTTCGGCGCCGCACAACCACCGCCGCTCCCCGGCCCACCCCCACTGCCCGGCCCGCCACCGATCCCTGGCACGGCCGCACCCGCCTACGGCATCCCAGACGCGCAACCGGCACCATCGTTCGGCGCCGCACAACCACCGCCGCTCCCCGGCCCACCCCCACTGCCCGGCCCGCCACCGATCCCCGGCGCGACCGCACCGGCCGCCGACACGCCGGCCACACCCGCCTACGGCATCCCGGACGCGCAGCCCGCGCCGTCGTTCGGGGGTGTACAGCCGCCGCCGATTCCGAGCGCCCCCGCATACGGGATTCCGTCCGCGCAGCCGTTCGGCGGGGCGGACCAGACGCCGCCGCCGGTATCGAGCTCACCCTTCCTCGTGGCGGAGGAGCCGCCGCCGCTCCCAGCCCACGGCGCCCCTGACCAGCCGGCCGAGAAGGCGGAGACCCCGAAGACCCCGGAGGCACCAGCAGCGCCCGCGTTCACGACGCCGTCCGCCGAGCACCCTTGGGGTTACAACGACGCCGCGGCGCCGGCCGAGCAGGCGCCGCAGCGGCCGAGCGGGGCCGCACAGCAGGGCTGGAACCCGCCGCCCGGCCGGCCCGGCTGGGCCGCGCCGCCGCAGGGTCAGCAGGGCTGGGCCCCGCCCAACCACGGCCAACCGGGTCAGCCCGGACACCCGGGCCAGCCGTGGCAGCCCGGCCAGGCGGCACACCCGGGCCAGTCCGGTGCTCTGGGCCAGCCGGGTCAACCAGGCCAGCCGTGGCAGCCCGGCCAGCCAGGCTATCCAGGTCAGCCGGGGCACGCGGGCCAACCGGGCTACCCGGGACAGCCGGCCTATCCCGGACAGCCGGGGTACACGGGCCAACCGGGCCACCCAGCCCAGCCGGGTCAACCTGGTCAGCAGGGCCAACCGGCCTGGGGCCAACAGCCGGCCGCCCAGGGCTGGAACCCACCGCCGCAGCCTGGCTGGCAGCAGCCGCAGACCCCACCCGGGCAGCCGGGCTGGAACCCACCGTCGGGACAGCCGGGCCATCCCGGGCCGCAGCCTGGCTGGGGTCAGCCGCCGGCGTCGAGCCCACCCGCACAGCAAGGCTGGGGACAGCCACCGGCGTCGAGCCCACCCGCACAGCAAGGCTGGGGGCAGCCAGGGTGGAGCCCGCCCGCATCGGTGCCCCCGGCGCAGGGCTGGCAGCCGGCCGGCAACCCGCCGCCCCAGCAGGGCTGGACGCCGCCGCCCGCCTCGGCGGCACCGGCCCAGCCGGGCTGGAACCCGCCAGGACAGCCCGGACAGCAGCCGGGCTGGACCCCGCCGCCCGCGCAGCAGGGCTGGACCCCGCCCCCGACCTCGACCCCGCCCGCGCAGGGCTGGGGACAGCCGGCGACGTCCAGCCCACCGGCGCAGCAAGGCTGGGGACAGCCGCCCACGTCGACCCCTCCGGCCCAGCACGGCTGGGGACAACCCCCGACGTCCCCACCGGCGCAACAGGGCTGGGGACAGCCGCCCTCGCCGCAGAGCGCGCCGCCGGCGTGGGCTCCACCCCCGATGCCGGGTACGGGCCCCGGTGCACCCGGAACGGAGAACGACGATCATGGCGTACAACATCAATGGCCCGGGCGTGGGGACTTCCCGCCGCCGGCCAACCGCGCGCCGGGCGGTGACTAACCCCGCGAGCGGGGCGCCCGCGTAGTTCGCGCCGGAGCACCGGTAGCCCCGTCCAGCAATCGGCGAGTGATCATCATCATCGCGGTGATCGTGGTGGTGCTGCTCCTCGGCGGGTACCTGACCGTCATCCTCGCGCGGGATTACGTGGACAGCGTGTCCGGCGGGGGTACCGCAGAAGTGAGCCGCAGCACGGCGGCTGCGACCCGGCGACAGGGATCGGATATCCTTAGCCGTTCTCCAATCGGAAGGTCCCAGCTCCTTGCTGCTCGCTGACCCCAGCTCGTTCCCCTCGATCTTCGACACGGCCGACGCCCCGGCGGGCCACACCGGACCCGGTTTCGCAGGGCTCGGCCTGCCCCACAAGCTGGTGCGGGCGCTCGACACCCAAGGCATCACCGAACCGTTCCCCATCCAGTCCGCGGCCATCCCCGATGTGCTCGCGGGCCGTGACGTGCTCGGCCGTGGCCGCACCGGCTCGGGCAAGACGCTCGCGTTCGGCCTGCCCATGCTCGCCCGCCTGGCCGCCTCGGGCCGTTCCCGGCCGCACGCGCCGAAGGCGCTCGTGCTGGTGCCCACGCGCGAGCTGGCGATGCAGGTCAACGACGCGCTGACCCCGCTGGCCAAGACCCTGGGGCTGTATTGCAAGACCGCGGTCGGCGGCGTGCCGTATGACCGGCAGATCTGGTCGCTGGAGCGCGGCGTGGACGTGCTCGTGGCCACCCCGGGGCGGCTCGGCGACCTGATCAAGCGCGGCGCGTGCCGGCTCGACGCGGTGGAGATCACCGTGCTCGATGAGGCCGACCAGATGGCCGACATGGGCTTCCTGCCCGAGGTCACCGAGATCATGGCGCAGACGCCGGCGGCGGGGCAGCGGCTGCTGTTCTCCGCGACGCTGGACAAGGACGTCGACGCGCTGGTCACGCGGTTCCTCATCGACCCGGTGACGCACTCGATCGAGCCGCCGGTGGCGTCCGTGGGCTCCATGGATCATCACGTACTGCTGGTGCCCCCCAACGACAAGGTGGCGATCGCGGCGTCGATCGCGGCGCGCAAGGGCCGGACGATCCTGTTCGTGAAGACCCAGGCCGCCGTCGACGAGCTCGTGGAGCAGTTCGCCCGGGTGGGCGTGCGGGCCGGCGCGCTGCACGGCGGCAAGTCGCAGCGGGTGCGCACCCGCACGCTGGCCGAGTTCCGCGAGGGCAGCGTCGACGTGCTCGTCGCGACGGACGTGGCCGCCCGCGGCATTCACATCGACGACGTGTCCCTGGTGGTCCACGTCGATCTGCCTCGTGACCAGAAGGACTATCTGCACCGGGCCGGGCGCACCGCGCGTGCCGGCGCGGCGGGCACGGTCGTGACGCTGGTGCTGCCCCGCCAGCGGCGCCGGGCTGCGGCGCTGCTGGCCAAGGCCGGCGTGACCCCCAACGAGCTGCGCGTCCGTGCGGGCGACCCGGCGCTGGCCGAGGTCACCGGCGCCCGTCAGCCCAGCGGGGTGCCGGTGCGCGTCGTGCACCACAGCCCCGCCCCCGCACCGGGTCGCCGCCGGCAGAACGACCGCCGGCCGCCCCGGAGCCGCCGGTTGACAAATAGCCAGGGATGAGTCGCTAGCAACAGCGCAAATCGCATGCGGTCGGATACGGTCCGGGGATGACCGTGCTACCGCGGGCGTTCGCCTGGCAACGCACCGACACCACCGGCGGCGAGTTCGTCACCCTGGACGACAGGCGAGGCCTGCGCGCCAAGGGTGTCGCGTTCGCATCGGACAACGCGCTGTATTCCTGCCGATACGAGCTGCACACCGACGACGCCTGGGCCAGCACCCGCCTCGAGCTGGCCATCGAAGGCGGGGGCTGGCTGCGCACGCTGCGTATGGAGCGGGCAGCCGGCCGCTGGCGGGTGACCACCAGCGAGCAGGGCAACCTCGAGCGGGTGCTGCCCCAGGCGCCGTTCGCGGGCATCGAGGAGTCCGACCGGCTGCACGCGGTGCTCGACGTGGACCTCCAGAACTCGCCGCTGACCAACACGCTGCCGGTGCGCCGGCTTGGCCTGCACCGGGCGAGCCCCGGCACGGTGGTGCGGATCGAGGCCGCATGGGTGCTGCTGCCGAGCCTCGCCGTGCTGCCGGTGGAGCAGAGCTACGAGGTGCTCGGCCCGCGGCGGGTGCGGTATCGCTCGGAGCACTTCACCGCCGACCTCGAGCTGACCGACGACGGCTACGTGGCCGAGTATCCGGGCCTGGCGACGCTCGCATGATGCGCTCAACTCGCCGGCTGCGACCGCCCCTCCCATTTCGTGGAAAGCGCGATGGTGGTGCGGGTGCGCGCCACGCCCTGGACGCGGTTCAGATCGACGATCAGGCGCTCCAGATCACCTATCGTTTTCACCCTCGCCTTGCACAGAAACGATTCCTCGCCCGCCATGAAGTAGCAGGATTCGATCTCGTGGCGGGCGCGCAAGGCATCGAGCACCGCGTCGGTGTCGCCGCTGCTGTCCTGGACGATCCCGATCACCGCGGTGAGCGGAAGCCCCAGCGTCTCGGGCTCCACCTCGGCGCGGTACCCCCGGATCACCCCGGTGGCTTCGAGCTTGCCGACGCGCTCGTGCACGGCGGGGGCGGAAAGGCCGACCTTCCGGGCAAGCTCCGCATACGGAAGCCGGGCGTTGTCCCGCAGAAGGTCGATAAGCTGCCTGTCAATCGCATCCATCGCGACAAGCCTAACGGCCGGCCTTTTAACACAGCTAATTACCCAGAAGTGCGTTTTCCTCGTTTCCCGGACACGACACGTGAGCGGTGCTGTAATGGGCGTACATCCCAGGATGACTCGCGCTTTCAGCTTCGCGGCACGGGGGTGCGCGGATCGGGCGAGCCACCCAGGGTAAAGGAGGGGCCGTGGAGACGGGAGATCGTCTGCTGACGCCCGGAGAGGTCGCTGCCTTGTTCCGCGTCGACCCTAAGACGGTGACGCGTTGGGCCGCGGCGGGCCGGATCAGCAGCATCCGAACCCCGGGTGGACACCGGCGGTTCCGGGAATCCGAGGTGAGGGCATTGCTCGAAGGAGACGAAGCCCTGGATGACACCTCTAACGGGAACGGGAATGGCCGAGCTCACCCGACCAACGAGTGAAGAGACCGTGCGACACGCCGACGGCGTCGAGGACCTTGCCGGCGACGAAGTCGACCAACTGGGCGGCCGTGGCCGCGGCGCCCGCGGCATAGAAGCCGGGGCTCGCGGGCAGGATCACCGCACCCGCGTCGTGTAGTGCGATGAGGTGCTCCAGGTGGCTGCGCGTCACCGGGGTCTCGCGTGGCACGATCACGACCGGGCGGCGTTCCTTGAGGTTCACCTCAGCGGCGCGCTGAAGGAGGTCCTTGGACAGTCCGATCGCGATGCCGGCGCACGCCGCCGTGCTCGCCGGCACGATCAGCATGCCCTTGACCGGGTAGGACCCGCTGCTGGGGCCAGCTGCCAGGTCGCCGGCCGGCCAGTAGGCCGCGTCCGCGCCGTCCAGCGGGCGGCCGAGCCATGCCGCGAGGTCGTCCTTCCAGTGCGCGTCGCGGAAGGACACACCTGTCTCGTCGAGGACGGTCAGCCGTGCCGCGCGCGAAACGACGAGGTCGACGGCCTCGCCGGCGTCGAACAGCGCCCGGATCACGGCCGCCGCGTAGGGCGTGCCCGACGCCCCGGACACTCCGACGACCCACGGCCTGCGCTCATCCACGCACCAACTCTGCCATGGCGCAGGGCGGTCCCCGGCCGGGAGCCGTCCCTGAAACCGCGCGTCGCGCGACCCCTCCGGGGCCGTATGAGGAGGCCGCTGCGGGAAATGTCGTACCCGGTTGGGAGGATGACGGCATGGCGCGCGGATTTCCCTATGCAGACCTCAACGAGTTCCTGGCCGCTTTGCAGAAGGCAGGCGAGCTGCACCGGGTGACCGCGCCCGTCGATCCGCACCTGGAGATCAGCGAGGTCGTCACCCGCACCGTCCGGGCCGGTGGGCCGGCCCTGCTGTTCGAGCGGCCGACCCGCGGCGACATGCCGGTCGCCATCAACCTGTTCGGCACCGAGCGGCGCACCGCCATGGCACTCGGCGTCGAGCGGCTCGACGAGGTCGGGGCGCGGATCGGCGAGCTGTTGCGGCCCGAGCTCCCGGTCGGCTGGGCCGGGATCCGCGACGGCATCGGCAAGCTCATGCAGCTCAAGTCGCTGCCGCCGAAGCACGTCAAGACCGCGCCGTGCCAGGAGGTCGTCTACAAGGGTGACCAGGTCGACCTCAACCGGCTGCCGGGGCTGCAGGTGTGGCCGGACGACGGCGGGATTTACCACAACTTCGGCCTGACCCACACCAAGCACCCGGAGACCGGCAAGCGCAACCTGGGGCTTTATCGGCTGCAGCAGCACAGTCACAACACGCTGGGCATGCACTGGCAGATCCACAAGGACTCCACGGCGCACCATGCGGTCGCGGAGCGGCTCGGGCAGCGGCTGCCGGTGGCGATCGCGATCGGGGCCGACCCGGTGGTGTCCTACACGGCCAGCGCACCGCTGCCATCAGACATCGACGAATACCTGTTCGCCGGTTTCCTGCGCGGCGAGCGGGTCGAGATGGTCGACTGCCTGACCGTGCCGCTGCAGGTGCCGGCCAACGCGCAGATCGTGCTCGAGGGCTATCTGGAGCCGGGCGAGCGGCTGCCCGAGGGCCCGTTCGGCGACCACACCGGCTTCTACACGCCGGTCGAGGACTTCCCGGTGCTGCACGTGGAGTGCATGACGATGCGCCGCCAGCCGATCTACCACTCGATCATCACTTCACAGCCGCCGCAGGAGGACCACGGCCTGGGCAAGGCGACCGAGCGCATCTTCCTGCCGCTGCTCAAGCTGCTGATCCCGGACATCGTGGACTATGACCTGCCGGCCGCCGGCGTGTTCCACAACTGCGTGATCGTCTCGATCCGCAAGCGGTATCCGAAGCACGCGCAGAAGGTGATGAGCGCGATCTGGGGCGCCCACCTGCTGTCCCTGGCGAAGCTCATCGTGGTCGTGGACGAAGACTGCGACGTGCACGACTACGCGGAGGTCGCCTTCCGCGCGTTCGGCAACGTCGACTACACGCACGACCTGCTGCTCACGCAGGGCCCGGTCGACCACCTCGACCACGCCTCCTACCAGCAGTTCTGGGGCGGCAAGGTGGGGCTGGACGCGACGCGGAAGACGGCGGCCGAGGGCTACCATCGCGGCTGGCCGGAAGAGATGGTCATGTCGCCCGAGGTCGTGGCTCGGGTCGACAAGCGCTGGAGAGAGTATGGGTTCAAGTGACGCTCGCTGAGGCACCTGAGGCACCGTCGAGCCGGGTCAAGGCCTTCCTGCGACTGGTCGCGATCGAGCACTCCGTGTTCGCGCTGCCGTTCGCCTACCTGGCCGCCCTGACGGCGATGACGACCGGCCCGCAGTGGGGCGGCCAACCGCACGTCCGCTGGCTCGACCTGCTGCTGGTGACGATCGCCATGGTCGGCGCCCGCACGTTCGCGATGGCCGCCAATCGGATCATCGACCGGCGCATCGACGCGCGAAACCCGCGCACCGCCAAGCGCGAGCTGGTGACCGGCGCGGTGAGCGTGCGCACCGCGTGGACCGGCGCGGCCGTCGCCCTGGTCGTGTTCCTCGGCGCCGCGGCCCTGCTCAACCCGCTCTGCCTCGCGCTCGCGCCGTTGGCTGTGGTGCCCCTGATCGTCTATCCGTATGGCAAGCGCTTCACCAACTGGCCTCACGCGATCCTGGGCCTGGCGCAGCTCGTCGGGCCGGTTGGCGCGTGGCTGGCGATCACCGGCGACCTGCACGGCTCCGGCCCGGCCTGGGTCCTCGGCGCCGCGGTCGGGCTGTGGATCGGCGGCTTCGACCTGATCTACGCCTGCCAGGACACCGAGGTCGACCGGGAGATCGGCGTGCACTCGGTCCCGGCCCGCTACGGCGTCCCGTTCGCCCTGCACCTGTCGACGATCGCGCACGTCGTGACGTTCGCCCTGTTCGCCTGGTTCGGCCAGCTGGTCGGCCTGGGCTGGCTGTGGTGGATGGGCCTGCTCGTGACCGCGGTGACCTTCGCCTACGAGCACGCGATCGTGCGGCCCGGCGACCTGTCGCGGGTCAATCGGGCGTTCTTCACCGCCAACGGGTTCGTCGGCATCGCGCTGTTCGTGTTCGCCCTGCTCGACCTGGTCGTCCGCGGCGGCCTGAGGCCCTGACACGACCGGCCTGAAGCGATGCGAGGAGGCCGTGGCCGGGGCATGGTGAGGGCGACGGCGTGAGCGGCGCTTCCACGTTGCAACGAGCGGATGCGGAACCGGAGTCCCGGGAGCCGGCTGCACCGGAGGTGGCCGACCGGCCATGGCAGCGGCCGTGCTGTCCGCGCGGGATCTTCGCGGTGAGCAAGGCCGGGCTGACCGCGATGCCCACGCTCGGCGCGCGGCCGGTGCTCGATCGGGTCGTGCTCGCCCTGTTTCTCATGCCGCAGGCGATTCTTGCCGCTTACTTCGTGCGGGGCGGCCGGGTCGCGTAATCGTAGGAGTGTGCATATGCGCAGCGGTGCCTTTTCCGAACAGCCCGCGGCGTCGCCGACCAGCCGTCGCTGGCGGGTTTCGCCGGGCTTCACGGCGCTCAAGTGCGCCGTCACCGTGCTACTGGCGCTAGCCGCTGTCCTTCTCGCCGAGGACCGGCCGGCGCTGAGCGCCGCCCTGGTCGCCACCGTCGTCGCCGGCGCGTATGCGCTGCGCGACCTGCTGGCCCCGGTCCGGCTGGCGGCCGACCCGGACGGCGTGACCGTCGTCGCCGGCTACGCGGGCCACCGCCGCCTCGAGTGGTCGCAGATCGAGCGGGTCCGGGTCGAGTCGCGGACCCGCGCCGGCCTGCGCAGCGAGTATGTGGAGATCGACACCGGCGACATGCTGTACCTGCTGAGCAACTACGACCTGAACGCCCGCCCGGCCGACGTCGCCGACGAGCTCGTCCGCATCCGGACCGCTGGTGGGAGCGGCTGACGGCCCCTGGCGGCGGGCGCTGCTGTCCGGCCTCGCGATCTTCGCCGCGAGCCGGGCCGGCCTGGTCGCCATCTCGGCGTTCGCCTGGATCGGCGACCAGGGCCACAATCGCTCCGCCGCGCAGGTCGCCCGGCTGTGGGCCACGCAGTACGACTCGCCCTGGTTCATCGCGATCGCCGAGCACGGCTATCAGCGCACCGAGGACGCCTCGCCGGCGGCGTTCTTCCCGCTGTACCCCGTGCTGATCCGGCTTTTCACGCCGCTGTGCCTGGGCCGTTCGTGGGCCGCGGCCCTCGTGGTCGCCAACGCCGCCCTGCTCACGGCGCTGATCGTGCTGTTCCGGCTCACGGAGCACGAGCTCGGCCGCGCCGCCGCCGGCCGCACGATCTTCTACCTGGTGGCCTTCCCGACCGGCTTCTTCCTGAGCGCCGCCTACAACGAGGGCCTGTTCATCGCCCTGCTGGCCGCGACGGTGTACTGCCTGCGCCGCGAGCACTGGTGGCGCGCCGGCGCCCTGGGCGCGCTGGCGGCGGCGACGCGCTCGGCCGGGATCCTGCTGCTGTTCGCCTTCGCCTTCGAATACGCCCGCGCCCACGGCTACCTCCGCCCGCGGACCTATTTCCGCTCGCAGAGCTACTTCCGCACGCGCATCTACGTCCGCGCCCGCGCCCTCGTGCTGAACCGGAAAAGCAGGATAAATCCGGAAACGTCATATTCGGATTCATCTGAAAAATCGTCGTCGGTCGCAATCGGCGCAGGCGGTGCGACACAGGATATTCGCGCTCACGCCGGGGCAGACGGGCCCGGCGCCCACGCCGCGGCAGACGGGCCCGGCGCCCAGATCGCGGCACGCGGAGCCGGCGCTTATGTCGCGGCACACGGCGAAGGTGCGCACCGGGCCCGGACAGGGCTGCGCCAGCGGCGCAGGCCGGGCGGCGCGCGACCGCGCGACATCGACCGGCCCGCGCCGGACGGTCGCGACATCCCACCCGGCGACCGCGGGCCTAGCCACCGCGGCCACCGCGGCCTCCACGGCCGAGTCGCGGCGAGCGCGCTGGCCACGCTGCTCATCCCGCTCGGCCTGGGCGCCGTGATGATCGCCGATCGGATGGCATACGGCGACGCGCTCGCCTTCTCACACACCCAGGCCGCGCACTGGGGCCGGCACCTGGCGTGGCCGTGGCGCGCCCCGATCCACGCCGCCCGCGCCCCGGGGCCGCCGTTCACCGAGATCTGGGCCCACAATCTCCTGGAACTCGCCACGGTGGCGCTGCTGGGTGTACTGCTGATGCTCGCCCTCGCCGGCCCCTGGCGCCTGCGCCGCGATCAGCTGCTGTTCCCGCTGCTCGGCGCCGCCCTGCTGATCTTCATGATCAGCTTTCCGAGCCGGTACACGGCCGACATCCCATACCCGTTGTACTCCGCCTCACGGATCGGTCTCGAGGTCTTCCCTGCGTTCATGATGCTCGGCCGGATGGGCCGCAACCGATGGCTGGACCGGACGCTGCTCGCCGCGTTCCTGACCACCCAGGGCGTGCTGGCCGCCCACTTCCTGCACTCCGGTTGGGTGGCGTAACCGGGCGCGCGTCAGGCGTCGTTGCGTACGGCGAAGATGGCGATGTCGTCGCGCGGCGACTCGGGCGAGAAGCCCAGCGTGCGCGCCCGCAGCCGGGCCGCCACCACATCGGCCGGGAAGCCGGCCAGGTTGGCGGCCTCGTCGCGGAGCCGGTCGACGCCGAAGAGGTCGATGCCGCGGCGTCGCTCGGTGACACCGTCGGTGAAGAAGATGAGCGTGTCGCCCGGGTCCAGCAAGACCTGCGTGCGCGGGGTGCTGATGGTGTCGAGCAGGCCGAGCGCGGTGCCGCAGGCGCCGACAAGCTCGGTGCGCCCGTCCGCGCGCAGCAGGACCGGCTGGTCGTGGCCCGCCAGGTGCAGCGTGACGTCGAGCCGCCCGTCCTGGCGGCGCAGCACCTGGGCCAGGCAGAGCGTGCAGAAGCGCCCGCCGCCACGCTCCAGCAGGGTCTCGTTGAGGCGCAGCAGCACCTCCGGCAGCGGCCGGCCGTCACGGACCAGCACCCGGGTCACGTCGCGAACCAGGCCGGTGACGGTGGCGGCCTGCACGCCCTTGCCGGAGACGTCGCCGACCACGACCAGCCAGCGACGGCTGGAGAGCGGGACCACGTCGTAGAAGTCGCCGCCGACGTCGACGCCCTCGCCGGTCGGCACATACTCGGCGCCGAACTCGACCCCGTCCGCCTTCGGCAGCTGGGGTGGCAGGAGGGAGCGCTGCAGAGCCTGAGCCACGCTGCGCCGCTCCGCGTGGATGTTGGCGTTGTCGATGGCCAGGGCGGCTCGGCGGGCCACGTCCTCGACGACCGCCACCTCCTCGGCACTCTGCCAGGTGTCGCGGTTGCCGCCGACCGTCAGTGTGCCAAGGTGCTGCCCGCGGGCGATGAGGGCGACGACGTAGCCCTCCAGGGGCGGTGCCAGCGGTACGACGGCATCGGTCCCCATCGCCTCCTTCAGCTGCGGGGTGGCCTGGGCGAGCTCGTCGCGCAGGTCGCCGACCAGCGACTCGTCGGCGTGGGCGACGGCGGCCAGGCGCAGCTCGCCCCCGGCGTCAGCGGCGTGGATCGCGCACCACCGGCCGAGCCGCGGCACCACCAGCCGGGGGATCAGGGCCAGCGTGAGCTCGACGTCGAGGGACTGGGCGAGCAACTCGCCGGCCTCGGCGAGGAACGTGAGCCAGGTGCGCCGCTCGGCGTCGGCGCGGCGCAGCCGGTGGTTCTCGACCAGCAGCGTCAGACGGTCGGCGGCGAGAGCGGTGAGCGGGCGCGCATACGGGCTGTCCGGGCCTCCAGCACCGGCGACCACGAGCAACTCGGCACGCCAGGGCCGGGCGACGCGTAGCGGCACGCGGCGGCCGCTGTCGGTGGAGGTGCCGACGCGCCCGTACGCCGCGGCGGTGCGCGGCCCCTCGCCCTCGTCGACGGTGAGCGCCGCGCCCTGCGCGCCGATCACCCGGCACAGCCGTTGCAGCAGCTCCTCGGAGATCTCCTCGAGCGAGGTCCCCCGGCCCGACCAGGTCAGCGCGTCGACCGCCGACGGCAGGTCGATCACGGGCGCGACAGTGGGCTCGCCCGGCGCGACCGGCCGCCGCGGCGACGGCCGGTCGAGGCGAAACCAGACACCCTTGCCGCCGGCGAAGTGCAGTGTGCCCCAGGCGGTGGCCAGCTGCTCGACGAGCAGCAGGCCGCGGCCGCGCTCCGGCACCTCGCCGGAGGAGGCGTCGGGAAAGCTGGGTGTGACCGTGCCGGGCCGGAAGTCCAGCACGGATACCGTGAGCGAATCGTCACTTGCCGTGATCTCGACATCGACCTCGGTGCGGGCGTGCACGACGCTGTTCGTGGTGAGTTCGGTGACGAGCAGCAGCGCCTCGTCCAGGATCACGCCGAGGTCCCGTTCGTGCGTGATCGTCCGGATTGCCTCGCGGGCCAGACCGGGAGAGCTATGGTCGGCCGGGAGCCTGATCCTCCGGACGGTCTGGGTTGTCACGTATCGCAGTCTCCACTGAACGGTGGTAACAATCCAACCTGAAGGACGACGATGGGTGGACGCCGCCTGCCCCCGACACCGGTGGAGACGCTATGACCACAGTCGAAGAAGTCACCCAAAAGAGTCCGGAAACACTGCTGCTCGAGGAGCTGTCTTCTGCGCTGGACCGGCTGGCGGCCGGCGATTTCAAGATCCGGCTGAACCGGCGCGACGGGCTGCCCGGCGAGGTGGTCGAGCGCTTCAATCGGCTCGCGGAGATGAAGCTTCGGCACACGCGAGACGTGCTGCGCATCAGCCGGGTCGTCGGGCGCGAGGGTCGCATGACCGAGCGGCTCGACGAGGAGGGCTTCGAGGGTGCCTGGCTGGACCGCATCCACGCGGTCAACTCGCTCATCGACGACCTGGGGCGCCCGACCACGGAGATCGCCCGCGTGATCGTGGCGGTGGCCGAGGGCGACCTGACCCAGCAGCTGGCGCTGGAGATCGACGGGCGGCCGCTGCGCGGCGAGTTCATGACGATCGGCCGCACGGTCAACACGATGGTCGACCAGCTCTCGTCGTTCGCCGACGAGGTGACCCGGGTGGCCCGCGAGGTCGGCACCGAAGGGAAACTCGGCGGCCAGGCCCAGGTCACCGGCGTCGCCGGCACCTGGCGCGACCTCACCGACTCGGTGAACTCGATGGCGGCCAACCTGACCGGCCAGGTCCGGTCGATCTCGATGGCGGCGACGGCCGTGGCGCGCGGCGACCTGTCCCAGAAGATCACGGTGAGCGCGAAGGGCGAGGTCGCCGAGCTGGCGGAGACGATCAACTCGCTGGTCGACACGCTGCGGATCTTCGCCGAGCAGGTGACCCGGGTGGCCCGCGAGGTCGGCACCGAGGGCAAGCTCGGCGGCCAGGCCGACGTGCCGGGCGTGGCCGGCACCTGGAAGGACCTCACCGACAACGTCAACTCGATGGCGTCCAACCTCACCAGCCAGGTGCGCAACATCGCCCAGGTCGCCACCGCCGTGGCCCGCGGCGACCTGTCCCAGAAGATCACCGTCGCGGCGCAGGGCGAGATCCTGGAGCTCAAGGACACCGTCAACACGATGGTCGACCAGCTCTCCTCCTTCGCCGACGAGGTCACCCGCGTCGCCCGCGAGGTCGGCACCGAGGGCAAGCTCGGCGGCCAGGCCCAGGTCACCGGCGTCGCCGGCACCTGGCGCGACCTCACCGACAACGTCAACTTCATGGCGTCCAACCTGACCAGCCAGGTCCGCAACATCGCCCAGGTCTCGACGGCGGTGGCGCGCGGTGACCTGTCGCAGAAGATCACGGTCGACGCCCGCGGTGAGATCCTCGAACTCAAGTCCACCGTCAACACCATGGTCGACCAGCTCTCCTCCTTCGCCGACGAGGTCACCCGCGTCGCCCGCGAGGTCGGCACCGAAGGGAAACTCGGCGGCCAGGCCCAGGTCACCGGCGTCGCCGGCACCTGGCGCGACCTCACCGACAACGTCAACTTCATGGCGTCCAACCTGACCAGCCAGGTCCGCAACATCGCCCAGGTCGCCACCGCCGTGGCCCGCGGCGACCTGTCGCAGAAGATCACCGTCGACGCCCGCGGTGAGATCCTCGAACTCAAGTCCACCGTCAACACCATGGTCGACCAGCTCTCCTCCTTCGCCGACGAGGTCACCCGCGTCGCCCGCGAGGTCGGCACCGAAGGCAAGCTCGGCGGCCAGGCCCAGGTGCGGGGCGTCGCCGGGACATGGCGGGACCTGACCGACAACGTGAACTTCATGGCGTCCAACCTGACCGCCCAGGTCCGCAACATCTCCCAGGTGGCGACGGCGGTGGCCCGCGGCGACCTGTCGCAGAAGATCACCGTTGACGCGCAGGGCGAGATCCTGGCCCTGAAGTCGACGGTGAACACCATGGTCGACCAGCTCTCCTCCTTCGCCGACGAGGTCACCCGCGTCGCCCGCGAAGTCGGCACCGAAGGCAAGCTCGGCGGCCAGGCCCAGGTGAAGGGCGTGTCCGGCACCTGGCGCGACCTCACCGACAACGTCAACTCGATGGCGTCCAACCTCACCAGCCAGGTCCGCAACATCGCGCAGGTGACCACGGCGGTGGCCCGCGGCGACCTGTCGCAGAAGATCACCGTCGACGCGCACGGCGAGATCCTCGAGCTCAAGAACACGGTCAACACCATGGTCGACCAGCTCTCCTCCTTCGCCGACGAGGTCACCCGCGTCGCCCGCGAGGTCGGCTCGGAGGGCAAGCTCGGCGGCCAGGCCCAGGTGAAGGGCGTGTCCGGCACCTGGCGCGACCTCACCGAAAACGTCAACCAGCTCGCCTCGACGCTGACCACCCAGCTGCGCGCCATCTCGCAGGTGTCCACGGCGGTGACCCGCGGCGACCTGACCCAGCGGATCGCGGTCGAGGCGCTCGGCGAGGTGGCCGAGCTCAAGGACAACATCAACCAGATGATCGTGACCCTGCGCGAGACCACCAAGAAGAACGCCGAGCAGGGCTGGCTCGACTCCAACCTGGCCCGCGTCGGCGGCCTGCTGCAGGGCCAGCGCGACCTCGGCGAGGTCTGCCGCATGATCATGGCCGAGGTGACGCCCCTGGTCGACGCCCAGATCGGCACGTTCTTCCTGTCCGGCACCGACGCCGCGAGTGGGCTGCGGCTGCGCCTTGAGGCGTCGTACGGCTTCGTGGCCCCCGGCACCGACATCAGCTTCGTCCCCGGCGAGGGCCTGATCGGCCAGGCGTCGCTGTCGCGCCGGGCGATCCGCGTGACGGCCACGCCGGACAGCCGGCTGCTCGTGCGCTCCGGCCTCGCCGAGACCCCGCCGGCCGACCTGGTCGTGCTGCCCGTGCTGTTCGAGGGCGAGCCGCTCGGCGTGATCGAGTTCGGCAGCGTGTCGCCGTTCAGCGACCTGCACCTGGCGTTCCTCGACCGGCTCGTGGTCACGATCGGCGTGGCGCTCAGGACGATCCTCGCCAACCGGCGCACCGAGGAGCTGCTGTCGCAATCCCAGCGGCTGGCCCTCGAGCTGCAGGACCAGTCGGCGGAGCTGCAGCGCACCAACGCCGAGCTAGAGGAGAAGGCGACGCTGCTGTCGGAGCAGAAGGGCAACATCGAGAAGCAGAACCGCGAGATCGAGATGGCGCGCCTCGGCCTGGAGGAAAAGGCGCAGCAGCTCGCGCAGGCCTCGCAGTACAAGTCGGAGTTCCTGGCCAACATGAGCCACGAGCTGCGGACCCCGCTCAATTCGATGCTGCTACTGTCCCGCCTGCTCGCCGACAACCCGGACGACAACCTGACCGCCCGGCAGATCGAGTTCGCCGCGACCATCCACAACGCCGGCTCCGACCTGCTGGCGCTGATCGACGACATCCTGGACCTGTCGAAGATCGAGGCCGGCCGGATGGACGTCGAGCCGGGCGAGGTCTCGTTCGAGGACATCCGGGCGTACGTCGAGCAGGCCTTCGCCCCGCAGGCCGAGGACAAGGGCCTCGACTTCACCGTGGTGGCCGATCCCGCGCTGCCACCGGCGATCGTCACCGACCCGCAGCGGCTGCAGCAGATCCTGCGCAACCTGGTCTCCAACGCGGTGAAGTTCACCGACCACGGCTCGGTGACGCTGACCATCGGGGTCGCGCCCGCCGGGCTCGCCTTCTCCGCGCCGACGCTGGCCGGCGCCCGTCGCGTGATCCAGTTCGCGGTCTGCGACACCGGCATCGGCATCTCCGACGACAAGGTGGCGCTGATCTTCGAGGCGTTCCAGCAGGCGGACGGAACGACGAGCCGCAAGTACGGCGGCACGGGTCTCGGCCTGTCGATCAGCCGCGAGCTGGCCCGCCTTCTCGGCGGCGCGATCGGCGTGACGTCCGAGCTCGGGAGCGGGGCCATCTTCACGCTGTACCTGCCGGACGTCATCGCGACCGAGGTGATGCCGGCCATCCACCCGGTCCCGGCCCAGCCGCAGTCCCCGCCGCCGGCCGCCCGTCAGCTGTCCGCCGCCGCGCCGATGCTGCGCTCGCTGCCGGCGGCGGAGCGCCGCCCCACGGCCGCGGCCCACCAGCTCGACGGCGCCACGGTGCTCATCGTCGACGACGACGTGCGCAACGTGTTCGCCCTGACCAGCGCGCTCGAGCTGCACGGGATGACGGTGCTGTACGCAGACAACGGCACCGACGGCGTGCGGATCCTCTCCGAGCACCCCGGCGTGAACATCGTGCTGATGGACGCGATGATGCCCGACCAGGACGGCAACGAGACGACCCGCGCGATCCGCCGCAACCGCCGATTCGCCGACCTGCCGGTGGTCTTCCTGACCGCGAAGGCCATGCCCGGCGACCGGGAGTCCTCGCTCGCCGCGGGCGCGAGCGACTACATCACCAAGCCGGTCGACCTCGACGAGCTGCTTGACGTGATGGCCGCTTGGGTAAATGGAGAGGGTCGGGCGGTGTAGGTTGCCTCAGACGACACGGGAGAACTCCGCGAAGGGAGCGGCATCCTTGACTGGACCGGATCGGCCGGCGAAGGTGCTGCTCGTCGACGACCGGCGGGACAACCTGCTGGCCCTGGAGGCGATCCTGCAGGGCCTGCCGGTGCAGACCGTCGGCGCCGACAGCGGCGAGGACGCGCTCAAGTGCCTGCTCGTCGACGACTTCGCACTGATCCTCCTCGACGCCCAGATGCCCACGATGGACGGCTTCGAGACGGCCCAGCACATCAAGCGCCGCGAGCGTACGCGCCACGTGCCGATCATCTTCCTCACCGCCGCGGACCGGGACTCGCATCTCGCGCTACGCGGCTACGCCGCCGGCGCCGTGGACTATCTGACCAAGCCGTTCGATCCGTGGGTACTGCGTGCGAAGGTCTCCGTCTTCGTCGAGCTCTGGACGATGACACAGCAGCTGGCCGCCCAGTCGGAGCTGGTCCGCACGCGCGAGGCGGAGCTGCGCCATGCCGGCGTGGCCCTCGACGAGGCGACCGCGCTGCTGAGGGGCGCCTTGGCCGCGGACGGCGAGCTGGGCCGTGAGCAGGTCGAGAGGGCGATGGCCGCCCTGGCGAAGGCCCGAGGCAAGCTCTGACCGCCCGCCGCCAGGCACGCGGCGCTACGCCTCTTGGATCATCAGCGCGTTGCGCAGGCCGGTGATGTCCAGGACGCGAATCAGGAACGCGCCCACGTTGACCAGCACCAGGTAGCTCTGCGTCAGCGTCGCCTTCCGGCTGAGCACCACCAGCGTCCCGAGCCCCTGCGAATCGCAGAATGTCACCCCGGCCATGTCCAGCACGACCCGCGCCGGGGGCTCGTTCAGCACCTCGCTCACGGCCGCGGCCAGCCGCGGCACCGTCGACATGTCGATCTCGCCGGTCAGCGACACCACGGTTTCGGTCGGGGCGCGGACTACGGAGACGCGGAGATCGGGGCGATCCACCGCCACAGCCTATATCCGACCGGCCCGGAAGTGGTCTCGGGCACACGGGCCCGAGGGCCGCGCGGAGCTGGTCCGGCGAGGCTGTCAGAATGAGCAGGCTGTGACCGATTTTGACGCCGCCGGTCTCGGCCCGCACGCGGGTGACGCGCCGGCATCCCAGGCCCTGTTCGACCGTGCCCAGGCCATCGTGCCGGGTGGGGTGAATTCACCTGTCCGTGCCTTCCGGGCGGTCGGGGGCACCCCGCGCTTCATGGTCAGCGGCTCCGGCTGCTGGCTCACCGACGCCGACGACCGGCGCTACCTCGACCTGGTCTGCTCGTGGGGGCCGCTGATCCTCGGCCACGCGCACCCCGAGGTCGTCGCGGCGATCACCGCCGCGGCCGCGCGCGGCACCAGCTTCGGCACGCCGACGCCCGGCGAGGTCGCGCTCGCCGAGGAGATCGTCGCGCGCACGCCCGTCGAGCAGGTGCGCCTGGTCAACTCCGGCACCGAGGCGACGATGAGCGCCCTGCGGCTGGCGCGCGGGTTCACCGGGCGGCCAAAGGTGGTCAAGTTCTCCGGCTGCTACCACGGGCACGTCGACGCGCTGCTGGTCGCGGCCGGCTCCGGGGTGGCCACGCTCGCGCTGCCCGACTCGCCCGGCGTGACGGGCGCGGCGGCCGGCGACACGCTGGTGCTGCCGTACAACGACGTCGCCGCGGTCGAGGCGGCCTTCGAGGCCCACGGTGACCAGATCGCCGCGGTCATCACCGAGGCTGCGGCCGGCAACATGGGCGTCGTCGCCCCGCTCGACGGGTTCAACGCGAAGCTCGCCGAGCTCGCGCACCGCCACGGCGCGCTGCTCATCCTCGACGAGGTCATGACCGGCTTCCGGGTCAGCCGCGGCGGCTGGGCGGGGCTCGAGCCGGTGGACGCCGATCTGTACACGTTCGGCAAGGTCATGGGCGGCGGCATGCCGGCCGCGGCGTTCGGCGGGCGCGCCGAGATCATGGGGCGACTGGCCCCGGCCGGCCCGGTGTACCAGGCCGGGACCCTCTCCGGAAACCCGCTGGCCTGTGCCGCAGGCCTTGCGACGCTGCGCCTGGCCACCCCGGAGGTCTACGCCCGCCTGGACGCGACCGCGGTCACGGTCGGCAAGCTCGCCTCCGAGGCGCTTTCCGCCGCGGGTGTAGCGCACGTGCTTTCGTCCGCCGGCAGCATGTTCTCGATCTTCTTCACCGACCGGCCGGTGCACTCGTTCGCCGACGCGCAGACGCAGGACGTGGGCGCGTTCCGGGCCTTCTTCCACGAGATGCTCTCCCGCGGTGTGTACCTCCCGCCGAGCGCTTACGAGTCCTGGTTCGTCTCCACGGCGATCGACGACGAGGGGCTCTCGGTGCTTGAGGCGGCACTGCCCCACGCGGCGCGGGCCGCGGCGCAGGCGGGGACCCCGCGGGCATGAAGACCGTCGTTCACGTGCTGCGCCACGGCGAGGTGTACAACCCGGACAAGGTGCTCTACGGCCGCCTCCCCGGCTTCCGCCTCTCCGAGCTCGGTGTGCAGATGGCCAAGGCCGCGGCCGAGGCGGTGTCCGGCCGCGACATCACCTACCTGGTGGCAAGCCCGCTGGAGCGCGCCCAGCAGACCGCCGCGCCCTTCGCCGAGCAGCTCGGCCTGACGACCGCGATCGACGACCGGCTGATCGAGAGCGCCAACTTCTTCGAGGGCAAGCGGGTCAGCGTGGGCGACGGCGCGCTGCGCGACCCGCGCAACTGGTGGGTGCTGCGCGACCCGATGACCCCGTCCTGGGGCGAGGCCTACACGGCGATCGCGGCACGCATGTTCGCCGCGCTGATGGCGGCTCGCGAGGCGGCGGAGGGGCACGAGGCCGTCTGTGTCTCGCACCAGCTGCCCATCTGGACGCTGCGCCGGCACGTGGAGAAGAAGCGGCTGTGGCACGACCCACGGCGCCGCGAGTGCGCCCTGGCCAGCCTCACCAGCTTCCACTTCGAGGGCACCAAGATCGTCGGCATCGGGTATTCCGAGCCCGCCGCCCACCTCATCGCGCTGTCGGCCTCGGCGCGACAGGCCAAGGGGGCGTGACCGATGCGCCGCCTCCTAGCCGCCGTCGTGGTGACCGCGACCCTGCTGGCCCTCGCGGCCTGCACCGGCAGCACGCCGAAGAACGCGCTCGGCAGCCGCAAGATCGCGGTCGCCGACCGGGTCGCCGCGCCCGCGATGCGCGGCGAGCTCATGAATGGCGGCGGCCAGTTCGACCTGTCCCAGCACAAGGGCCAGGTCGTGGTCGTGAACTTCTGGGCCTCGAACTGCCCGCCGTGCCGCACCGAGGCGCCCGAACTGGAGAAGGTGCTCGCCGCCACCAAGGACCAGGGCGTCACCTTCATCGGCGTCAACGTGCGCGACCAGCGCGGCCCGGCCAACGCCTACCTGGCCGACACCAAGCCCACGTACGGCAGCATCTTCGACCCGTCCGCCTCGCTCGCGCTGGACTTCAGCGTGCCGCCCAACTCGATCCCGGCCACGCTGGTGATCGACAAGGCCGGCCGGCTCGCCGCCGTCATCCGCTCCACGGTCGACCAGAAGCTGCTCGAGCCGATCGTCCGCGACCTGCTGGCCGAGTCGTGACCACGGGGCGCCCGACATGACGACCGTGCTCGCCGACGCCAGGACGATCGCCGCGAGCGGCCCGCTGCTGGCGGCGATCGCGATCGCCGTCCTGGCCGGCCTGGCCAGCTTCCTGTCGCCCTGCATCCTGCCCCTGGTGCCGGGCTATCTCTCCTACGTCACCGGCCTGGCCGGCGCCGACCTCGACTCGGGCCAGCGCCGCGGCCGGGTGCTCGCCGGCGTCGGGCTGTTCATCGCCGGCTTCGCCGCGGTGTTCGTCGGCCTGATCGTGCTCGCCACCCAGGCCGCGATGTCGCTGATGCTGCACCGCCGGCTGATCGAGGTGATCGCCGGCGTGGCCGTGATCGTGCTCGGCCTGGCCTTCATGGGCCTGGTGCCGGGCCTGGAGCGGCAGTGGCGCATCCAGCGGCTGCCGGCGGCCGGCCTCATCGGCGCGCCGGTCTTCGGCATGGTGTTCGCGCTGTCCTGGGCGCCGTGCACGGGCCCGACGCTCGGCGCCGTGATCGCGCTCGGCTCGACCAGCGGCTCACAGGCGCGCGCGGTCACGCTGGCCATCGCGTACTCGCTGGGCATCGGCATCCCGTTCATCGCCGTCGGGCTGGGCTTCCAGCGACTCATCGGGGTCATCAAGTTCATCCGCCGCAACAGCCGCTGGGTGACCCGCGTCGGCGGTGCGCTGCTCGTGCTGGTCGGGATCGCGCTGGTGACCGGCGTCTGGAGTTCCCTCATGATCGCGCTGCAGTCCAACCTCGGGCCCGGATCGGTGCCGATCTGATGCGCTGGCTCTACCACACCGCTGTGGCCGTGAGCCGCCGCGCCTGGCGCCAGTTGACCAGCATGCGCACCGCGCTCGTGCTGCTGTTCCTGCTCGCCGTGGCGGCGATTCCCGGCTCGGTGCTGCCCCAGCGCAACGTGTCGCCGGAGAAGGTCCGCACCTATCTGGACACGCACAAGCAGTGGGGGCCGACGCTCGACCGGCTCTTCTTCTTCGACGTGTACGGGTCGCCGTGGTTCTCGGCGATCTACCTGCTGCTGTTCGTCTCGCTCGTCGGCTGCCTCGTGCCGCGGTTCCGCTCGCACATCGCGGCGCTGGTGAAGGTACCGCCGAAGGCTCCGAAGCGGTTCGACCGGCTGCAGGCTCACGCCACGCTGCCCGGCCCGGCCACGCCGGAGACCGCCGAGCGCATCCGCCAGGTCCTGAAGAAGCGGCGGTTCCGCACGGCCGTGCGGCGTGACGGCGACGTCACCGAGATCTCGGCCGAGAAGGGCTACCTCAAGGAGACCGGCAACCTGGTCTTCCACTTCGCGCTGCTGTCGCTGCTCATCGGCGTCGCGTATGGCTCGTGGTTCGGCTGGCACGGCAACCGCCTGCTGGTGCAGGGCGAGGACTTCGCGTTCTGCAACACGCTGCTCAACTACGACGAGCACGCCCTGGGCGCGCAGGTCGGCGAGAACGACCTGCCCCGCTTCTGCCTGCGCATGGACAAGTTCGCCGCGACCTACCTGCCCAACGGCCAGCCGATCAGCTACCGGGCCGACATCAACGTGAAGCAGCACGGCCGCGAGAGCGAGCGGGTGCTGCAGGTCAACGACCCGCTGCGGCTCGACGGCGCGACCGTGTCGCTGCTCGGCCACGGGTACGCGCCGATCCTGAAGTACACCGACAAGTACGGCAAGTCGTCGGTCAACGTGGCGCCGTTCCTGCCGAGCGACGGACTGCTCACGAGCCAGGGCGTGGCGACGTTCCCGGACGTCAACATCAACCCGCAGACCGGCACCCGCGACGACAAGTCGCAGATCGGGTTCTCCGGCGTCTACGTGCCCACGCTGCCGTCCGACCCGTCGGTGAACTCTTCGGCCTTCCCGGCCGAGAACGACCCGAGGATCATGCTGCAGCCGTACTCCGGGGTGCTGGGCTTCGACGCCGGCGCGCCGCTGTCGGTGTACACGCTGGACACCCGCCAGATCGAGGCCGGCCGGCTCACGAAGTTCGGCAGCCCGATGGCGCTCAAGCCCGGCCAGACCGGCACCCTGCCGGACGGCACGACCGTCGAGTTCGTCGGAACGGCCCAGTGGATCAGCCTCTCGATCCGGAATGACCCGGGCGAGCCGATCGTCCTCGGTGGCTCGATCGCGCTGCTGGTCGGCCTGCTCGGCTCGCTGAGCGGCAAGCGCCGCCGGATCTTCTTCCGCATCTCGCCCACCGGCGTCACGGCGGGCGGCCTGCCCCGCAGCGACTACCCCGGCTTCGCCGACGAGTTCGACGAGATCGTGCGCGCGACCGCCCCTGCCACGAGCGTCCCGGAGCAGGTGCCGCAGACTGAGGACGTCGAGGAGGTTGTGTGATGGGTGCACTGTCCAACCAACTGCTGGTCGTCACGATCTTTAGCTACGTGCTCGCGATGATGGCGTACGCGATCGAATACGCTTTCGGCGGCCGCAGCCTGGTCGCCCGCGCCGCGACGCGCGTGGCCATCCCGGTCGGCGCCGGCGTCGGCGCGGGCGGCTCGCTCCCCCCGGCCGACCTCCCCGAGATCCCCGCAACCCCCTCCGAGGTCCCGGCGGAGACGCCGGAGCGCTCGATCGGCGCACGCCGGGCCGGCGTCGCCGCGGTCGTGCTGACCGTGCTCGGCTACGCGGCCCACGTGGGCACCCTGGTCACGCGCGGCATCGCGGCGGAGCGCGCCCCGTGGGGCAACATGTACGAGTTCGTCATCACCGCCGCCCTGGTCGGCGTGACGGCGTGGCTGGTCGTGCTCGTCAAGTGGACCAACCTGCGCCACCTGGGCCTGTTCGTCACGCTGGTCGCCGCGCTCCTGCTGTCGGTTGCCGGCATGACCCTCTACGTCCCAGAGGGCCCGCTGGTCCCGGCCCTGCACTCGTACTGGCTGGTCATCCACGTCGGCGCCGCCTCGGTCGCGACGGGCATCTTCCTGGTCGGCTTCGTGGCCGCCGCGATGCACCTGATCCGCTCGGGCCACGACGCCGGCAAGACCCGCTTCCCGTACTCGCTGGGTGCGCGCCTGCCGCAGGCCGTCTCGCTGGAGCGCGTGACGTTCCGCATCCACGCCTTCGGCTTCCCGATCTGGACCTTCGGCGTCATCACCGGCGCCATCTGGGCCGAGGCGGCGTGGGGCCGTTACTGGAACTGGGACCCGAAGGAGGTCTGGTCCTTCGTCGCGTGGGTCGTGTATGCCTGCTACCTGCACGCCCGCTCGACCCCGAGCGTGAGCCGCCGCCTGGCGAGCTGGATCGCCGTGGCCGGCTGGGCGACGATGCAGGTCAACCTGTGGGGCGTCAACCTGTTCGCCAGCGGCCTGCACTCCTACGCCGGCATCTAATCGGACCCGGCTGCCACTACCGTCCGGCCCCGCGCACCGCGACGTCATCGGTATCGGCCGCGTCGCGGCGGGTCCGCGGGGTGGTGGGCACGGCGCGGGGCGGCAGCCATCGCACGACGCGGCGGCGCACGCGCAGCGCGGCGAGCACCACGGCCCGGGCCGGCGCGGGTGGCGTTCGCAGCCCCACGGCGGCGCGCGTGCCCGGGGCGAGCAGGGTCGCGATGAGCGGGCGGACGAGCGGGCGCAGCCACGGGCGGACGCGGGCGCGGGCCATCGCCAGGGTGCGCTCGCTGCACACGCGGCCGGCCGGGGTGTAGGCGAAGCCAGCCTCGCAGCGCTGCAGGTAGGCGGCCAGCCCGGCGTAGTCGCCCGGCAGGTCCGGGGCGCCCATGCGGCGGCCCAGTTCGGCGTAGAAGGTGACGATCGCGGTGCGCTCGGGCGGGGTGAGGCGGCGCCCAGCCCGGATCCAGGCCGGCGATGTGATCCATGATCTCGAAGCGGCGCACGCCGCCGAGGATAGGAAAGCGAGGCTACTTCGTCTTTGTGATGGACGTGGCGGTGACCGAGCCGTCGGCGGTCTGCCCCTGGACGGTGACCGTGGCGCCCGCCGTCAGGTCCTTCAGCGCACCGGGCGTCGAAACCGTCGTCTTGTCACTGGTCTTCACGATGACCGTGGCGCCGTCCGGGGTCTCGATGTACACCGTGGTGCCGTCGACGAGCTTGACCGTGCCGGTGACGCCACTGCGGGTGCCGCCGCCCCCGGTGCCGTTGCCGCCGCCCGGGAAGCCTTGACCGCTGCCGCGGTTGGCGAAGGCGCTCGCCAGGGCGGCCGGGTTGGCACCGCCGGGAACGGTCGCGGCCGGTGCGGTGCCGTAGCTCTTCTGCACCTGGGCGCCCCCGACGAAGCCGATGACCACGAGCGCCAGGCCGGCCAGGACGTACGTGGCGCGATTGGCCAGGCGCCGGGGTGCGGCCTTCGAGATCCGGTCGTTGAGGTCGTCGTCGAGCGCCGGATTCGCGAGCAGATCCGACTCATCCGACTCCTCCGAAATGTCCGAGAAACCCGGCACCACGGGCAGCGTCTCCGTGTCCGCATCGGCGTCCGCGTGCGGCGCACGGCCATACGGGGAGATGTCGTCGGACAGGTGCGCGTCGGCGTCCGCGTGCTGCGGACGGCCGTACGGGGAGATGTCGTCCGACGGGTGCGCTTCCGCACGGCGGAAGGGCGAAGCGGCGTGGGTCACGGAAAACTCCTCGTCGACTGCCGCGCGGGTGGGACCGGGCTGCGGCGCCCGCGGGGAGTCGGGCACCGCAGCCAGGACCCGCCCGCACGGAGGCTGGTGTCACTCATAACGAAGGGCCTCGATGGGGCGCAGTCCCGCCGCCCGGCTGGCCGGGTAGCTACCGAAGAACAGGCCGATCGCCACCGAGAAGCCCAGCGCGAGGGCGACCGAGCTCGGCACGATGACCGGCTTGATGCTGACGATCGTGAACTGGCTGCCGATGATCGCGGCGAGCACGCCGAGCAGACCGCCGAGGACCGAGAGCACCGTGGCCTCCACCAGGAACTGGGTGAGGATGGTGCGCTTCGGGGCGCCGAGCGCCTTGCGGATGCCGATCTCACGGGTCCGCTCGGTCACCGTCACCATCATGATGTTGGTGATGCCGATCCCGCCGACCAGGAGGCTGATCCCGGCGACGGCCCCGAGCAGCAGCGTGAACGTCTGCGCGGTGTTCGCCCGGGTCTCGAGCAGCTGCGACTGATTGAGGATTCGGTACGCGGAGGTCGTCGCCGAGCCGCTGACGTTGAGCTTCTCGTTGAGGATCGCCGTGATCTCCGCCTGCGCCTCGGCGACCGCGTCCGGCGAGGTGGCCTGCACGAGGAGCTGATTGAGCGAGCCGTACCCGGTCAGCGACTCCTGCACCGCGCTCACCGGCGCCATGGCCACGTCGTTGGGGTCGTTGAAGCCGCTGCCGCCCTTCTCGGCGAGCACCCCGACGACCGTGAAGAGCTTGCCGGAGACGGTGATCTGCTTGGACAGCGGGTCGACGGTGCCGAAGAGCTCCTCGGCGACGGTCGAGCCGATCACGACGACCTTGCGGGACTCCTTGACGTCGTCGTCGGTGAACAGCGCACCCTTGGCGATCTTGAAGTTGGACGCGCCGACATATCCGGGATAGGTACCGACGAACTGCGTGATGGTGTGGTCGGTGCCCTCGTAGGTCGCCGACTGCGACCCGCTGACCACCGGCGACACGCTCTTGACGTGCGGCGCCTCGTCCTTGTCCTGCAGCGCCGGCACGAGGTCCATGCTCAGCGCGGTGTTCTGCGTCGAGGCGGCCCCCCGAGCCCCGCCGCCGGCGCCGGCCGTCACGGTCAGCGTGTTGGTGCCCAGCGACTCGATCTGCTTCTGCACCGCCTGCGCGGAGCCGTTGCCGACCGCGACGAGCAGGATGACGGCCGCCACGCCGATGAGGATGCCCAGCACGGTGAGGCTGGAGCGGAGCTTGTTCGAGGTGATCGCGCGCAGCGCGAAGCGGACGGTCTCGAAGATGTTCACTTCAGCCGCTCATCCTGGACGATGCGTCCGTCGACCAGCCTGATCAGTCGCTTCGCGCGCTCCGCGACGTCCGGCTCGTGGGTGATCAGCACGATGGTCCGGCCCGAGTGGCTGAGCCGGTCGAACACGGCCAGCACGTCGTTGGTGGACTGGGTATCGAGGTTGCCGGTCGGCTCGTCGGCAAGCACCAGGGCCGGCGCGGTGACCAGCGCCCGGGCGACCGCGACGCGCTGCTGCTGGCCGCCGGAGAGCTGGTTGGGCTCGTGGTCCTCGCGCTCGGCCAGGCCGACCATGCCCAGCGCCGCCCGGGCCCTGCGGCGCCGCTCGGCCGCCTTCACGCCGGCGTAGGCGAGCGGCAGCTCCACGTTGGCCAGCGCGGTGGTGCGGGCGATGAGGTTGAACGCCTGGAACACGAACCCGATCCGCCGGTTGCGCACCAGGGCGAGCTGGCGGTCGGTGAGCCGGCTGACGTCGACGCCGTCGAGGAGATACCGTCCGGTCGTCGGGATGTCGAGGCAACCCAGGATGTTCATCAGCGTCGACTTGCCGGAGCCGGACGAGCCCATGATCGCGACGTAGTCGCCGCGCTCGACGGTGAGCGTCACGCCCCGCAGGGCGTGCACCTCGGTCTCGCCCTGCCCGTAGATCTTCTTGACGTCGCGGATGTCGAGCACCGGCCGCACGGCCGGCCCCGGCCAGGCATCCGCCTCGGCGATCATCTGGATGCTCACGTCAGTTGCCCCTACGGACCACGCCGCCACCACCGGGGAAGTTGCCGCCGCCGCCCGGGAAGTTGCCGCCGCCGGGGAACTGCTGGGTGTTGGGGCCCGTGGTCGACGTGGTCGTCCTCGTGGTGATCACGACCTGGTCGCCGGCCTGCAGCCCCGACTTGACCTCCACGAAGCCGCCGCCGGTGATGCCGACCTCGACCTGCCGCTCCTCGTTCTGCCCGTTGACCCGCACCGTGACCGTGCGCTGGCCGCCGGCGGTGCGCAGCGCCGTGCTCGGGATACGCAACACGTCCTGCGCCTCGGCGACCGTCACGACCGCGGTCGTGCTCTGCCCCAGCCGTACCCCGTCGGGAAGGGAGTCCAGCGTGATCACCACCGCGTAGGAGTTGACGTTGTTACTGGTCGTGGCAGTGGGCGAGATGGTGCTGACCTTGCCCGTCGCCCGCGTGCCGCTCAGCGCGCTCCACGTGATGCCGGCGGTCTGGCCGGCCTTGAGCTTGGTCGCGTCCGCCTCGGCGAAACTCGCGTCGATCTGCAGCTTCGACAGGTCCGCCAGCTGGATGAAGCCGCTGCCGGAGCCCGAGCTGGAACTGGAGCCGGACGCGGGGTTGTTGCCGCCCCCACCACCCGACGAGGACGAGCCGGACGACGACGAGCCGACCGCGCCGTTGACGGCGGTGACGGTGCCGGCGATCGGCGCCGTCAGCACCGTGCCGTTGACCGTCGCCTGCGCCGAGGAGACGTTGGCCTGCGCGGTGGCGACCTGCGCGTCCGCGGAGGCGATCGTGGCGTCGTCGGCGTTGTTGTTGCGATCGCGGGTCAGCGCGGCCTTCGCGGCGTTGAGATTGGCCTTCGCGGTGTCCAGCGCGGCCTGCGCGGCGGCCGGGTCGACCTTCGCCAGCGTCTGGCCCTTGGTGACGACATCGCCGACCTTCACGTCGACCTCGGTCACGGTGCCGGAGGTGGTGAAGTTGGCGTTGGCCGTGGAGGCGCTCGCCACCGAGCCGGACGCGGAGACGGTCTGCGAGACCGTGCCCTGCGTGACGGCGACGAGGCGGGTGCGCTCGGTGGTCGTCCCCGTGTCCGCGCTGGCGGCCGGTCCGCTGATGATCTGGTACGCCCAGAAGGCGCCGCCGGCCGCGACGAGCACGAGCACGGCGTTCACGAGGGTCACGGAGTTGAGCCGTGGCCGACTCGGAGACGGCAGCGACAAACGCATGAGGGGAATCGTCGTGGGCGTCGCTCGGAGCGACCCTCAGCGAACCTCGGAGTTCCCTCGGAATCCGGTTGCCCGCATTTCAACGGATTCGTCCGTGGCGTCACCGAGTTCGATGTCCGCCTCGTCGGCGGCGTAGTCCTCCTCCTCGTCACCGTCGTCGAACTCCGGCATGTCGAGGGCGGGCAGCAGCACGCGGAACGTCGCACCCTGCCCGGGCGCGGTCCACAGCTCGACGCGCCCGCGGTGCGCTTGCACGATCGAGGCGACGATCGACAGCCCGAGGCCGGCGCCGCCGGTCCGCCGCGAGCGGGAGCTCTCCGCGCGGTACAGCCGCTCGAAGACGCGCACCGCGTCCTCCGGCCGCATCCCGGGTCCGGTGTCGGTGACCTCGATGGCGCCCAGCGGGACATCGCCGGACAGCGGGGCGCCGACCGTTGCGATCGGCAGCATCTTCGCCGGCCCGGCCCGCCCGACCCGCACCACGATCCGGGTGTCCTCCGGCGTGTGCTGCAGCGCGTTGCTGATCAGGTTGGCCACGACCTGGCGCAGGCGCGCCTCGTCGCCCTCCACGGTCACCGGCTCGAAGGTCACCGAGCGCTCGTCGAGCGCGGCGAGTTGCACAAACCGGGTCGGCACCCGCACGTGCGCGTCGCGCACCGAGTCGGCGGCGACGGCGAGCAGGTCGACGGGGTGCTGCTGCAGCGGGCGCTCCTCGTCGAGCCGGGCCAGGGTCAGCAGGTCGTTGACGAGCAGGCGCATCCGGCTGACCTCGGCGTCGATGCACTCCATCGCCTCGTCGAGGGCCGGGCCCGGCGGGGCGCCGCCCCGGCGGTACAACTCGGCGAACCCCTGAACGCTGGTGAGCGGCGTCCGCAGCTCGTGCGCGGCGTCGGCGAGGAACTGCCGGAGCCGCCGCTGCGACGCGGCGCTCTCGTCGACCGCCCCCTCGATGCGGGTCATCATCGTGTTGAGCGCGATGCCGAGCCGCCCCGACTCGGTGTGCGGATCGGCGTCGTCGACGCGCCGGGACAGGTTGCCGGCGGCGATGTCGGCCGCGGCCTCCTCCATCCGGGTCAGTGGCGCCAGCCCGACGCGCACCAGCGTCGCGGTGGCGAGGCCGACGAGGATCAGCAGCGCCGCGCTGATCCCGGAGGTGTACTGGACCATCTGCTCCCGCGTCGCCCCGACGTCGGCGAGGGAGATGGCGAACGCCAAGTAGCCGGTCCCGTTCGGCGACGCGAAGACCCGGACCCGCCACTGCGCCTTCGGCCCGTCGACGGTGAACGGCTCGGGGCGCGCCGCGCGCTCCTTGATGTCGCCGAACAGCCTGGGGTCGACCAACGGTGTCTCGCCGTTCTCCAGCCCGCCGTCGGCGTTGAAGCGGTAGATCTGGAAGTCGGGGCCGGGTGAGAACACGCCCTCGGGCCGCTTGTTCTGCGTCGCGCCGCTGGACGGCCGCCCGCGCGGCGAAACCATGAGCTGCTGGTCGACGCGCTGCATGAGGTACCAATTGAGCAGCAGCACGCCGATGACATTGGCGACGATCAGGGCTACCGCGGCGATCGACACGACGGAGACGACGATCCTGGTGCGGACCGTCCATTGTCTCCAGGGCCGCAGTGAGGGCCGCGTCGTCACGCCTCGGGTCTCGGCAATCGCAGCGCGTAGCCGACTCCGCGCACGGTGTGGATCAGCGGCGGGTCCCACTTGTCGATCTTGCGACGCAGGTAGTACACGTAGGACTCGACGATCCGGCCGTCGCCGCCGAAGTCGTAGTTCCAGACGCGGTCGAGAATCTGCGCCTTGCTGACCACGCGGCCGGCGTTGGTCAGCAGATATCGCAGCAGGTTGAACTCGGTCGGCGACAGGTCCACGCGGTGGCCGCCGCGGTGCACCTCGTGGGCGTCCTCGTCCATCTCCAGGTCGGCGTAGCGCAGCACCCCGCCGTCGACGAGCTGCTGCTGCTCGCCCAGGCTGCGCCGCAGGATCGCGCGGATCCGCAGCACGACCTCCTCGAGGCTGAACGGCTTGGCGACGTAGTCGTCGGCGCCGACCGTGAGCCCGGAGATGCGATCCTCGACCGAGTCCCGCGCGGTCAGGAACAGCACCGGCACCGGCCGGCCGCTGGTGCGCAGCCGCTGCGCGACCTCGAAGCCGTCCAGGTCGGGCATCATCACGTCGAGCACGACGAGGTCCGGGCCGTACTCCGCGGCCGCCGCCAGCGCCTCGCGCCCGCCGGTCGCGACCCGCACCTCGAAGCCGGTCAGCCGCAGCGTGGCCGACAGCAAGGCGCGGATGCTCGCCTCATCGTCGACGACGAGGACCTTCGGCTGGCGTTCGGTCGCCTGGGACACGGTTACAGGCATCGGCTCCATCGTCACTGACCCGCCGTCAGGATCTCGTCGCCTTGGGCAAGTCCGCTCTTGATCTCGGTGTTGACGTCGCCGCGCAGCCCGGTCTCGACGGCCCGCTCCTCGTCCCTGCCGTTGACCCGCACCGTCACGTAGCCGTTGTGCACGGCGGTCGAGGGCACCGACAGCACGTCGCCTGCGGACGCGGTGACTACAGCGACAGTAGCGCTCTGGCCGTACAGGAGCGTATCGGGCACCTTGTCGAAGGAGATCAGGGCCGTGTACCGCACGAGGCGGTTGGACACCGTGCCGGCGGGATCGATCTGCATGACCTTCCCGTCGTACTTCGTGCTGACGTCGTCCGGCAGCGTGATCGTCGCGGTCTGGCCGACCCGCAGGTGGGCCACCTCGGCCTCGGTGAACTGCGCCTTGACGACCACGTCACCGGCGCCGGCCAGCGTGATGACGCTGGAGCCGGCCTGGCTGCCGACGGTGCCGCTGACCGCGAGGATCTTGCCGCCGACGGGCGCCGTGATGACGGTGCCGGCGAGCTTGGCGTTGGCCTGGGTCAGGCTGAGCCGGGCGTTGTTGAGCCGCTGCTGGGCGTTCGTCAGGTTGTCGCTGGTCGACTGGATCTGGTTGGCCCGGTTCTGCGCGGTGTTCTGGGTGCCGGAGCCGCCCTGGGTCCCGCTCCCCCCGCCCTGCGCAGTGCCGCCCTGCACGGTGCCCGGCTGCGTGCCGCCGCTCTTGGTGCCACCGCCCGGCGTGGTGCTGGCGGCGGGACGGGAGATGGCGGTCGACGGCGTCGGGCTTGCGGTGGGCGCGCCGAGCGCGGTGTCGTGCGCCTGCTGGGCGCGGACCAGCGCGTCCTGGGCGCTGGAGACGTTCTGTGTGGCCTGGTCGACCACGTCCTGCGCGGACGAGGCGTCGATCTTCGCGAGCACCGCCCCCTCGGTGACCACGTCGCCGGGCTTGACGTTGAGCTCGGTGAGCGTGCCGTTCGACGTGAAGCCGAGGCTGCGGCTCACCTGCGCCTGCACCGCGCCGGAGGCGGACACCGTGCTGGTCACCTGACCACGCGCCACCTTCACCGTGCTGATCTTCACCGGTGCCGGCTTGTCATCGCCGGTCAGCACGACCGCCGTCACGGCCGCGGCCGCGAGCACGGCGGTGCCTCCAGCCAGCCACCAGACCTTCATGGCTCAGTAGTTCAGCCGGTTCTCCTCCCGGCTACCTAGGCCGGACCTCAAAGTTCGCTGAGAGCCGGCGGCAGGGTGGGCGGTCGGGTGGGCGGCCGGGCAATTCACCGCATACCCCGGCGGATCACCCCCGCCGGTTGTGAGGCAATTTTGAGGTTCGGTCGACTTCGCGTCGAGGTTCGCGCCGTTGCATCACACGGGTGATGAACAAGCGGATCGGCGGCGCCGCACTCGCGCTCGCCGCGGTGGCCCTCTTCGCCGCCGCCTGCGGCTCCTCCGACGACAAGGCCCCGGCCGCCGCGGGTGCGTCCGGCGGCAGCGGCTACGCGTCGTGCTTGCGCGACAACGGCGTCGACCTCCCGCAGTTCAACGCGTCGAACCGCCCGACGGTCCGCCCGTCCGGTCATCGCTCTGGCCAGGCGCGCCCGTCCGGCGCGCCACGCCCGTCGGGCGACAGCACCTTCCGCGGCGGCCCCGGCGGCTTCTACGGCTCGGTCGCCCCGAGCGGCGTCGACCAGCAGACCTGGGAGAAGGCACAGAAGGCGTGTGAGTCGCTGCGCCCGACGGCGTTCCCGGGCGGCGGCAACGGTGGCGGGGGTGGCCGCGACGCGGCGTACCGTAACTGCCTCAACGAGCACGGCGTCACCGTGACCGGCCCGACGGACCAGCTGGACACCGCGGACGCAAAGGTCGAAGCGGCGATGCAGGTGTGCGCGCCGCTGAAGCCGAGCCCGCGCCCGTCGGCCTCCTGACCCGGCGCTGATGTGACCGGGCTTCTTGACTCGGGCGTTCGTGCTCCGCGCCTGCGCTCGTCTCAGTCGCCCGCCCGGTCGGTCGCCGGACCCGACGGGCCACTCCGTCGGGTCACTGCGCCCGGCGACCGCCCGGGCGGGCCCTCACACTCGACGGTCCGGCTTCCCGGCGGGTCACCGGGAAGCCGGACCGCCGGCGGGCGGCCCGCACCACGATCTTGGCCATAGGTCAAAGAGCGATAAGGCATGCAGGCTTAACTCCCGGGTGCGTCGGCGTCGCACCCTCTGTGCGCCGATCTCGCGGCCGCAACCAGGCCTGATCCGGACATCGTGGGAGTGTCGGGATGCCGCGGTCGCGAGATCGGTGCCGGAAATGCGTGTCACTCCGCGTGGCGGGTCGTTGCGCACGGCATGGAAGCGCTGGACACCTTCTCGCGGACGTTCCCGCCGGCCACAGCGCTGGCGAAGCTATCGGGCAGCATGGTCGCGCGGCACGTCCACGTGCTGCGCCGCTGCGCCGGGGACCGCGACGCGGTCGCCGTCGTAGCCCGCTGCACCACGCGAGGGCGGCGCCGCAACGTGCTGATGCTGACCCGCGGCCGGCTGGTCGTCACGAGCGAATCCGCGGTACTGCGCCGCGTGAGCCTCCACCTCAACGCCGACCTGCACCAGCTCGCCGACGTCACTTGGACGCCCGAGCCCGACCGCACCGGCATCCAGCTCGGCCTCACCGCGATCGACGGGGTGCGCGAGAACTTCTGGGTGCGCCTGTGCGGTACCGCCGAGATGTGGCGCCTCGACGAGGTCCTCCGGCAGGCGTTCCGCACGCCGTGGGGCGTGATGGAGCCGGCTCGCCAGACCGTCCGGCACGTGACGGCCCGCCCCGAGCTCCGCCTGGTATAGATCCAGCGCTCCTTATGTCAGGTTTGCCGCACGGGAGCCGAGGTAGTTGGGCCAGTCGGCCCGATTCCGAGGAGGTACCCGATGAGACGCTCGCGGATAGGCTTACTTTGCGGCGCGGTGGCACTGACGTTCGTCGGCGCATTACCGCCCGCAGCGGCGGTGGCACAACCCACCCCAACCCCCGCAACCACGCCGGAAGCGCCATCCCACCACGACATGCTCCAGGGTGTGCTGCACGGCGAGGGGATCGTGCAGACCACGAAGGGGCCGGTCCGGGTGGCCATGCAGCGGGGCGCGGCGACGAACCTGACGTCCACGGCGGTGACGGTCAAGTCGTCGGACGGCTTCACGCGGACGTGGACGCTGAACAACGGCGTCAGGGTGTATGACAAGCGGCACACGCTGCAGCCGGGCGCGCTGAAGACAGGCGCCCAGTTGTCCGTGGCCGGCACCGCGCCGGTGAGCGGCGGGCAGCCCGGTGGGTCCCCGGCCGCCGCCACGTTCACCGCGAAGTGGATCGTGGTCCAATCGGCGTAACGACGGCTCACAAGACGAGCCGAACACGAAGCCCGGCGATCACGGTCGCCGGGCTTCTCGGATGTTTCGATCTAGCCGCGCAACTCGGCGACGCAGCACTTCACGCTGCCGCCGCCCTTCTTGAGCTCCGTGAGCTCCACCGGTACCGGCGTGTAGCCCGCCTCCCGCAGCCGCGCCGCGAGCGCCGTCGCCTCGCCGCTCAGCACCACGTTGCGGCCGTCGGAGACGAGGTTGAGGCCGAACGCGAGCGTGTCGTCCTCGGTGGCGATGATCGCCGACGGGAACAACTGCCGCAGCACACGGCGCGACGACTCGGAGAACGCGCCCGGGTAGTACGCGATGTTCTCGTCGTCCAGCGGCGCGAGCGCCACGTCGAGGTGATAGAAGCGCGGGTCGACCAGTCGCAGCGAGACCACCGGCCGGCCCAGCGCCTCCTGAGCCTCGGCGTGCGCGGCGACCTCGGTGCGGAAGCCGTGGCCGGCCAGCACCAGTCCGCCGAGCGCCGCGGGCAGGTAGGTGAAGTCGCCCTCGCCTTCGTTGGTCTCGCCTGGCGTGACGAACCGCCAGCCGAGCGTGTCGTAGAAGCGACGATGGGCGGCGGCCTCGGCCGTGCGCTGCGGGTACTTGAACCGCGCGCCGTACACGACGCCGTCGACCGAGAACGCGCCGTTGGCCGCGTAGACCATGTCCGGCAGGCCGATCTCCGGCGTCAGCACGTGGACCTCATGGCCGAGGCGGAGCAGCGTCTCACGCAGGCCCTCCCACTGCTTCACCGCCAGCTCGGTGTCCACCGCAGTGTTGGTGTCCATCCAGGGATTGATCGCGTACTCCACCACGAAGTGCTCGGGTGGCGACATCAGGTACGACCGCGTCACGACATCAAACGGTAGATACCCTGTGGTGCGCAAAACAGCGAGAATAGTTGCTTTCGAGGAGGGATTCGTTGCGACTCGACGCGCTTGATCAGCGAATCATTGCGCTTTTGCAGGAGGACGCCCGTTCTTCGTATGCGGAGATCGGCGAGAAGGTCGCGCTGTCCGCCCCGGCGGTCAAGCGGCGCGTCGACCGGCTCCGATCCAGCGGAGTGATCCGCGGCTATACGGCCCTCATCGACCCCGGCGCGGTCGGATGGACCACCGAGGCGTTCGTCGAGCTGTTCTGCACCGGCCGCACCTCGCCGCAGCAGATCCGCGCGGCGGCCAAGCGCCACCCGGCGGTCGTGGGGGCCTACACGGTCTCCGGCGAGGCCGACGCGCTCGTCCACCTGCGGGCGATGGACATGGCCGGGCTGGAGGAGGCGCTGGAGAAGCTGCGCGCCGAGCCGTTCGTGACCTCCACGCGCAGCATGATCGTCCTGTCCCGGCTGGTGGAGACCCTCGCACCGCGAATGCTTACAGACTCGGGAGCGGCGGTGACCCCACCGCCGCCGCCTGCCTGATGCTTCCTTGTCTTAGAGATACATCCCGGTGCGCTCGCTGTCGCCGGTGATGGCCTGCTTCGGCTTGTCGCCCTCGCCGAAGAACCGCTTCCCGCCGAACTCGCCGTGCAGCCGGTCGTCGAGCTCGTCGGCCAGCCCGGTCATCACCTGCACGGCGAGCATGAGGTGCGTGGCCTGAAAGTCGCGCCCGAACACCGGGACGCTGGCCCAGACGGTGTCGTTGGTGCAATACAGCCGGCCGATCGGCATCCGGTTGGTCAGCTCGGACAGCTTCACGTAAAGCCGCTCGGTCGGCTCGACCTCCGTGAGGATCGGCGAGAACACGTCGACCAGCGGCGGGTTGTCGCGCACGCGCACGAACACCATCGCCGAGCCGGACCGGATGCCGATGTCCCCGTCGGGGTCGATCGGCAGCTCTTCGGGCGTGGTCTTCATCAGCCGGGCGACGACGGTGATGACCTTGTCATACAGCGCGAGGTCCTCGGTCTGCTCCGCGAGCTCGGCGAGGGCGTCGTCCGTCCCGGGCTGGACCGCGTCGACGACCCCGTCCCCGTCGGCGTCGACCAGCGACGCGATCGACCGCGCGACCCCGAGGGCCGGCACCGCAGCGACCCGCCCCTCGCCGTCGTGCGCCAGGTAGGTGAGAAACGCCGGGTGCGGCGCGCCGTAGATGTCCCGCAGGGTGCGGGTGATCAGGCGGCTCAGCTGCGCCGAGTCGCCCTTGCCGACCCGCAGCCCGAACGACTCCCCCGACCCGGCCACGACCCCCGGCGGAGACCAGCCGAGCGCCACGATCTCCGCGATGACGTTGCGGTCGAGCCGATACGCGGCGGGCAGGTCCGCGTTGCTCACCGCGGTCGCCGCGAGCTGATCGCCGTCCTCGCCGGTCACCTGGATCGAGTACACCGCATCGCCGGTGCCCGAGGCGGTGGGGTCCAGGGTCAGGTCGAGCGTGGTGCCGGCCGAGAGGTCGCGCAGCCCGTCCACGAGGTGCCGCGCGAAGTCCCGCCAGGCCTCAGCGACCTTCTCCTTAAGGTTGCCGCCCGCGGGGTCCTCGTCATCGAACAACGCGTTTTCAAACGACGCGGCGTCGTCCCGCTCACCAGCCATGATCGCCTCCCTATCCCCCGCCATCACCCTATCCAGAGTCGATCGCTCACTCGGAAGGGGTGGCCAGCCGGCTCAGCTCCTCCCGCGAACGCTGCAGGTCCGCCCCGCGCCCCACGGCCACCCCCAGCAGGAACGCCGTCAGCGGCGCCCCCGGCCGGGCGACGTTGTGCGCCACGTCCCGGGCAAGGTCGAGCACCGCCGCCCGAGCCGCCGCGTCGGGCGCCTCGACCCCGAGCACGCCGGCGGCCTCGACCAGCCAGCGCTCCAGCACGTCGTCACTCACTCGCGTCCATCCTTCGCAGATCTTCCTCGGTATCGCAGTCGAAGTAGGGCGGCTGCGGCCGTTCCCACCGCACTTCCCGCACATCGAGCCCCGCGACGAGCGCGCGCAGCGAGGCCCCTTCCACCACGCCGTGCCGGGCGATCGTCTCCGCCAGGGCGGAGGTCCGCCAGACGCCGCACAGCAGCTGCCGCCGCCCCTCCCCGTCGAGGAACACCGCCCCCTCGACGCCGCCCTCGTCCACGGCCCGCGCCAGCATCTCGATGCTCTTGCCCGTAAGCAGCGGCAGATCCGCCGCGAGCAGGGCCACCAACCGGGGAACAACGGCCCGATCGCCCCGAGGTGGCACAGGACGCACCAGGGCACCGAGCTCCGCGAGCCCGGCAGCGGCCGCGGCGACGGGCCCGCCCCCGGCCGGCTCCTCCCGCACGACCCGCACGTCGCCGGGCAGCCCCTCCCGCCCCGGCCCGACGACGACCCGGGGCGCCGCGCCCACCTCGGTCACCGCGGCCAGCACGCGGTGGAGCATCGGCACCCCGCCGACGGCCACCATCGGCTTGTCCCGGCCGCCGAGCCGTCGCGCCCGCCCACCCGCGAGAATCACTGCCGCGAGTCGCGCGGGCGCCGGGTCCAGGTGGCCGTCGCGCACATGCAGAACCTACCGTCGAGCGGAAACCGAAACACGCTCCGGCAGAAGGGCGGCACCATGGGCCGCGTCACGCAACGCCGCACCATCGTCCGCGTCACCATCACCCCGCCCCCCGCAACGCCAGCACCGCAAAACGAACCACTCACAACACCCAGCAAAACGGACACAGCGCCCGGTCAAGCACGAGCCGAACCGCACGCCGCAACGCCCGCCGCCCACGGCGGGACGCACGCGGTGGTTGTGCAGACGCGGGTCGGGCCCGACTCGCTCGCCGCGGAGGAGCCACTCGAGATCCGCGTCGGAGGTCCGCTCGCGGTCACCATGCGCACGCCCGGGGACGACCTCGACCTGGCCATCGGCTTCCTGCTCACCGAGGGCGTCATCCGGCGGACCTCGGACGTGCTCACGGCCAAGCTGTGCTCCGGCGACGAGGAGCCCAACTCATACAACGTCGTGGACGTCAGGCTCGACCCCGGCGTGCCGGCGCCGGACGGCGGGCCGGCGGCCCGGAACTTCTACACCACCTCCTCCTGCGGGGTCTGCGGCAAGGCGAGCATCGAGGCGGTGCGCACCCGGTCGACGTTCGACGTCGGCGCCGACCCGGTCACCGTGGCGCCCGCCGTGCTCGCCGCGCTGCCCGACGCCCTGCGCCGCAGGCAGCGCGCGTTCGATACGACCGGCGGGCTGCACGCGGCGGGCCTGTTCACCCCGGACGGCGACCTGGTCTGCCTGCGCGAGGACGTGGGCAGGCACAACGCGGTCGACAAGGTCGTCGGCTGGGCGGTGCGCCACGAGCGCCTCCCCCTCGCCGGCCACGTGCTGATGGTGAGCGGCCGAACGAGCTTCGAGCTCTGCCAGAAGGCGTGGATGGCCGGCATCCCGGTGCTCGCCGCGGTGTCCGCGCCGAGCACGCTCGCCGTCGACCTGGCGACCGAGGCCGGCCTCACCCTGGTCGGCTTCCTGCGCGGCCCGACCTTCAACGTCTACTCCGGCGCGCATCGCGTCCAGGGTGTCCAGGCTGCCCCGCCCGACCGCCTCCTCCCGACGGCCCGCCCCGCTCCGGCCCATTGAGCCGCTCCCCCGCGTTGCCCGGCCCGCAGTCCCCGACCGGTCCCGTTGCCGGGCCGGCGTCCGGGCCCGGCGCCTCGCGGCGGTCGGGAGCGGCGCGGCCGGGGCGGGTCGGCAGGGTGCCGCGGCCAGGGCGGGCCGCGGAGCGACGCGGCCTTCCCGGCGGGCGGCGCCGTCGGTCCCGCGAGATGGCCGGCACCTGCGCCGGGGACAGGCCGCGGCCCAGGATCTCCGCCATCAGGCCAGCGGCGGAGTAGTCCGGATCGGCGTCCAGCGCCCGGTCGAGCGCGATCGACGCGTGCAGGCCGTTGCCGTCGCGCCAGCTCAGGTAGGACAACAGCGTCGCCGCCGGCGCCACCGAGCACGGCTCGCAGCGGCGCACCAGATCGGTCCACAGCAGGCGGTGGTGCTCCGCGCCGGCGCCGCCGCGGCGCACGTCCCGGTCGAGGCGCTCCCAGACGCGGTCACGGAAGGCGACCACGTGCAGCAGGACCTGCAGCCACGCCACCTCGTCGTCGGTCAGCCGGCGGCCCGCGGCGTAGCGGGCGAGCGCCGCCTCGAGCGCGGCCCGGCCCGCGCCCACCACGGCCGCGCGGACGCCGGCGGCGTCGCGGCCGGTGACCAGGCGCAGGACGCGCAGGTTGGCGCGGTTGCCGGCCTCTTCCATGGCCGCGAGTGCCGGGCCGGTCGGGCCCGCGAACCGGGCCGCCACCGCGTCGCGGTCGGGCAGCGCGACGAGCCCGGCGAGCGTGGCCTCCGCGGCAACGATCGACGTCTCGGGGTCGAACGGCCGGCCCTCTGGCGGGCAGCAGCCCGGCGCGTCGCACAGCAGCGACCAGTAGCGGCCGTCGTGCGTGCGCAGCATGTCGAGGATGACGATGCCGCAGCCGGCCAGCGCGGCGCCGACCGCCCGCAGGAACGGCTCGGCCCGGCCGGGTGGGCCGTATCCGATCAGCAGGGCGCCGTCGATGCCGTTGCTGCGGAAGAGGTGGGCGTAGTGCTCGGCCAGGACCGCACCCGCGTCGCCGTCGTCGGGCAGGTCGCCGCGCAGCTGCAGGTGCAGCCCCGAGCCGCGCAGGCCGAGGGCGACGAGGCTGTCGGAGGGGTGGAAGCCCATGAGATAGGGCATGGCCGAGAGGAGTTCGGCAGGGCCGCGCAGGCGCATTCGGGAAGCCATGCACATCAGCCTGGCGGCGATCCGGCCGCGGGTGAACGACGAATTTCGGCTGTGGATAACCGGGAGAATCCATCCACAGCCCTGGCGGGATGGGCGGCGAGCTGCTAGTCGGGCCGAACCGTCAGTATCGGAATCGAAGATCATGCAGGTCGATGCCGTCCTGCCAGACCGAACCCTTCCGATTGAGGTCGATCGCCAGGGTCACGCGGGCCAGCGCGTCATACCCCGCCGCGTGCAGACACCGGATCGCGTCCCGGTTTCGCGCCGCCGGTGAGATGCTCAGCTGCCCCAGCCCCCGCCGCCGGGCCTGATCCGCCACGTGCGAAAGCAGCGCCCGCCCGATCCCGCAGCCGCGCCGCGCCGACGCGACGACCAGCGGCTCCACCTGCCCCGCGCGCCCGTCCAGCAGCAGCCCCACCATGCCGACCACGAGGTGGTCGGCGTCCGAGGCCACCCACATCCCTGACAGGTCGAGCCGCGTGAGGTACTCCTCGAACGCCGCCCCCGAGTCGTCGTTCGACGTCGCCCCGTAGAGCCCGGCGTTCGCCGCGGTCATCTCCGCCCACAGCTGGCGGCACTCCCGATGGTCGGGCGGGCGGTACGCCCGGATGGTGAGGGCCGACACCTCGGAGGCCGGTGACGCCTGAGTGGTCATAACTCATAGTTACCCCGCCGGCGCCGCCACAACACCCACATCGCCGGATTGCTACCCGGCCCGATTCGCGACTTTTGCTACATCGCGCACTGCGGAACACAAAGTTTCGGCCACACCCGACCGAGCGTTAACATGAATACAGCTCGCAGCTACGACGAAGGGACGGCCGGTCGGGGCCGTCCCTTCGCTGTTGCCACACGGTTCAGAATCGCCCCGAGCCGGCGGGGCGGAGATCCGGGTTACGGAAGGCGGAATTCGCCGTCCTCGTCGACCGCGGCGATGAAGGTGTTCCATTCCGCGCGGGTGAAACGCACCAGACCCGCGTCCGGGGCGTTGGAGTTGCGGACCTCGACGACGCCGTCGACGAACCGTGCTTCGACGCACTGTCCGTTGTTACCGCTCCGGGTGGGCTTGTGCCACCGCTCGTTCAGCGCAGCCATCTGCGCACTCCTTCGGGTCAGGGCCGGGCTCAGTGCACGGAATCCTCGATCAGTTTGATCGACTCAAACGGGCTGAGCGCGGCAGCTCGCAGATTCTCGAACACGTCGTGATACCGCTGCACATCGTCGGCGGCCGGATAGATGTCGCCGGCCATGGCCTCGGCATACACGACGCTTGGTGCATCTTGGAACCTGAGGATCGCGAAGGATCCAGCCATGCCGGCATATGCCCCTCCGGAGAAGGGCAGGATCTGGACCGTCACGTTCCTCGCCCGGCCCATGTCGGCCAGGTGCTTGAGCTGCGACCGCATGACGTCGGGTCCGCCGATGCTGCGCCGGATGACGCTTTCGTCGAGGACCGCGATGAGCTGCAATGGTTGGCTGGGGCGGGTGAGCAGGTTCTGCCGCTCACGGCGGGCCTTGACGTGCGCCTCCACGGCGTCCTCGGACTCCCCGGGCGAGGCGGCGAGCAGCGCCCGCGTGTACTCCTCGGTCTGCAGCATGCCGGGCACCACGAGCGCCTCGTAGTCGCGCATCTCGATGGCGTTGTACTCCAGCCCGATGTACCGGGAGTAGCTCGCCGGGAGGTCGCCGTAGCGGGCGAACCAGCCGCGCGTCTTTCCCTCCTTCGCCAGGACGACCAATGTGTCGATCAGTTCCTGGTCGTGAACCCCGTAAATCTCAAGGAGGCGCTCCAGCGTGCTGCGCCGGATGCCGACCTTCCCGCCTTCCATCCTGCTGACCGTGCTGGGGGAGCAATCCAATTGCAGCCCTACGTCCTCCGTCGTTAGCCGCGCACGCTCACGCAAGTCGCGCAGCTGCTTGCCCAACTGGAATCTGGGGAACGTGGGGCTGTGGGCGCTGGACACCGCTCACCTCCATTACTCAAGACGAGTGTGTCCGTTACCGGGTTAGTACGCAAGCGCCCCAAGCTTCTGAGCGAAAGGCTTGCTCTACTCAACTTCGCCATGACGTATTGCCGCCCGAAACCTGCATGTGCACTCTGGACGCGTCAGATACCTCCCGGCCGGAGGGAGATCAGTGGTGTTCGAGGACGACACGCTCCTGCTCGAAGGCGCACCACGGCTCTTCGGCATTGTCGCCGATCCACTCGACGATGACCACCCGCAGGTCGTCGCCTGGGGCCACGAACTGCCCGATCAGGCCGTGCTCACCTGGCGCCTCGGCAACGGCAAGACCGAGGTGGCCGTGTTCCGATCGGCCGAGGCGGCACTCGCCACAGCGCAGCAGCTCTACACTTCGCGCCTGCTCTGGACCGCACCCGCGGCACAGGGCGTCTGACGGAGCGTCAATGGCTGCCATCTACGACCATGCGGTCACGGACGCGCGGCGCCGCGTCGAACGGCACCGGCCCGTTCGCGGCCGGCACGGCGCGAGTTGCGCGGCGGGGTGCGGACAATGGCCGTGCATGCCGTTCACGACCGCATGGGCGCTCGCCACGCGCAACTCCAACACGCGGGCCGGACGGTAGCCCTGAAACGCCGGATCGGCCGCCCGGACATGACCGGTCGACCGACCACGATGGATACCGTTCCCCCAAGGCGCCGGGCCGTTGCCAGGCGACCGCCGGCGGCGCAGGAGCAGGCATTCGGACCAACGCGACGTACCGCAGGACAAGCTGCCCGACTTGGGGGATTTTTCGGGATTAGCGCGACGGTGAGCCGGGGACTCCATAGTGTCGATCGACACGCCTTCTGCGATGCTGGACACACACCGGCAACGGCGCCGTAGCCTCCGCATACCCTGCGAGGCAGAGCCCGGGGCCGGCTCCCGGCATGACACGGTCATGCCCAAGCGCGACGCGCCGACCCCACCGGGTCGCCGCGTAGCAGCCACCCCCGCTGCGCGGCAGGGTCACCCCCGCTGCCGACGCGAGAGACGACAGGGAGATACGGATGGCGAAGGGCGAAGTAAAGGCCCGGACACGCACGACACGGGCTGCGCCTGAACCCGCGTTCGTGCAGCTACTCACCCCCGAGGGCGATCGTGTCGAACACCCCGACTACACGGTCGACTTCACCGACGAGGAGTATCGCTCGCTGTACCACGACCTCGTCGTGGTCCGGAAGCTCGACGCCGAGGCGACCGCCCTGCAGCGCCAGGGCGAGCTGGGCATCTGGGCCAGCCTGCTCGGCCAGGAGGCGGCCCAGGTGGGCTCGGGCCGTGCGCTACGGGCGCAGGACATGGCCTTCCCGACGTACCGCGAACACGGCGTCCTCTACTGCCGCGGCATCGACCCGATCATGCCGCTGAGGCTGTTCCGCGGGGTCGACCAGGGCGCCTGGGACCCCAACGAGTTCAAGTTCAACATGTACACGATCGTCATCGGCGCGCAGACGCTGCACGCAACCGGCTACGCGATGGGCGTGGTCAAGGACGGCAAGGTCGGCTCCGACGACGGCGAGGCCGTGATCGCGTATTTCGGCGACGGCGCCACCAGCCAGGGCGACGTCAACGAGGCCTTCATCTGGGCGTCGGTGTTCAACTCGCCGCTGGTGTTCTTCTGCCAGAACAACCAGTACGCGATCTCCGAGCCGCTGGAGCGCCAGACCCGCGTGCCGCTCTACCACCGGGCCAGCGGTTTCGGCTTCCCCGGCCTGCGCGTCGACGGCAACGACGTGCTCGCCTGCTACGCGGTCACGCGCAAGGCGCTCGACGACGCGCGGCACGGCCAGGGCCCGTCGTTCATCGAGGCCTACACCTACCGCATGGGCGCGCACACCACCTCCGACGACCCGACCCGCTACCGCATCGCGAGCGAGGTCGAGGCCTGGCAGGCCAAGGACCCGATCAAGCGGCTCCGCACGTTCCTGACCAAGCAGGGCATGGCGAAGGACGACTACTTCGACGCCATCGACGAGGAGGCCCGCGTGGCCGCCGTCAGCCTGCGCGAGCGGGTGCTCAACATGCCCAACCCCGACCCGTCGACGCTGTTCGACCATGTGTACCCGCACGGCTCCCCCGAGCTCGCGCAGCAGAAGGAACAGTTCGCCAAGTACCTTGCGTCGTTCTCGGCTTCCGAGGGGAGTGGGCACTGATGACCGCCGCGGAGAACCTCACCCTCGGCAAGGCGCTCAATACCGCCCTGCGCCGGGCGATGGAGCGCGACCCGAAGGTGCTCATCATGGGCGAGGACGTCGGCAAGCTCGGCGGCGTCTTCCGCATCACCGACGGGCTGCAGAAGGACTTCGGCGACGACCGGGTCATCGACACCCCGCTGGCCGAGTCCGGCATCATCGGCACCGCGGTCGGCCTCGCCATCCGCGGATACCGGCCGGTCTGCGAGATCCAGTTCGACGGCTTCGTCTACCCCGCGTATGACCAGATCGTGTCGCAGGTGGCGAAGCTGCACTATCGCTCCCAGGGCAAGGTCAGCCTGCCGATCGTCATCCGGATCCCGTTCGGCGGCGGCATCGGCGCGGTCGAGCACCACTCGGAGTCGCCGGAGGCCTACTTCGCGCACACGGCCGGCCTCAAGGTCGTCTCGTGCGCCAACCCCGACGACGCGTACTGGATGATGCAGCAGTCGATCGAGTCCGACGACCCGATCATCTTCCTGGAGCCCAAGCGCCGCTACTGGGAAAAGGGCCCGGTCAACGTCGACAGCGCGAGCCTGCCGCTGCACGCCTCCCGCGTCGCCCGGCCCGGCACCGACGTCACCGTGCTCGCCTACGGCCCGATGGTGCGCACCGCGCTCGACGCCGCCACCGCCGCGGAGGAGGACGGCCGCTCGCTGGAGGTCATCGACCTGCGCACGCTCTCGCCGCTGGACATGCGCCCGGTGTACGACTCGGTGCGCCGCACCGGCCGTGTGGTCGTCGTCCACGAGGCCCCCGGCAACCTTGGCCTCGGCGCCGAGGTCGCGGCCCGGATCACCGAGGAGTGCTTCTACTCGCTCGAGGCCCCGGTCCTGCGGGTCACCGGCTTCGACACGCCCTACCCGGCCGCGCGCCTGGAGGAGGAGTATCTTCCGGACCTCGACCGGGTGCTCGACGCCGTCGACCGCACGTTCGGGTTCTAGGGGGACGCACGGATGACCAGGGTCAAGGAGTTCAACCTGCCCGACCTCGGCGAGGGCCTCACCGAGGGCGAGATCCTCAAGTGGCTGGTCGGCGAGGGCGACACGATCACGCTCAACCAGCCGATCGTCGAGGTGGAGACCGCGAAGGCCGCGGTCGAGATCCCGGCGAAGTGGGCCGGCAAGGTCACCAGGATCTTCCATCCCGAGGGCACCATGGTCGAGGTCGGCCAGCCGATCATCGCGATCGACACCGACCCGGGCGCGGGCGACCTGCCCACCCCCTCCGCCGCGTCGCTCGCCGCCGTCGAGGTGGCCGGCGACGCACCGGTCGAGCCCGGCCTGATCGGGGGTCCCGCCCCGGGCGGCCGCACCGCCGTCCTGGTGGGTTACGGCCCCAAGACGACCGTGGCCAAGCGCCGCCCGCGGGCCGAGTCGGCGTCCGCGCCGGTTCAGCGGCCCCCGGTCGTACCGCATGAGCCGGCAACGCCGCCGCCCCCGCCCACCCCGGAGCCGCCCCCGGCACCGGCCCCGGCGGCGGTCCCGCGCAACGGGGCCGTCCTGGCCAAGCCGCCGGTGCGCAAGCTGGCCCGGGACCTCGGCGTCGACCTGGTCGGCATCGAAGGCACCGGCCCCGGCGGCTCGATCACCCGCGACGACGTGCTGGGCGCGAAGTCGGCGCCACCCGCCGCCGCGCCGGCGCGCGTCCCCGGCGAGCGCGAGGAGCGCATCCCCGTCAAGGGCGTGCGCAAACTGACCGCCGAGAACATGGTGGCCAGCGCGTTCACCGCGCCGCACGTGACCGAGTTCCTCACGGTCGACGTCACGCGGTCGATGAAGGCGCTGGAGCGGCTCAAGGGCATGCCCGGCTGGACCGACGTGCGCATCTCGCCGCTGCTCATGGTGGCCAAGGCCGTGTTGGTGGCGCTGCGCCGGCACCCGATGGTCAACTCGACGTGGGCGGGCGACGAGATCGTCGTCAAGCGCTACGTCAACCTCGGCATCGCCGCCGCCACCCAGCGCGGGCTGATCGTGCCGAACATCAAGGACGCCCAGCAGCTGACCACCCGGGAACTGGCCGACGCCATGACCGCGCTCGTCGGCACGGCCCGGGAGGGCAAGACTCCTCCCGCGGACATGACCGGCGGCACGTTCACGATCACCAGTGTCGGCGTCTTCGGCGTGGACTCCGGGACCCCGATCCTGCCCCCGGGCGAGTCGGCGATCCTGGCCTTCGGCGCCGTACGCGAACAGCCCTGGGTCCACAAGGGCAAGATCAAGATTCGCCAGGTGACGACGCTGGGCCTGTCCTTCGACCACCGCGTCATCGACGGCGAGCTGGGCTCCAAGTTCCTGCGCGACGTCGGCGCGTTCCTGAAGGACCCGGAAGGCGCCCTGCTGGCCTGGGCCTGAGCAGGCCAATCCGCCCTCAGTGGCCCCGTGCTCCGGCACGGGGCCACTGTCGTATGACCGACGAACAGGGCGTTTAGGCCCCGAACAGCCTACGAATCATCGGCCGGTGTGCCGTATCACTTCATATTCGCTGGCTTTGGGTCTCCGCGTGGACGTGTAATGGATGCGAAATCAAGTCGTCCTTACACCGAACCCCGCAGGAGCCGACCGTGAGCACCTTCCTCGAGCGCTACAGGGCCCGCCGCAACGCCGCCCGCCGCCTGGAGGCCATCGAGCGCGCCATCGCCAAGAGCCCGTCCAGCGCCCTCCGCGACGAACTCCACGCCATGATCAACCGTGACTAGTCGCGGGGTTTGCCCCGAAAGACCTCTTCCGAACCGCCCCGGTCCGCCCCCTCCCCGGACCGGGGCGGTTTTTCATGCATTGCCCGGCCCTGCTTTGCTTTCACAAACCGACGAACCTCGGTACCGGCTCTGCCATGGCCGTCCCCGGTCGGCTACGGTCGCAAGGGTCTGACCAGAAGGGGTCTGACCAACAGGAGGCACGCATGACGTCCGACCAGCAGCACCCGTCCGAGCAGCCGGACGAGAGTGCGGCGAGCACGCCGCCGGTCGGCTGGGCGCCGGCCGTCCGCGCGAAGGCGTCGGTCCCCGTCCCGTCCTCCCCGGCCTACCCCCAGCTCACGACGCCAGAGGACGACGCCGACGATCTGTCCGCCCGCCCCGGCCCGTTCCCACCGGCCGGCCCGTTGCCGCCCCGTGTGCCGCAGATGCCGCCGGGAGCACCCACCTCCGGCCCGGGCGCGTCAGGCAAGGCCTCCGTGCCCGGCCAGTTCGGCCAAGCGCAGCCGCCAGGCCCGGTCGGCAGCTTCCCCGGCTTCACCCCGGCGACGCCCGCCGCCCCACCGCCGCCAACCTCGGAGCCGAGCTCCTGGGCCGCGACGTCTGCTCCCGAGCCGAGCTCCTGGGCCGCGACGCCCGCCCCCGAGCCGAGCTCCTGGGCCGCGACGCCCGCCCCCGAGCCGAGCTCCTGGGCCGCGACGCCCGCCCCGACCCAAGCCACGCCGCCCCAGTTCGCCCCGTCCTCCGGCGCCGGCGCACCCGGCGCACCGGTCTCGGGCACCGCGCGCGGCTCCTTTGGCAGCGCCCAGGTCCCGCCACCCCGCGACGGCGCATGGATCCCCTCCGGCTCCGACCATGTCCCGAGCGGCAGCGCCCAAGTTCCGGGCGCCCACTTCCCCGGTGGCAGCGCCCAGGTTCCGGGCGCTCAGTTCCCCGGCGGCAGCGCGCAGGTTCCGCCCGGCGGCCAGTTCCCGCCGCCTTCCGGCAGCGCCTCGGTTCCGACGGGCTCCGCGCAGGTGCCCGGCCCGGCCGCGCCCGGCGTGCCCGTCCCGCCGGAGTCCGGCCAGCCGCCCCGCACATACCAGGCCCGCGCCCAGGTCTCCGTCCCGCCCGCGCCCGGCTACCCCACCTCGGCCCCGCCCGCCGGCGGGTACCCGTCCTCCGCCCCGCCCGCTTCCGGCCCCGCAGGGGTCTACCCGTCCTCGGCGCCGCCCGCATCCGGCTTTGCTGGGGCACACCACTCCGCCGTGCCGCCCGCATCCGGCTCCGCGGGGGTCTACCCGTCGTCCGTGCCTCCGTCGAGCGCGCCGCCGTTCGGCGGGCCGGCCGCCGGGTCGGCGCCCGTGAGCGGGGCCGGCACCGGGATCTACCAGTCGTCTACGCCGCCGGGAGCCAGCGCATATCCGGGCTCGGCACCGCTGGCAGCCGGCGGATATCCAAGTTCGGCGCCGCCGGGAGCTGGCGGATATCCAGGCTCGGCACCGCTGGCAGCCGACGGGTATCCAGGCTCGGCACCGCCGGCAGGCGGCGGGTATCCAGGCTCGGCACCGCCGGCAGGCGGCGGGTATCCAGGCTCGGCACCGCCGGCAGGCGGCGGGTATCCAGGCTCGGCACCGCCGGCAGG
>NZ_JBFAZX010000010.1:0-19803 GCF_040689395.1 Dactylosporangium sp. NPDC051484 | reverse complement strand
GCGGCGGGTATCCAGGCTCGGCGCCACCGGCAGGCGGCGGGTATCCGGGCTCGGCGACCGGGGCCTACCCGACCTCGGAACCGCCGACGACCGCAGCGGCCTACCAGACCTCGGCGCCGCCACCTGGGGTTTACCAGGGGTCGGCGCCGAACTACGACGATCTGTTCACGGTGCCGGGCGAGAATCCGCCGGGCGCCGCGCCGATCGGCGGGGAGGCGCTGCCGCCGACGACCGAGCCGCCTGCCAAGAGCCGGCGCGGGCTGTTCATCGGGCTCGTCGTCGTGGTCGCGGTGTTCCTGCTCGCCGTCGCGGGCACGGTCCTCGTCGTCAAGCTCAGCGACGCCGGCGGCACCAGCCTCGCGGTCAACTCGTGCGTCAGGGAGAACGGCGGGTCGGCCAAGGGCGTTGACTGCTCCGACAAGGACGCGTTCCGGATCGTCTCCAAGGTCGACAAGCCGGAGAGCTGCTCGGATGCGAACCAGCCGTACATCGTGCTGCAGCAGAAGGGGCAGAAGGAGCAGGTCCTCTGCCTGCGGCCAGCGAGCCAGAAGTGACCGCCGACTCGCCGCTGCTCAAGAATCGCGTCCGCGCCCCCGAGCTACGAGGGCGAGGCTGGCTCAACACAAATGGGGAAAATCTCCATTTGTCCGACCTACGCGGCAAGATCGTCCTGTTGGACTTCTGGACCTTATAGAAGACTCTTGCAACTCGTCACGGCCGGGGCATAACGTCCTGGCCGTGACCCACCACGAGCACCTAGCAGACCTCTACCTACGCCTTTCGCTCGACCGCGAAGGCAAGACCGCCATCGAGCGCCAGGAAGCCGACTGCCGCGCGTGGGCGGCGCGCAACGGCCTCGAAGTGCGCGCGGTCCACATCGACCGCGGGCGGTCCGGGTTCAAGGCCGTCGACCGCAAGGGCTTCGATGCCGCCATCTCCGCGCTCACGACCGGTACCGTCGGGACGCTGATCGTCTGGAAGGTCGACCGCCTCTCGCGCCGGGGCATGGGGCAGGTCGGCCAAGTCCTCGACGACGTCGAGCGCGCCGGGGGCCGGATCGTCTTCGTGCAGGACGGGCTAGACACGTCGCAGCAGCAGGCGCGCCTCGTGCTGGCGTTGCTCTCCGAGGTCGCCCGCAGTGAATCCGCGAACATCGGCCTCCGTGTCGCCTCGGCGAAGGCCCACCTGCGCAGCATGGGCCGGTGGATCGGCGGGCAACCGCCGTACGGGCTCGTGATCGGCGGAGACAACCGTCTCGACCACGACCCGCGCACCGCGCCGACCGCGCGGGAGATCGCCGAGCGGGCCATGTCTGGCGAGCCGCTTATCCGCATTGCCCGTGACCTCAACGCCCGGGAGATCCCGTCACCGCGCGGCGGCGTCTGGAACGTCGGTTCGCTGTCGCAGCTCGTCAAGGCACCCGCGTTCGCGGGTCTCCTGCCCGAGACGGTCAAGCGCGACGGGAAGTACACCGCGAAGGTCGTCCCGTGGCGTGACCCCGAGACGGGCGAGACGGTCGAGATCGGCCGGGGCATCATCACGCCAGCCGAACAACTGCAAATCGCCCGCATCCTGGAGGCGCGGACGGCCGCCGACAAGACAGGGCGGAATCGCGGCGTGCGCGCCGAAACGTCGCGCCTTCTGACGGGCTTCGCGCGGTGCGATAGCTGCAGGGGGCGCATGTCGGCCTCTGGTCTGTCGTACGTGTGTCAGGCCGCCCGCCTCGGCCGCCCGTGCCCCGCGTTCGCCTCGGCGTTCGTCGCCGCTGTAGACAAGGCGGTCGCCGAAGCGTTCGTCCGGCGCCTTGCGGCACTGGAACCGGGCGACCCCCTGCTGGAAAAGATCGCGGAGCGCTGGGTTGCTCGGCACGATCCTGAGGTAATCCGCGAACGCACCACGATCCAAACCGCTCTCGATGACGCGGGGGCCCGGCTCGTCGACCTCGAGGACGCTCGGTACCTGCGCAACGAATTCGATGGCCCGGACGCCGTGAAGCGCTGGGAGAGGCTTCACACGCAACTGGCGGCCCGCGTCGAGGGCCTTCGCCGCAACCTCGCCGGTTACCCGCTCCCCGAGGCGGACATCGGCTCCTTGCTCGACCCCGAGATCAGCCGCGAGGCGTGGGCGAATGCGACCACCAACGACCGCCGCGACCTCCTCGCCCTCGCGCTCGACGCCGTCTATGTCCTGCCCGCGAACGGCCGGCGCGGTGCGCGCTTCGATCCCGTGTCGCGTCTGCGCTTCACCTGGGCCGACGAGCCCACCGACGTCTAAACGCACCCGCATCCTCGCCGCTCTCGGCTACGCCGTGACCCCCGCGGCCGACAGCGCCGAAGTCACCGACGTCGCCAACGACCTCGCGGCCCTGCCCGCCGCCGACGTGCTCGTGACCGTCGGCGATACCTCGAACCTCTTTGAGCCGGTGGTAGCTGCGACGTACGGCGCGCCCATCGTCGCACTCTCGCCCGCCGCGCTCGACGCCCTCGAAGCGCTCTCGGCGTTCGGCGCCCTCGACGAGGAGGACGGCGTTCACTCGCTACTGGCGTGCTGGGCGCGCCGCGCGACGCTCACCGACGCCGACACGGTTGCTGTCGTCGCACTGGCGGTGACCGCCACGCCGCCCGCCACGTACGCCCCGCCGGTCGAGGCGTACGCCATCGCCACCGCCACACCCGCCCCGGCGTACGCCACGCCCGCCATGGCGTACGCCACGATGACCGCCCCGCCGCAGGTCACAGCCGTGACGGTGCCGCCCGGCCGTACGCCCGCGCAGGCGGGCTGATCGTCTACACCCGCCGGAGGCTGGCCGCGGGGCTGGCCTCCGGCCGCGCGGCAGCGCGGGGACGGGCTCGCCGGGAGCGTTGACGCTGTGACGGTAGTTCCGTCATCTCTTATTCCTTCTTCTAGTTGGTTGGAAGCTACATAGAGAAGAACTAGAGATGACGGAACTTGCATCATCGCGTCAGAGCCGCGCGGCCCACCCCGGCGCGCGCCCCGGCGGCGTTCCGAGCGCACATTGCGTGAACAGCTAGCCGTGCGTTGGCGCATAGCTCCTTCGACAGCGTGCACCGGCGCTGTCCCGCACGCCGAGGGAGCCCGCCATGGAGATCAAGATGCCTAACCCCTGCCCAATCTGTCACGGGCCCGTCGTGTACTCCGGTCGCGGCCGGCGGCCCGACTACTGCGGCCAAGCGTGCAAGAACGTGCAGCGTGCCGAGGACGCGCGAAACCGCCGCGCACGCGACGCGCAGGCCGTCGCGCCGATTGACCCGCTGCTACGCGCTCTCATCGAGCGCCGGGCGCAGCGCGCCACACAGCGCACGGAGGTCCGGCGTGCGGATGACGAACACGCTCTGGTCAAACGCGATAAAGCCTGCATGGGATGGCATTGTTGCCGGAACGAAGGCGGTCGGCGCCGCCGCCGTATGGCTTTGGAATAACGCCCGGGATGAACGGAATCATCAGCAAGGCCAACAGCATTCCCGGCGTCGACTTCCCGCATATCCCGTCCATTCCCGCACTCGCGAAGGGCGGCATTGTCCCGGCGACCCCGGGCGGCCGGATCGTGCGGGTCGCCGAGGCAGGAAAGGCAGAGGCGATCGTCCCGCTCGACGAGTACGACCGCCGGCGCGGGGGCGGTGGCGACGGGCCGCAGGTGAAGATCGACGTTCACCCCGCGGCAGGGACGGACGAGGTGACCACCGCGATGATGGTTGCTCGTCGCTTCGCGGCGCTGGCGGTGCGCTGACGGCGCGGCGTGGGGGCTCCCCTTGCCCTGGGAGCGCCCAGCACGGCCGACCCTAGATGATTGATGCCTTGAAGATCCCGGCGTGTGTCGTTGCCAGGTGGATGGGGTGAGGGTGTCCAAGATCGGCGTTGCTGACCCATCGTCGAACTTCTGGAGCCCGTCGTGGACGCTGATCTGGACACCCTCGTGACCGCACTGTACGTGGAGATCGACGACCTGATCGAGCGGCCCCGCGGCCGGGGCCGCCGCCCGCTGCTGTCCCACGCTGAGCTGCTGTGCCTGGCGGTGATGCAGGTGCTGCTGCGCTACCCCTCCGAACGGCACTGGCTGCGCTACGCCAACAAGCACCTGCGCGGCATGTTCCCCTACCTTCCCAACCAGGACGGCTACAACACACGGATGCGCAAGGCCGGACCGTTGCTGGCCCAGGTGATGCGGCACCTGGCCACCCGTACCCCGTCCTGGTTCGACCAGCTCCGCCTGATCGACTCCACCCCGCTGCCGTGCGGCGCCTCACGGGAGACCGTCAAACGTTCCGACCTGGCCGGACACGCCGGCTACGGCTACTGCGCCTCCCACTCCCGCTACTTCTGGGGATTCCGGCTCTACCTCGTCTGTACCCCCGAGGGCATGCCGGTCATCTGGGGCCTGGCCAACCCCAAACTCGGCGAACGCGAGGTCATGACCGCACTCCTCGAAGCCGACCACCACCTCATCCGCACCGGCCAGGTCCTGCTCGGCGACAAAGGCTTCGCCGGAGCCGACTTCGAGGGGTTCATCACCGGGCAACTCGGGGCGCACTTCGTGCGCCCCGACCGCCGCGGCGAACCCGTCCGGTTCGGCAAACTCGCCCGCGTCCGTCAGTGGGTCGAGGCCGTCTTCGACACCCTCAAAGGCCAACTCGACCTGGAAGTGCACGGCGGCCGCACCCTCGCCGGCGTCTTCGTCCGCGTCGCGCAGCGACTCCTCGCCCTGACCGCCGTGATCTGGCACAACTGGACCATCGGCGCCCCCAGCAAGCGGTCCCTCATCGCCTACGACCACTGAATCTTCAAGGCATCAATCATCTAGGAGGGGTACCCCCGAGCCACGATCGGCCGTCTACGCAATTTGAGCGGGTTACGCGCGGCATGCACGACGACGCCCCCGTCCGGGTTCTTCCCGGGCGGGGGCGTTTTTTCGTCGGCGCTAGGGTTCGGGAGTACGGGCCCGAGCAAGGCGAGAGTGAGCCTCGATGACCGATCTACCCCGCGCGCCTCGTGTCCGCGCTCCTGAACTGCGCGGGCGCGCGTGGCTGAACACCGACGGCCGCGAGCTGACGTTGGCGCAGCTCAGAGGTAACTGTGTCTTACTTCACTTCTGGACCTTCTGCTGTATCAACTGCCTCCACGTGCTGGACGAGCTGCGGCCGCTGGAGCAGCGTTACGCCGACGTGCTGGTCACGATCGGCGTGCACAGCCCGAAGTTCGAGCACGAGAAGGACGCCGACGCGCTCGCGGACGCGGTCGAGCGGTACGGGGTGGACCACCCGGTGCTGGACGACCCCGAGCTCGGGATGTGGCAGCAGTACGCCGCGAAGGCCTGGCCCACCCTCACGGTCATCGACCCTGAGGGGTACGTCGTGGCGAACATGGCCGGCGAGGGCCACGCCGAGGGGCTCGCCCGGCTCGTCGAGGAGCTGGTCCGGGTCCACGAGGCCCGCGGCACGCTTCGGCGCGGCGATTCGCCTCATGCGGTACAAAATCCGGATCTGACGCTCCTGAGGTTTCCCGGCAAGGCCCTCGTGCTGCCCGACGGGCATTTCCTGGTCGCCGACTCCACGCACCACTCGCTGGCCGAGCTCGACGCCGACAACGAGACGCTCGTGCGCCGCATCGGCACCGGCCGGCGCGGCCGCAAGGACGGCACCGAGCCCGAGTTCTCCGAGCCGGGCGGCCTGTGCCTGCTGCCGCCGCACGTCGCGGAGGTCGCCGGGTATGACGTGGTGGTCGCCGACACCGTCAACCACCTGCTGCGCGGCCTGAGACTCGCCACTGGAGAGGTCACCACCGTCGCCGGCAGCGGCCGGCAGTGGCGCGGCAGCGTCGACTTCGGCGCGCACGACTCGCTGGCCGTGGACCTGTCCTCGCCGTGGGACGTGGCCTGGTACGACGACCGCGTCATCGTCGCCATGGCCGGCATCCACCAGCTGTGGTGGTTCGACCCGGTGAAGCGCACGGCCGGCATGTACGCGGGCACGACCGTCGAGGCGCTCAAGGATGGCCCGCTGCACGAGGTCTGGATGGCCCAGCCGTCCGGCCTGTCCGCCGCGCCCGACGGCCGGCGGCTGTGGATCGCCGACAGCGAGTCCTCGGCGGTGCGCTGGATCGAGGACGGCCAGATGCACACCGCCTCGGGCCAGGGCCTGTTCGACTTCGGACACGTGGACGGCCCCGCCGACCAGGCGCTGCTGCAGCACCCGCTGGGCGTGCTGGCGCTGGCCGACGGCAGCGTGCTCGTCGCCGACACCTACAACGGGGCGGTGCGTCGCATCGCCGGCGGCCAGGTCTCGACCGTCGTCGACGGCTTGCGGGAGCCGAGCGACCTGGTGCTGACCGCACAGGGCGACGTCGTCGTGGTCGAGTCGGGCGCGCACCGCCTGGTTCGGCTGGGCGCCGGCACCCTGCGGGCGGCCGGGATCGACGTCACCGGCGTGCGGCACCGCACCGAGCGCCCGGCGACGACGCTCGCCCCGGGCGTGGTCGAGCTGGACCTGATCTTCGAGCCCGCGCCGGGCCAGAAGCTCGACGAGTCGTTCGGCCCGTCGACCCGCCTGGAGGTGTCGGCCTCGCCGCCGGAGCTGCTCCTGGAGGGCGCGGGGGTGAGCACGGACCTGCGCCGCCGCCTGGTGCTCGCGCCGGATGTGGCCGCGGGTGTACTCCAGGTGGTCGCCCAGGCCGCGACCTGTGACATCGACGCGGAGTTTCCGGCCTGCCACCTGACCCGCCAGGACTGGGGCGTGCCCATCCGCGTCGCCGGCGACGGCGCGAGCCGGCTGCCCCTGATCCTGCGCGGCATGGACGCCTGAACGGGCGTCCGGCTAGCTGAACGGGGCGAGCGGAACACCGGCGTCGGCCAGCGCGGCACGCACCGCGCGGGCCATCTCGACGGCGCCGGGGGTGTCGCCGTGCACGCACAATGACTCGATGCGCATCGGGATGACCGACCCGTCGTCCGCCTCGACCACGCCGTCGACGACCATGCGTACCGCGCGGGCGCTCACCGCGGCGACGTCGGTCACGAGCGCGCCCGGCGACGTGCGCGGGACGAGCCGGCCGTCGCGCTGGTACGCGCGGTCGGCGAAGCCTTCGGCCACGACCCGCAGCCCGCGCTCCGCGGCGAGCTGCGCCAGGACCGAGCCGGGCTGGCACAGCACGGGCAGGCCGCCGGCCTGAGCGGCGGCCGCGACGATCGCCGAGGCGTGGCCCGAGTCGACCGCTGCGGTGTTGTAGAGCGCGCCGTGCGGCTTGACGTAGGCGACCGGCCCGAACGCCGACAGCGCGCCGATCTGGTACAGCAGTTCGTCCGCGAGTTCGTCCGGCGGCACCTCAATGCGCCGCCGGCCGAAGCCGACGAGGTCGCGATAGCTCACCTGTGCGCCCACCCGCACGCCCCGCCCGGCCGCGGCCGCGCTGACCCGACGCATCGTGGACGGGTCGCCGGCGTGGAAGCCGCAGGCCACGTTCGCACTGGTCACGATCGACAGGAGGGCCTCGTCGTCGCCGAGGCGCCACACACCCAGGCCCTCGCCGAGGTCACTGTTGAGGTCTACCACGGAATCGAACGGTATCTCCCGGGCGCGCCTGTGCCAGCAGCGGCAGGTCGGCGGTATCGACGACCGCGACCACCGGGTACCCACCGGTGGTCGGATGGTCGGCGAGGAAGACCAGCGGCTGGCCGTCCGCCGGGACCTGCACCGCGCCGAGCACGATGCCCTCGCTCGGCAGTTCCCCGGCGTCCGCACGGGTCAGGGCCGGACCGGACAGCCGGGCCCCGACCCGGTTGCTCTCGCTCCGGATTCGGTACTCCGCGGTGCCCAGCATCCGCGCGTCGGTGAACCGGTCGGCTCGGGGCCCCCACGTGATCCCCAGGACGATCGGCACGCCGAGCGCGGCTCGGGGGGCCACATCCACGGCGGCCGGTTTGCCGGCGGCGGGGCCGAGTGGCAGCCGGTCGCCGGGGCGGAGCACGGGCGGGCCGAGCAGCGACAGCGTGTCGGTGGAGCGGCTGGACAGCACCGGCGGCAGGGCGAGCCCGCCGTCCGCGGCGAGGTAGGCCCGCAGCCCCAGGACCGCTCGCCCGACCTCGATCCGGTCCCCGGCCCGCACCGGCACCGGCGCGTTCAGCGGCGCCGGTCGCCCGCCCACGCGCAGCGGCGCGGCCGCCCCGGTGAGCGCGACGGTGCCGGCCCGGCACGCGACCGCCGCGAACGGCCCGAGCGTGATCTCCAGCCCGGCCGCGTCCGGCGGGTTGCCGACCAGGCGGTTGCCGAGCAGCAGCGCGGGCCGGTCGAGGGCGCCCGAGCGCGGGACACCAAGGTGCGCGTATCCGGGGCGTCCGAGGTCCTGCACGGTGGTCAGCGGCCCGGCGACCTCGACCAGCAGGTGTCCGGCGCTCACGCGGCCCGGAACCGGACGGTGCGGCCGGGCGTCAGCAGCGCGGGCGGCCGCCGGTCCACGTCGAACAGCTCGGCGTCGCAGCGCCCGATGATGCGCCAGCCGCCCGGCGACGGGGTCGGATAGATGCCGGCGAACTCGGCGGCCAGGGCGAGCGACCCGGCGGGCACGCGGGTGCGCGGGGTGTCCAGGCGCGGCACGCTCCACGGCAGCCCGCTGAGGTAGGCGAAGCCGGGCGCGAAGCCGCAGAACGCGACGGTCAGGTCGGTGCCGGTCAGCTCCTCGATCAGGGCCTCGGCCGTGGTCCCGGCGTGCTCGGCGACGAACGGCAGGTCGACGCCGTCGAAGCGGACGTCGATGACGGCGGGGGGCTCGGGCGCCGCCGAGGCCGGATCGATCCTCCAGTCGCGCAGCCGGTTCGCCAGCCCGGCGGGGTCGGCCACCCCGTCGAGCAGGACCGTGCGGGCGCCGGGCACGATGTCCACGACCGGCAACCGGCCGGCGGCCCGCTCCGCGTCCAGCGCGGCGAACCAGTCCAGCGGGGTATCGACCTCGATGAGGAGCGCGTCGGTGCCGACGGGGCGAAGCTGCACTCCGTCACGATAAACGTCCCGATGATACTTGCGAGTAACCTACGGTACCGTAACCTGGAGGACGTGACCGTGAAGACCGAAACCCGCCTGCGCCCGGTCGACATCGGCAAACCGCGGATGCGCGGCTGGCTGCACGCATACGCGGCCGGCGTCGCCGTCGTGTGCGGGATCGTGCTGTGCTCGCTCGCGGCCGCCCGCCCGGGCTGGGCGCCGTTCGTCAGCTGCGCCGTCTACAGCATCACCGTCGTCGCCCTGTTCGGCACCAGCGCCCTGTACCACCGCCGCGTGTGGTCGGAGCGCGGCTACAAGATCATGCGCCGCCTCGACCACTCGATGATCTTCGTCTTCATCGCCGGCACCTACACCCCGTTCAGCGTCCTGCTGCTCTCGGGAAACACCCGAGTGGCGATCCTGGCCACGGTCTGGGGCGGCGCACTGCTGGGCGTGACCATGAAGTTCGCGACGGCGATGAGCAAGCGCCGATGGCTCTCCGCGCCGCTGTACATCGCCCTGGGCTGGGTCGCGGTGGCGGTGCTGCCGGACATCCTGCACACGGGCGGCGTGACGGCGCTGGTGCTGACCCTGGCGGGCGGCGCGTTCTACACGGTGGGGGCGGTCTTCTACGCGCTGCGCCGCCCCAACCCGTGGCCGACGGTCTTCGGCCATCACGAGTTCTTCCACGCGTGCACGCTGGTCGCCGCGATCTGCCACCACATCGCGATCTACTTCGCCCTGTACGCCCGCTGACCATAGCGCGGGATCGCGGTGCCGTCCGCCGACGGCGGGGGCGGTGCTGGGTTGTTGTCCGTTCCTGGGTACCCACGCGCGTCATTCTTCAATCGGGCAGGCTTGTCCCATGACCGTGCGCACGCTCATCCTGCTCCGGCACGCCAAGGCGGCGAACCCGGACGACTACGCCACCGACATCGAGCGTCCCCTCACCGCGCGCGGGCACCGCGACGCCGCCGCGGCCGGGCACTGGCTGCGCAAGGCCGGCCTGGTGCCCGACGCCGTGCTGTGCTCGACCGCGGTGCGCACCCGGCAGACCCTCGACGAGCTGCGCTTGGCCGGCGAGGTCCCGGTGACGTACGAGCACCGCATCTACGTAGGCCCGGCGGATGACACGCTCGACCTGATCCGGCACGTGGACGCGACGGTCGCAACCCTGCTGCTCGTCGGCCACAATCCCACTATTTCCGATTTATCCGATACCCTGGCGCCGCGTGCGCTCGCCGACGGCGGGCTGGCCACCTCGGGCATCGCGGTGCACCGCTTCAACGGCTCGTGGCGGGGCCTGGAGTCCGCCGGGCTCACCGACCAGCACACGGCCCGCGGCTAACCGACCCGCACGGCCCCGCACGGGTGAACCGACGCGCACAGGGCTACGGCGAACCAACCCGCACACCCCGCGGCGGACCGGAGCACGAAAACCCGCGCAGAACGCGAAACCGCGGAATCCGGAGCACGAAACAGCGCGAAGGAGCACGAAAAGGGGAGGGCGCCACGGCCCTCCCCCTTATGTCCTCGCGACCGCTGCAGCCCTGCCGACCTAGAAGGCCGCCTCGTCCAGCTGCATCGCATCGAGCGTGGTGGACTCGATCACGCGGCGGTCGGCGCCGACGCGCGGCAGCACCTCGTGCGCGAAGAACGTCGCCGCCGCGACCTTGCCCTCGTAGAAGGCCTTGTCCGCGGGTGACACGTCGCCGGTGAGGGCCTTGAGCGCCACCTCGGCCTGCCGCTGCAGCAGCCAGCTGACCACGACGTCGCCGAGGCCGAGCAGGAATCGCCGCGAGTTGAGGCCGACCTTGTACAGCGCCTTCGGGTCGCCGGACTGCGCCTCGCCCAGCCAGCCGGTGAAGATGCCCAGGATCTGCTGCACCTCCGCGAGGGCCTTGCCCAGCGCGACCCGCTCGACCTTCAGCTGCCCGTTGCCGCCCTCCCCCTCCAGGAACTGCTGGATCTCGCCGGCGACGGTGAGCAGCGCCTTGCCCTGGTCCTTCACGATCTTGCGGAAGACGAGGTCGAGGCTCTGGATCGCGGTCGTACCCTCATAGAGCGTGTCGATCTTCGAGTCGCGCACGTACTGCTCGATCGGGTAGTCCTGCAGGAAACCCGAGCCGCCGAAGGTCTGCAGCGACTCGTGGCCGAGCAGCTCATACGCCCGCTCCGAGCCAACGCCCTTGACCAGCGGAAGCAGCAGGTCGTTGACCCGCTTGGCGATCTTCGCCGCCTTCTCGTCGCCCGCCGCCTCGGCCAGCGCCACCTTGTCCTGCCAGGTCGCCGTGTAGCAGACCAGGGCGCGCAGGCCCTCGGCGTACGACTTCTGCATCAGCAGCGACCGGCGCACGTCCGGGTGGTTGATGATCGTGACCCGGGGTGCGGCCTTGTCGTCGCTGACCAGGTCGGCGCCCTGGACACGGCTCTTGGCGTAGTCGAGCGCGTTGAGGTAGCCGGTCGACAGCGTCGCGATGGCCTTGGTGCCGACCATCATCCGGGCATACTCGATGATGAGGAACATCTGCCGGATGCCCTCGTGCACGTCGCCGAGCAGCCAGCCCTTGGCCGGCACGCCGTGCCCGCCAAAGGTGACCTCGCACGTGGTGGAGACCTTGAGGCCCATCTTGTGCTCGACGTTGGTCACGAACACGCCGTTGCGGTCCTTGAGCTCGCCGGTGTCGGCGTCGAAGTGGAACTTCGGCACCACGAAGAGCGAGAGGCCCTTGGTGCCCGGGCCGCCCGCGCCGGGCGTGTCGACCGGCCGCGCCAGCACGTAGTGGACGATGTTCTCGGTCAGGTCGTGCTCGCCGCTGGTGATGAAGCGCTTGACGCCCTCGATGTGCCAGGAGCCGTCGGGCTGCGGGATCGCCTTGGTGCGGCCCGCGCCGACGTCCGAGCCTGCGTCCGGCTCGGTCAGCACCATCGTGGAGCCCCACTGCTTGTCGACGAAGAGCTTGGCCCACTTCTTCTGCTCCTCGGTGCCCTCGATCCGCAGCGTGTTCGCGAAGGAGGGGCCGGAGGCATACATCCAGATGGGCGCGTTGGACCCGAGCACCAGCTCGGCGATGGACCACCACAGCGCGCGCGGCGCCGCGGTCCCGTCGAGCTCGGCGGGCAGGTCCAGCCGCCAGAACTCGGCGTCCATGAACGCCTGGTAGGACTTGCGGAACGCCTCGGGCATCCGCACCGAGTGCGTGGCCGGATCGAAGACGGGCGGATTGCGGTCGCTGTCGGCGTAGCTGGCCGCGAGATCCTCGCGCGCCATGCGGTCGACCTCGCCGAGGATGCTCCTGGCAGTGTCCACGTCGATGTCGCCGTAGGGGCCCTGACCCAGGACCTTGTCGACACCGAAGACCTCGAAGAGGTTAAATTCGAGGTCTCGCAGGTTGCTCTTGTAGTGGGTCATCGCGGAGTGGCCCCCGTCTCTGGGTCGCAGCCTCGCAGCTGTCTCGATCGCGCTGTGTCGAGCGTTACCGACTGAGGTTACCAGGCGGTAACAGTCATCTTATTACTGGCCAGTAACGACGAACAACCCACACCAACAAGTGACCCAGGACACAGTCGAGCCGGCCGAGTGCTCGCGAGGTGCGGTTGAGTCGCGGACACGCCGTCACCACCCGGTGACGTGATCGTTTACCTCTTGCTCACAGTCAAGAGGAGGGCCGCGCGATGATCGTCCGTCTCATGCGCTCGCTCTTCGCACCCAAGTACCCGCGCTTCTACACCGGCCGGCACCGCGCCCGGATGCGCCGCCCGGCCCTCCGCCAGCGCCCGATCGAGGCGCATGACCAATGCGGAGGGCGCTACGAGGAAGCCACTCCCGCGCCACCGATCTCCCAGCTCGGGACCGGCGTCGGCGGCTTGACGCCCTGATACTCGACCAGCACCAGCGCGATGTCGTCGTCCAGGCGCCCGCGCACCCACTCCAGCAGGGCGCTCTCGAGCGACTTCAGCCCGTCGCCCACCGTGCCGTGCCCCAGCAGGCGCTGGGCCCGCTCCGCCGTCGGGAAGAACTCGCCGTCGCGGCGCGCCTCGGCCAGGCCGTCGGTGAAGAACAGCAGCCGGTCGCCCGGCTCCAGCCGCTCCACCCGCGGCTTGACGACCGGCATGAAACCCAGTGGCGGCGCGTTCGCCGGCGGGTCGAGCGGCACCACCCGGCCGCGGCGCAGCAGCAGCGGCGCCGGGTGGCCGCAGTTGACGATCGTCAGCGTGCCGCCGCGCTCCTCGATCAGCGCCGCGGTCACAAAGTCCTCGTCGCCGAGCGAGCGGGCCACCGCCCGGTCCAGGTCGGCGACGATCGCGCGCAGGTCGGCGCGCTCGAAGGCCACATGGCGGTAGGAACCCAGGACGATGCTCGCCAGGCGGACCGCGTCGAGGCCCTTGCCGCGCACGTCGCCGATGATCATGCGAACGCCGTAGGGCGTGTCGAGCGCCTCGTAAAGGTCGCCACCGATGTCGGCCGCGGCGCTGGCGGAGATGTACCGCGCGGCGACGGTGAGCGGGCCGACCTGCGGGCCGAGCGGGCGCAGGACCGCGCCCTGGGCCACGGAGGCGAGGCGGGACAGTTCGGCGTATTGCGCGATCCGCCGCTGCCGGATCGCCCCCACGGCGCAGGCGATCCCGCTCGCCACGATCACGCCGCCCAGGTTGAACATCAACACCAGCGCGCGATCGCGGCTGTGCATCAGCTCGACCGAGCTGAACAGGAACGCGAGCAGCGTCGAGGTGCCGCCGACGGCCAGCACCTCGGGCCAGGACGCGAAGGCAGCCGCCAGGAAGGGCGCCGCGGCCAGCAGGCCCACGTAGTCGGCCCGGATCCCGTCGGCCACCTCGGCGGTGAGCACGAGCGCGAGCAGCACGAACGCCGCGCCGACTCCGGCGCGGGCCTCGGGAAGCAGCTGACGTTTCATGGTCCGGCCAACAGCATGCCACCAACCGACCCTCGGGCCGCTCCATCAAACGGCCGGGTCTGCCTTACTTGAGTACCTCATACTTCGCGTTGATGACACCGGCGTTCACCGACGCGATCCTCACGAAGGCGCCGCGCGCCAGATCCAGACAGCGGCCCGCCACGAAGGGTCCCCGATCGTTGATCCGTACGTCGACGGACTTGCCGTTGGCCAGGTTTGTGACCCGGACGATCGTGCCGAACTTCAGCGTCTTGTGCGCCGCGGTCAGCCCGTCGGGGTTGAAGCGCTCGCCGCTGGCGGTCGCCTGGCCGTCGGCGTAGAACGACACCTCGCACGTGCCACTGCCGGCGACCCCGGCCGGCGCGGTGGTGGTCGCGGACTTCGCCGGCGTCGGGGACTTGGTCTTCGTCGGGCTCTTGCTCACGGTCGGCGAGAGGGTCGGCGAAACGGTCGGCGAAGCGGCCGCGAACTGCTCGGTCGTCGCCGCATCGGACGGGGCGAGAGACGGGTCAAGGCTCGGCTCGGCCGACGGCGAGGGACGCTCGCCGCGGTCGGCGCGCTCCTGCGGGCTGCGCGCGGCGTCGATGGTCGAACTCGGCGTGTCGTTCGAGCTGAGATTGACGGCCGCGACCGCCCCGCCCCCGAGCACGACCACGGCAGCGATGCCAGCGATCAATGGGACGAGGTGACGGCGACGCACGGCGGAATGTTGGCCGGACAACGTCTGCACCCTTCGTCGACAGCAAGGCCGTGACCGAACGTATCGGCCCCTCCCGGACGTCAGTCAAACCGAACTGGGGTGCATATCCCGATTTGCTCGCAAAGTTCCGGCCGAACGACCGACCCCACAGGGAGCCGTTCGGCCGATCCTCTTATAACTCACCGTGAAGTGGTGACCGCGTTCTGTACCACCGCAACGGCCGCGTCGGCCGCGACCTCCTCCTTGGACCCCGACTTGCGATCGCGGATCTCGACCATGCCGTCGGCCAGCCGCTTGCCCACCACCACGATGGTCGGCACGCCCAGCAGCTCGGAGTCGTTGAACTTCACGCCCGGCGAGACGTCCTTGCGGTCGTCCAGCAGCACGCTCAGCCCCGCCGCCTCCAGCTGAGTGGCCAGCCGCTCGGCGCCCGCACGGATCTCCTCGGTCTTGCCCGCCGCGACCACGTGCACGTCGGCCGGGGACAGCTCACGGGGCCAGCACAGGCCGCGCTCGTCGGCGGTCTGCTCGGCGACCACGGCGAGCGCGCGGGTCACGCCGATGCCGTAGGAGCCCATCGTGACGATCTGCGCCTTGCCGTTCTGGTCCAGCACCGACAGGCCAAGGGCCTGCGCGTATTTGCGGCCGAGCTGGAAGATGTGGCCGATCTCGATGCCGCGGGCCTGCTCGAGCGCGCCGCCGTCGATCGGGCAGAGGTCGCCGTCGGCGACGCGGACCGCCTCGACCGTGCCGTCGGGGGTGAAGTCCCGGCCGGCGACGAGGTGCACGACGTGCTTGCCCGGCTCGTCGGCGCCCGTGATCCAGGTCGTGCCGTCGACCACGCGGGGGTCCACGAGATACCGAATCCCGGAGGGGTTCTTCTCCCCCAGCGCGCCGGGGCCGATGTAGCCCTTGACCAGCGCGGGGTGCTGGGCGAACTCGGCCTCCGACATCGGCGCCACCTCGGCCGGCGCCACCTGGGCCTCGAGCCGGCGCAGGTCGACCTCGCGGTCGCCGGGCACGCCGACGGCGAGGGGCTCGCGCTTGCCGTCGGGCAGGGTCAGCATGAGCAGGACGTTCTTGAGCGTGTCGCCGGCGGCCCAGTCGCGGTCGGCGCGGCGCAGGTCCTCGCGGGTGTTGAAGAGGTCGACCAGCGTCTCGATCGTCGGCGTGTCAGGCGTGTCGACGACCTGCGCCGCCGGCTGGCCCTCGATGGGCAGGGCCGCGGGCGGCGGGGTCACGACCGCCTCGACGTTGGCCGCGTAGTCGCCATTGGCGCAGCGCACGAACGTGTCCTCGCCGATGTCGCAGATGGCCAGGAACTCCTCCGACGCGCTGCCGCCCATCGCGCCGCTCACCGCGGAGCAGATGACGTAATCCAGGCCGAACCGGTCGAAGACCTTGATGTAGGCCTCGCGGTGGCGGGCGTAGGCGGCACGCAGGCCGTCGTCGTCGACGTCGAAGGAGTACGAATCCTTCATGACGAACTCGCGGCCGCGCAGCACGCCGGCCCGGGGGCGCGCCTCGTCGCGGTACTTCGTCTGGATCTGGTACAGCGTGAGCGGCAGGTCCTTGTACGAGGAGCACAAGTCCTTCACCGCGAGCGTGAACATCTCCTCATGGGTGGGGCCGAGCAGGTAGTCGGCCTGCCGGCGGTCCTTGAGGCGGAAGAGGGTGTCGCCATACTCCGTCCAGCGCCCGGTCGCCTCGTAGGGCTCGCGCGGCAGCAGCGCGGGGAACTCCAGCTCCTGGCCGCCGATCGCATTCATCTCCTCGCGGATCACCCGCTCGACGTTGCGCAGCACGCGCAGGCCCATCGGCAGCATGGTGAAGATGCCCGGTGCGACGCGGCGCACGTAACCCGCGCGGACCAGCAGCCGGTGGCTGGTCACCTCGGCGTCGGCGGGATCCTCGCGCAGCGTCCGGAGGAACAGCGAGGACATCTTCAGGACCATCTGTGTCCACCTTCTCAAGGCCGTTTCCGTCACGTTGGACGATACCGAACGTGCCCTTTTGCGGTCTTCCGGGTTTGCCGCCACGGGTTGCACCTACCCATGTGCGACCCGTCATCGCGCTCGCCGCGGTCGCGCCTGGTCGGGCGACACGAACCGAAGTCACTGCTCACGCAGCGTTGCCGGGTGATGGCCCCACTCGCCTACACTCCCTCGGGTGACGATGCGGGGGCGAGTTTCCACCAGGGCAGTCGACGCACTGGTGATGCTGGGCTATCTCCTCGGCGCTGTGTACGTGCTGCATCGGCTCTGGGCTGATCCCAACGGGCGCTACCTGACGCTCAACTTCCAGGACAGCTTCGTGTTCGAGTGGTTCCTCACCCACGCCACCCACGTGTTCACCCAGGGTGAGTCGCCGTTCTTCTCCGACGACGTCAACTCGCCGCTCGGGGTGAACCTGATGGCGAACACGTCGATCCTGACGCTGGCGCTCCCGCTGACCCCGGTCACGCTCTGGCTCGGCACGGGCGTCACGTTCGCGATCATCTCGACGCTGGCGCTGGCCGGCACCGCCGCCGCCTGGTACTGGGTGCTCACCCGCGAATTCGGCCGCTCGCGCCTCGCCGCGGGCGTCGCCGGCGCCTTCCTCGGCTTCGCACCGGCCATGATGTCGCAGACGATCGGCCACCCGAACATCGCCGGGCAGTACCTGGTGCCCCTCATCGTGGCCGCGGTACTGCGGATGCGCCAGCCCGGCAAGGTCTGGCGCCACGGCCTGGTCCTCGCCGCCCTCGTGGTCGCCCAGGCGGGCATCAACGAGGAGATACTGTTCTTCACCGCGATCGCGCTGGGCGTGTTCATCCTCGCCTACGTGCCCTGGCGCGAGCTGCCCGGTCACGCGAAGGTCATGCTGCCCAAGTGCGGGGTGACCCTGCTCGTGGCGGGCGCGGCCCTGGCCTATCCGCTGTACTTCCAGTTCACCGGGCCCCAGGCGTACCACGGCCTCGATGAGGGCGTGCGCAGCATCAACCTCGACGTACTCTCCTACGTCACGTTCGGCCGCTACTCGATCGCCGGCGATGTTGCCGAGGCCGCCCGGCTCAACCGCGACAACGCGTCCGAGGAGAACAGCTTCTTCGGCTGGCCGCTCGCCCTGCTGTTGGTCGCCGGTGCGATCGCGCTCTGGCGCAACCGGCTCATCCGCGCGCTGGTCGTCACCGGCTTCGTCTTCGCCGTCTGCTCGATCGGCAGCGTCCTCCGCTTCGACGCCGTCGACCGCCCCGACTACCACGGCCCGTGGTACTGGATCAGCCAGCTGCCATTGTTCGACTCGGTCGTGCCGACCCGGCTGGGCCTCATCGTCACCACGGTCGTCGGCATCGCCCTGGCGCTCATGATCGACCGGCTCGTCGTGGACCGCCTACGGCCCGATGTGGCGCGGGTTGCCGAGCCCGTCGAGCTCGTCGAAGCCCCCGAGCCCGAGCCGGATCCGGTCCCCGCGCTCGTCGGCTCGGGCGCGCCGAGCGACCACTCGTCGGGCGACGACGGGCTGCCGGCGGTCGAGGCGTCCGTCGCCACGCCCCGGCGCCTGGTGGCACCCGCCCCGGCCCCGGTGCGGCTGCGCCCAGGAGCCGCCGCCGTGTGGAGCGTCGCGATCCTCGCCGCGCTCCTGCCGCTCCTGCCGAAGCCGCATCAGGTCTCCGACCGCCCGGCACTGCCTGCGCTGTTCACCGACGGAAACTGGCGCACGAAGCTGCCCCCCAACCCGGTGGTCGCACCGCTGCCGGGCGGCTGGACCGACAACATCCTGATGATGCGCTGGTCGACCGAGACCAACTTCGAGGTGAAGCTCACCGCCGGCTACTTCCTCGGGCCGAACGACACCGATCCGGACGACAAGTTCGCGCACTTCGGGCCGGGCGAGCGCAAGACCGTGGCGTATCTCAACCGGATCAGAGGCGGGCTGACCTCGCCCGACGTCACCGCCCAGGCGCGCGCCGACATGCGCGCCGACCTGGAGTTCTGGAAGGCGACCAACATCGTGATGGTCGTCGGCTACCGCAACGAGAGGGTCATCCGCGAGACGATCGACAAGCTCGTCGCCCCCGAGGTGGCCCCCGGCCAGGCCATCGACGGCGTCTGGGTCTGGGACGTGCGCGCGATCAGCGGCGCCGGCTGAGCACCAGCTCGGCGGCCCTGCTGGGGTGCAGCTCCGGGATCCAGTGGTTCACGCCGCGCAGGATCTCGAAGGTGTACTCCCCGTCGACCCACCCGCCGCAGAGGCGAGCCAGCCGCTCGGTCACGAACTCGTCCCGGTCGCCCCAGGCGTACAGGGTCGGCACCGTGACCCTGGGGAACCGCTTGCCGCCGGGCAGGGTCATCGCGCGGTACCAGTTGAGTGCCGCGTCCAGCCCGCCGCGCGCCCCGCGTTCGGCGTAGCGGCGGGCGTGCTGCTCATCGAGCCCACTGCGCCGCAGCCGGCCCGCGATGCCCCGGGCCAGCACGCGCTCGGGCAGCCTGGGGAGCTGGAAGAAGCCGATGTACGCCGAGTGCCACAGCTGCGTGCCGCGCAGCGCCGCCTGGGCCCAGGCCCCGCGGTGCGGCACCGACAGCGCGGTCAGCGTGCGCACCCGGTCGGGGAAGGTCCCAGCGACGTGGAACGCCAGGGCCGCGCCCCAGTCGTGCCCGACGAGGTCGAACCGCGCCAGCCCGGCCTGGTCGGCCAGCGCCAGCACGTCGGTGGTGAGGAGATCCAGGGTGTACTGCCGGCGGTCCCGCGGGCTGGCGCCGGGCGAGTAGCCGCGCAGGTCGGGCGCCAGCACTCGCAGGCCCTCGGCGACGAGCACCGGTGCCACGCCGGCCCACGCGGTGCGGTCCTGCGGAAACCCGTGCAGCAGCACGACGCCCGGCGCGCCGGAGTCGCCGAGATCATCCACGTCGAAGACCAGCCCGGCATTGACGAACCGCGTGAGCACGGCTCCATGAAACCACTGGCACGTTTCCGGGATTCGTCGTGCTCCGCACGCCCCTACTGTTCTTCTCAACGGAGACAACGAAGACAGCGAAGCCTTTAAGGGGATGGGGATACAGATGAGCGACATCGACACCGGCTACGACGGCGGCCAGGACGTGGACTACGGCCACTACGAGGCCGGTCAGGAGCACGGCGCGCTGGACCAGCTGCACCAGGCGCAGGGTTCGGAGGCGGACTACAACAGCCAGTTCGGGGTGTACGAGCAGGATCACCA
>NZ_JBFAZX010000009.1:0-216792 GCF_040689395.1 Dactylosporangium sp. NPDC051484 | reverse complement strand
ATCACCGCCCGCAACTCCGCGGTCTGGGCATCGGTCAGCATCACACCAGGATCAACGACAACCCGACATAACACAACCAGGATCACGCGACACTAGGGCCTATCTGACGGATTTGAACTAGCACGGTCAGGTTTGACGCGGAGCCAGATCACGATCGAGGCAACGGTAACCGTTGCCTCGAAACGGGATTTCAACTTGTCGTACCGGGTGGCGACCGCCCGGAACTGCTTGAGCCGGTTGAACGCCCGCTCGACTTGGCTGCGGTCTTTGTACCTTGCGCTGTCGAAGTTCGGGGGCCGGCCGCCCCGTGATCCCTTGCGGGCGCGGCTGGCCCGCACATCAGCACGTTCCGGGATCGTGTGCGGGATGCCCCGTGCCCGCAGCGACCGCCGGTTGGCCTTGGACCCGTAGGCCTTGTCCGCGGTCAGATGGTCCAACTTCTTGCGGTGCCGACCCACTCCGCCGGGCCGCGAGACGGCGACCGCGTCCAGCAGTGCCACCAGTTCCCTGGTATCGGCCGCCTGCCCGGCGGTGAACCGGGTGACCAGAGCCCGGCCCCGGCCTTCGGCAAGCAGGTGGACCTTCGTGGTCAGTCCACCCCGGGACCGGCCGATCGCCTGCGCGGCACGTGATTCATCGAGCCGCTCCGCCGAGGTCGAGCGAGCGGCCGATGATCTCCTTCATAATCTCGGTGCTGCCCGCGTAGATCCGGCTGACCCGCGAGTCCATGAACGCCCGCGCGATCGGGTACTCGAGCATGTACCCGTAGCCGCCGTGCAACTGGACACATGCGTCCACGGCCCGGCCCTGCATTTCGGTGGTCCACCACTTCGCCTTCGCCGCGTCGACCGCCCCGAGCGTGCCGGCGTTGAGCTCAAAGACGCACCGGTCGACGAAGTGCTGCGCCAACTCGATCTCGGTCGCGATCTCGGCGAGCCGGAACCGGGTGTACTGCAGCGCGCCGATGGGCGCGCCGAACGCCCGCCGCTCCCGCACGTATTCGACGGTCCAGCGCAGCGCCGCGGTCGCCTGTGCGACCGCCGACACCGCGATGGACACCCGCTCTCGTACCAGGTTGCCGGTAAGGCTGGCGAACCCTGACCCCTCCTCGCCGAGGAGGTTGGCGACCGGCACGCGGACGTCGGAAAAGGTCAGCTCGGCTGTGTCCTGCGCGTGGTGGCCGACCTTGTCCAGGTTGCGTCCGCGTTCGAACCCGGCCGAGTCTCTTTCGACGACCAGCAGGCTCAGGCCGCGGTGGGAGTGCTCGCCGGTGCGCACGGCGACGATGACGAGGTCAGCGTTGATGCCATTGGTGATAAAGGTCTTCGTACCGTTGACGACGTAGCAGTCGCCGTCGCGGATCGCGGAGGTGCGGATGCCGGCGAGATCGGAGCCTGTGCCCGGCTCGGTCATCGCCAGTGCGGTGATCGTTTGTCCGGAGGCGACGCCGGGCAGCCACCGCAGCCGCTGTTCACCGGTGGTGAGTCGCAGCAGGTACGGCAGCACGATGTCCGCCTGCAGCGACGGTCCGGCCATCGCCGGCCAGACTGCGGCGTTCGCCGACTCCTCCAGCATGACGGCGTTGTACCGGAAGTCATCGACACCTTCGCCGCCATACTCGGGCGGAACAGCGGCGAACATTCCAAGGTCCGCGGCGGTCGTGAAGAGCGCTCGCGGGACGATGCCCGCACGTTCCCACTCGGCGTAGTTCGGCACCACCTCTTTTCGCAGAAATGTCTGAACGCTGTCGCGGTAGGCTTCGTGGTCGTGGTCGTAGAGCACCCGGCGCATGGTGACGGCCTCCCCTTTAAATCGTCAGCCCACCGCTGCACACGACGGTCTGTGCACTGATGTAGTCGGACTCGGGCAGGCAGAACAGGTAGACCGCGCCGGCGGCCTCAGCCGGGGTACCGGCGCGGCCGAGTGGGATCGCTTGTTCCATGGCAGCGAGCAGCTGCGGGTTCACGCCGACCTTGATCTCGCGGCCGTCGACGGCGATGGTGCTGCCGTCCCCGGCTGCAGTCTCGGTGAGTCTGGTCGTGACAAAACCGAACGCGACAGTGTTGACTGTGACGTTGTACCGCCCCCATTCCTTCGCGAGGGTCTTCGTGAGACCGGTGATCCCCGCTTTCGCGGCTGCGTAGTTGGCCTGTCCGACGTTGCCGCTCAACCCGGCCACCGACGAGATGTTGACGACCTTGCGGCACGGGACTGGTTCGCCGGCCTCCCGGGCGCGCTTGACCGCGGCGGCGATGACTGGCTGGGCGGCTCGCAGGATCCGAAACGGCGCCTTGAGGTGGACGTCGAGGATCGCGTCCCACTGCTCGTCGGTCATCTTCTGCACAACCGCGTCCCAGGTGTAGCCGGCATTGTTGACGATGATGTCGACACCACCGAAGTGCTCGACGGCGGTGCCGACAAAGCGCTCCGCGAAGCCCGCCTCGGTGACGCTGCCGGGACAGGCGATGGCGGTACCGCCGGCCGCCGTGACGTCAGCGACCGTCTGTGCCGCCGGCTCGGCGTCGAGGTCGTTGACAACGACGCTGGCGCCGTCCGCCGCCAACTTGCGCACGATCTCCCGGCCGATCCCGCGCCCGCCGCCGGTGACCAGCGCGACGCGTCCGTTCAGCTTGCCCATGTCGTGGTGCCCTTCTCTGATGTGCGATGTTCAGCGGTCGGCGGGGCGGTAGGCGGTCACGACCGCGGCGCCGCCGAGGCCGATGTTGTGGGCGAGGGCCACGCCGGTGCGCTCGGCGGCGGCCGGGACCTGCCGTGCCCCGGCGGCGCCCCGCAGCTGCCAGGTGAGTTCGGCGCACTGGGCCAGACCGGTGGCACCGAGCGGGTGGCCTTTGGAGATGAGGCCGCCGGATGGATTCACCACCCAGCGGCCGCCGTACGTGGTGTCGCCGGCGTCGACGAGCTTGCCGCCCTCGCCTGTGGCGCACAGGCCCAGCGCTTCGTAGGTGAGCAGTTCGTTGGTGGCGAAGCAGTCGTGCAGTTCGATGACGCTGAGGTCCTGGGGCCCGATGCCGGCCTGGTCGTACACCGCTTGCGCGGCGGCCCTGCTCATGTGCGCACCGACCAGCGCGGCCGCCGTGCCGTCGAAGGTGTCCCCGAAGTCGGTCACCAGAGCCTGGCCTACGATCTCGACCGCCTGCTCGGCGAGGTCGTGCCGATCCACGAAGGACTCGCTCACGAGTACCGCAGCCGCCGAGCCGTCCGAGGTGGGCGAGCACTGCAGACGGGTGAGCGGCTCCACGATCCCTGGCGAGGCGAGCACCTCATCGAGGGAGAACTCCCGCTGGAACTGGGCGTAGGGGTTGTTGACCGAGTGTCGGTGGTTTTTCACCGCGATCCGGGCGAACTGCTCGGCCGTCGTGCCGTAGCGCTCCATGTGCTCGCGGCCGGCCTCGGCGAACATCCACGGTGCCATCGGGCGGCCGGGGCCGCGCAGCCGCTCCAGCTCGCGTACGTGCCGACCCAGCGGCAGCGCGCGGTCGGCGTAGTGCTCCGACAGCGAACCGGAGGCCATCTTCTCGAAGCCGACGGCCAGAACACACTCGGCGGCGCCGCTGCGCACCGCGCGGGCGGCGAGCCAGAGCGCGGTGGAGCCGGTGGAGCAGTTGTTGTTCACATTGACGACGGGGACGCCGGTCAGGCCGAGTTCGTACACGGCGCGCTGACCACTGGTGGAGTCGCCGTAGACGTATCCGGCGTAGACCTCCTGCACCTTGCCGTAGTCGATCCCGGCGTCCTGCAGGGCCGCAGTTCCGGCCTCGCGCGCCATGTCCGGGTAGTCCCAGTTCTCCCGCCGGCCCGGTTTCTCGAATTTTGTCATGCCGACGCCGATGACGTATGCCTTGTTGCTCATCGTTGCCTCCCTACGGGTCTCAGGCGGTGTACTCCGCCAGACCGTCCTTGATGACTTGCGCGCCGTCGTCGGCGACGGTCTCGAAGCAGTAGCGGTCCCCCCCGATGCGCCATGCGTTCGTCGTGATCGGGCGGCCGGGGAAGGCGGGTGCGCTGAACCGCACCGCCAGGCGCCGCAGCCGGGTGGGGTCGCCGAGGCCGGTCCCGGCGGCGAGCGCGTGCGACGTGAATGCCATCGTGCACAACCCGTGGACGATGACGCCGGGCAGGCCGACCTTCCGGGCGAAAGCGTCGTCGAGGTGGACGGGCATGAAGTCGCCCGACGCCTCCGCATACCGTCGTGGCTGATCTGTGTCGATGTGCTGGGTGACGGCCAACTCCGGCACGTCGGCGGACGCCTGCGGGTCGGCGCGGTGGTCCGGGGCCGTGCGGCCGGCGTTGCCTGAATGGGTCGCGCCGCGGAAGAAGCCGGTGAAGTACTGCTCGTTGACCGGCTCGCCGGCGGCGCCGGTCGTCTCCAGCAGCGTCGTGACAGTGACGCCGGAGCTGCGGGCGTGCACGCCGATGACCTGGGCCCGGCACCGCAGCAGGTCGCCGGGCACGATCGGCCGGGCGACGTGGATGTCGTGCTGGCCATGCAGGATCCGCGATGCCGCCTCGGGCGGGGCCACGCCCAGCGTGGCCTGGGCCATTACCTCGAACCCGGGCACGACGGCGAAGACCGGGGGCGCGACGGTACCGTCGGCGTGCTGCGGGGTCAGGTCGTTTGTCGCCGCCGCGTAGGCCGCGATGCGGTCGCGGGTGACAGGGAACTCTACGGTCTTGCTCCAGGACCCAAGCTGCTCGATGGTGAACACACCACGAACCTAGGAACTGGCCGGGTCGGCGAGGAGTACCGCCGCTAGCGGAATCCGTGACCGTAGCGCGCATGAACCGATAGCGTGGCAGCGTGGCCGCTTCTCCAATCCCCCGCATCGTCGTGCAGCGCCTGCTGCTCATCGCCGAGCGGCGCGGGCTCGACCCCGCGCTGCTGCTGCGCCGCACCGGCATCCCGGCTGACGCCATGCGCGGCGGTGTGGTGCCGTTGACTGTCACGCAGGCAGCGGAGCTAACCCAGGAGCTGTGGATCCTCACCGGTGACGAGCTGTTCGGGCTCGGCCCGCCGGCCCCGCTGGGCTCCTTTCAGCTCGCCATGCGCTCGGTGATTCACGTCGCCGACCTCGGCGAGAGCCTGCAACGGCTCGTCAGCGCCAGCCGCGTACTGCCAGGCCTGACACCTCTGTCGGTCGAGATCGACGGCCCGCTGGCCTGCATCGAAATCGACACCAGCCAGGTGGACGACCCGGACAATCTGGTCGCCGAACTGATGGCGACGCTAATCCACCGCGTGCTCGGCTGGCTGGCCGGCCGCCGCATCCCCCTGCGGGCGATGCACCTGCCGTGGCCCGCACCGGACTACGCCGCCGAGTACGAGCCCGTGTTCGGGCTGACACCGACATTCGGCACCGACCGGCTGACACTGACCTTCGACGCCGCGCTGCTTCGCACGCCCGTGGTCCGCGACGAGCCGGAGTTGGCCGACTACCTGAACGACCAGCCGCGGGCGTGGTTCGCGACGCGGGACTACGGCGTGACTGTCGCCGACCACATCCGCCGTATCCTCGAACAGGGCCTGCGCGGGCACTGGCCGACCTCCGATGAGATCGCCGCACGGCTGAACGTCAGCACCCAACACCTGCGGCGCCTGTTGCGCCAACACGGCACCTCGATCGGCCAGATCAAGCAGGAGATTCTCCGCGACACCGCAATCGCCAGCCTGCGCCGCGGCGACGAGCCCGTAGAGAGCCTCGCCACCCGCCTCGGCTTCTCCGAGGCGAGCGCGTTCCGCCGGGCGTTTCGCCGCTGGACCGGACGACCACCGGCCGAGTTCCGCGCCCTCGCGCGGGGTGCGGCGCCGTCTCCGCCGTCCGGCATCGCCCAGTCGTAGCCACCCCTGCGGCCACGAAGGCGAGATCCCGCCCGGACCCCGGACTCGCCGACAGGCCCTGGGTCAGTTCCACGTCCATCGGCCGGCCCCGGTCGTCCCGGATATGTAGGTCAGGGTGGCGACGTTGTCCAACCCGACCGCGCGCCGGTCGGTGCCGGACCGGACGCGGCCTCCGGGTCGGCAAAGCGCAGCACGTCGTCCCCGGTGACATCTGTTGGATACAGACGATCCACTCGAGCGGATGCGGCACGGATCACCCAGCGAGGCTTCTGCGCACGTGCGCGACGTGCCCTGGGCCTGTCGCTGTGACGATCTTGCCCATGGCAACGTGACGCAGCGCTTCCACCCCGGCGCGGCGGACAACCGTCAGTCCGGCCGTAGGGCGCGTAGCCAGCCGGGGCGCGTCGGTCAGGTCATGCCGCCTCGTCACCGATGAGGTGGCCACGAAGTCTCGGGTATGAAGTTCTTGCTTGGTCGCAGAACCATCTACCGGAGGCCACTTCGGTTGTCGACTACCGCCACGCCGGGACCCCACCCGGCCACCCACTTCTGAAACACCCCTGAGCGCCTGCGAAGCCGATGCCTCCTGGTCCCGTTTCACGCGCGGTTCGGTCCTTCAGCCTCGTTCGAATGCACACCAGCATGTGGGGAGTCACGTGAGATCCCTGACACAGAAATCGAAATGTTGACGTCTCGGCATTCAGGAGGTCGGGTCCATGTACAGCGACGCTTCGATGGACACTATGGCCAGTCTCTGCGAGTTGTTTCAGCACACCGCAGCGGCGCACGCCGGAGAGATGGCGTTGCGCGCCAGTGACGGCAGCGTCGAGTTGACCTGGCATGACTACGCCGAGCGGGTGCGCACGATTGCCGGCGGGCTCGCCTCGTTGGGGATCGGGCGCGGCGACGTCGTCGGGATCATGCTGACGAATCGGCCGGAGTTCCATCTAGTGGACATGGCCGTGCTGCACCTTGGCGCCGCACCGTTCTCCGTGTATAACACCAGCTCCGTCGAGCAGATCAGCTACCTGTTCCGCAACGCCCGCAACACCGTGGTGGTCACGGAACGCCAGTTCATCGACCGGATCAAGGCCGCCAGCGGCTCGGTGGAGGACATCGTCTGCGTGGACGGTGACGCCGACGGGGCGATCGCGCTCGCCCGCCTGGAGCGGCGGGACGATGCGGGATTCGATTTCGACAAGTCGTGGCGGGCCGTGGAGCCGACCGATCTCGCTGCGCTGATCTACACGTCGGGCACGGTCGGCAACCCCAAGGGTGTCGAGATCGAACACCGCGCGTTGCTGGCGAGCTTACGCGCCGGATGTCGCATCCCGGAGATCGCCGCGGGCGCGTGCAGTGGGGGGCGGCTGATGTCGTACCTGCCTGACGCGCATATCGCCAACCGGTACTACAGCCACTATCTGTCACTGGTCGACGGCGCGTCGATCACGACCGTGCGCGAACTGTCGACCGTGGCCCAGGTGCTGCCGCAGACCCGGCCGACGATCTTCGGCGGCGTGCCCGCTTTCTGGTACAAGCTGCACGTGATGCTCGCGGGCCTCGTGGCGGACCCCGCGGAGACGACGCCGACTGCGCGGGAGGCGATCCGCGTGCGACTGGGGCTAGATGCCGCGAGCATGCTGATCGCCGGAGCCGCGCCTATCGCGCCGAAGACCATCGAGTATTTCCAGTCCCTCGGCATCGAGGTGTGTGAGGGATGGGCGATGTCGGAGACAGCGGCCGCAGGGACGATCAATCGCGTGGGTCGCAATCGGCCCGGCTCCGTGGGCTTGCCGATGGACGGCGTCGAAGTCCGGGTCGCCTCCGACGGCGAGTTACTGATCCGGTCGGCCGCGCTCATGCGCGGGTATCGCGGCGATCCGGAACGCACCCGGGAGGCACTGATCGACGGCTGGTACCACACCGGCGATATCGGCCAGATCGACGACGAGGGCTGCGTGCGGATCATCGACCGCAAGAAGGACTTGATCATCAACTCGTCGGGCAAGAACATATCGCCCGCGAACATCGAGGCCGCCGTGCAAGCGAGCCTGCCGCTGGCCGCCAGCATCGTCGCGGTCGGGGAGGCCCGACCGTACGTCGTGGCGCTGCTCACCCTCGATCCCATCGCCTTGGCCGCCTTCGCGCGCTCCCGCGGCATCGTCGCCGACGCGCCGGCCGATCTCGTGGCTCACCCGGAGGTCGACCGCGAGGTGGCTGAAGCGATCGACCGCGCAAACAGCAGGCTCTCACGCACCGAACAGATCAAGTACTTCCGTATCCTCGCCGGCACGTGGGCACCGGGCGGCGACGAGTTGACGCCGACCAACAAGCTGCGCCGCCGGTCGATCGCGGGCAAGTACGCAACCGAGATCGACGCGCTCTACGTGCGCGGCCGGCAGACGCCGGGCGAAGCGTCGCACCACGCACTGGCGCAGCAGGCCCAAAACACGGAGGTGGATGGGAAGTGAAACTCGGCATCAGCCTCGGCTACGCCGACCAGGCCGACCTGGCGGCCGCCGACTCCCTTGTCGCGCAGGCGCAGGATCTTGGCTACGAGTCGATATGGAGCGCCGAGGCCTACGGGGCCGACGCCCTGACACCGCTGGGCTGGCATGCCGCCAGGACGCGCGATCTGAGGCTAGGCACCGGGGTCGTCCAAATGTCGGCGCGCACTCCGACGGCCACGGCGATGGCCGCGATGACGCTCGACCACCTCAGCGGCGGCCGGATGGTCCTCGGACTCGGCGCATCGGGCCCACAGGTCGTCGAGGGCTGGTACGGCCAGCCTTACGCCCGCCCGCTCGAGCGCACCCGCGAGTACATCGGGATCGTGCGCAGCGTCATCGCCAGGCAGGTGACCGTCGCCGAGGGCCGGCACTACACGCTGCCGTATCGTCCGGGCACCGGGCTCGGCAAGCCGCTGCGTTCGTCGCTGAGACCGCTGCGGCCGGCCATTCCGATCCTGCTCGGGGCAGAGGGTCCGTTGAACGTAGCGCTGGCCGCCGAGATCGCGGACGGCTGGATCCCAGCCTTTTACTCCCCCTACGACGACCTACTCCACCGCACCAGCCTCCAGGAGGGGTTCGCCCGGCGGGGCGGCGCACCTGACGATTTCGAGATCGCGAGCCTGGTGTCCGTTGAGTTCGGCGAACTCGAGCAGGCTGCCGACCGGGTTCGGCCCCTGCTGGCGCTCTATATCGGAGGCATGGGCGCGAAGGGGGCCAACTTCCACTACAACGCCTTCGCGCGGCTGGGCTTCGAGGACGAGTGCCGCCGTATCCAAAGCGCCTATCTCGACGGGCACCAGGCCGAGGCGATCGCGGCGGTGAGCACCGCCATGGTCGAGAAGGTCGCACTGGTCGGCCCGCCGGAAAAGGTGGCCGACGAACTGGCGGCCTGGCGCGAGTCCCTCGTGACCACGCTGATCGTGATGAACGGCCGCGACAAGCTGCAGACACTCGCCAAGATCGCGAACTGACAGCCGCAGCAACGAGCAGCCCGGCGACGCGGTCGACTGGATGCAGCGGCGCGCGTGGCGGCCTGCGGACGACCGTCAAGCGCTGGCCCTGTTCGGCAAAGACATGTCGGCGGTGGGCGTTGGTGCGTAGCCGAGTGCTGATGACGCATGGAGCGGCGCCAGTCGCGCAGCATCCCGGACGAGTCCGGGATGCTGCCAAGATCTGGCGGCGGCTGCTGCGCGATGGTGAGCAGGTGGCCCGCTGCACGGTGGAACGGCTGATGCGCCGTCTCGGCATCCGGGGTGCCGCCGCGGGAAGGCCCCGCGGACGTCCCGGGCCGACCCGGCTCTGCCGAAGCCGGCCGGCCTGCTGTGCCGGGACTTCACCGCGACCGCGCCACACACCCGATGGGTCGCGCTGACTACACCTACGTCCCGAGTCGAGGGCGAGACCGTCTACGTCGTTTCGTGATCGATCTGTACTCCCGCGCGATCGTCGGCTGGCGCCTGGCCCAGTACTAGCGCGCCGACCTGTCCCTAGACCCGTTGACCATGGTGCTGTGGCAACGCCGGCCCGACCGCGACGGCCTCATCCATCACTCCGACCACGGATCGCAAGCCGTGCCCGAGCGTACCCACGCCTGGATGAACAGCTACGGCAAGCTACGCCGTTGCACGGACCGCGACGGCAACGGGTCCAGCGCTGGACCTTCGCGGTGTGCAATCTCGGGCGCCAACTGCCGCACGGTCGACAGCTTCAGCCGTATCAACGCCTCGGTGAGGTCCGCCGCCAGGGGCGCCGGCGCGGCGGTTACCGCAGTACGCGGCGGCATCAGGCCGCCTCCCCGCAGGCGATCGGTGCGGTAAGCGTCCAGGGCCGATACACCTGCCGCGCCCGCTTCCACGTGGCTTTCTGCACCGTGATCGCCCGCCGCAGCATGCGAGCCGAACCCGTGTAGCCGGCCGCGCGGACCACCGCAGCAGCGCTTTCGCGGTGATCCGCCCGTCCGTGGCCTTCACCTTCGCGAAGATCAGATCGGTGAACGGTTCGGCCAGACCATCGGCGCCCGCCGCCGGCCGGCCGCTGCCCCCGCCGCGCGGCGTTCCAGCACCCGCTTGAACGTCTTGTGCATCGTGCCGCGGAGAGTGGCCGCGGCCCGCGGGCTGCCGGTCTCCTCGTAGGCGTTGATGATGTCCGACTCCCGCCTCGCGATCTTCAAGAGAGGGGTCCTTCGGGGCTTGCAGACGTGCTGGTTGGCACCGCAAGTCTCGCGGCCCCGAAGGGCCCTCAAAAGATCAACTCATCCCCTGCGAGGTGGGGACATTCACCGGCCACAAGCGGAGACCATGCGATGGTCAGGGATAGGGAGTGGAGCGCTGGCCGTGACGATCCCGATCAAGATGTGCGCGCCAGGTGTACGACACCCACTCGTGCCATTTCCTCGATTTCTGCCAGCGAGAACCCTGCCTGCGCGAGGACGCTTGCGCTGTCCTGTCCGGTTGTGCGAACCGATCCTGGCGAGCGAGCGGATGTGCGCGAGAATCGCGGAGCGACCCGCGGCTCGTTACCGTCCGCCAACTGGTGGAACACGCCGCGAGCCGCCATGTGGGGATGCGAGGGCGCCTCGGCCAGGCTCAGCACCGGGGCTACGCAGGCGTCGGTGCCTTCAAAATGTCGAGCCCACTCGTCCCGCGTCCGGGAAGCGAAGGTGTCCTTGAAGGCGACACTCATCGCCGGCCACGAGGCCCGGTCGAACTGGTCGAACTCCAGATCGAGTCCTGTAAGCAGTTGAGCGAAGAACTGCGGCTCTATAGCGCCTACGGCAACGAACTTGCCGTCCTTGCAGCGGTATGTGTCGTAGAAAGGGGCGCCACCGTCGACGAGGTTGGCCTCGCGCTCATCACGCCATGCGCCGTGTGCGTGCATGCCGTAGAGCATTGTCATCAGCGACGCTGCTCCGTCAACCATGGCAGCATCGACGACCTGGCCGGCACCACTGCGGGACCGCTCGAGTAGAGCCGTGAGAATCCCCACCACCAGGAACATCGAGCCGCCTGCGAAGTCGGCGATCAGATTGGCCGCCTGGCGCGGCTTGTCAGTCCCACCGCTGACGTGGAGCGCCCCGGTGAGTGCGGCGTACGTGATGTCGTGGCCCGCCCGTGCGGCGAGCGGCCCGTCCTGCCCCCAGCCCGTCATGCGCGCGTACACAAGCCCGGGATTGATTGCGTGACAGTCAGCAGGTCCGATGCCGAGGCGTTCGGCCACGCCTGGTCGAAACCCCTCGATCAGGACATCAGCGTGGCGCACGAGCCTGAACAGCACGTCTGTGGCCTTGGGGTGCTTGAGGTCGATGGCTAGGTTCGGTCGACTTCTATTCAGCGCGTCGGATGGCGCATGCGGAAGCCCCGCGCCGCCCGGTCGATCCACGCGGACAACGTCTGCCCCGAGCTCGGCGAGGAGCATCGCCGCGTACGGAGATGGTCCGATCCCCGCGATCTCGATCACCCGGATGCCGTCCAGCGGCCCAGGTTTCAGTCGATCCTCATTGATCATCGTGATCCCGTCTGCAGGTAGGGGACGCAAGCCAGTGCTGGCTCGTCCCGGCAATGTCGTTGAGTTGGGTTCCCACCAGGAGCCGAGGGGTCTGGTGAGGTACCGCCGGACGTCACCATGCGCGTGACGTCGTCGCCTCGTGGTCGTACCGATCGCCCATCGGCAGGTTCCGGAGCTTGGCCTTCTGGATCTTCGCCGTGGGGGTTTTCGGCATCTGGTCGAGGAACTCGACGAACCGTGGCGCCTTGAAGGGAGCGAGATTTTCCGAGCACCACGCGACGATGGTCTCCGGCTGCACGTTCCGGCCCGGTCGCCGGACCACGTATACGAGGACATCCTCGTCGGACAGCTCTGACGGCACGCCCACGACTGCTGCTTCTTGGACGTCGGGGTGCTGCTCGATGATCCGCTCCACCTCCAGCGACGAGATGTTCTCTCCACGCCTACGGATGATGTCCTTCTTGCGGTCGACGAAGTAGTAGAACCCGTCGGCATCCATCCAGGCGTTGTCGCCGGTGTGGAGCCATCCGTCGCCGTCCAGTGCTTCAGCCGTGGCCTCGGGGTTGTTGAAGTAACCGCGCATCATTGCTGCATTGCGGATGAGTAGCTCCCCCGTGGTGCCTGGCGGGACGTCCGTTCCCTCATCGTCAACGATGCGCGCCTCGGTACGCGGCACCGCGGGATCGGGATGGTGGCGGGGCTTCCCCATCGCGCCGGGTCGGCGTTCCCCGGTCAGCGACTCCGCGAGCCCGAAGGTCGTCTCGCTCATCCCGAACCCAGAGATGATCGTCATGCCGAACCTCTCCTCAAGCGCAAGGCGAGCCTCGTGGGTGTGTGCGGGCACGCCGTAGGCCACCTCGACGGAGTGATCCCGGTCGTCGGCGGCGGCGTCCTTCTTGGAGAGGATGGTCGCCATGGCCCCGATGTAGTTGAACGTTGTGACCTTGTGACGCTTGACCTCAGGCCAGAACCGCCGCGCACTGAATCGGGGAGCGAGGACAATTGCACCGTGCGTACCTATGGCGCCCATGGAGGAGTATGCCTGGGAGTTGATGTGAAACAGGGGAAGGCAGGCATAGATCCGTCCACCGTCGGCCATACCCATCCAGGTGGGGTAGCTCTGTCCTGTCAGCACGAAGTTTGCCTGCGTCTGCATGACCCCTTTCGGATCTCCCGTCGTCCCTGAGGTGTAGATCAGGCTCATCAAGTCATCACCACGAGGGGTCACCTGCGGCGCAACGGTACTCGCGCTCGCTGTAGCTTCCGCGAAGCTTTCGTGCTGGTCATCACCATGAATGGTCAGCACTGCCCGGAGGTTCGGGTGCTCGACTTCGACGCCGTCGAGCACGGGCAGGTACTTCGGCTCGGTCAGAACGAAACGCGCCTCGGAGTTGCCGATCAGGTACGACGCTTCTTGGTGTCGGAATCCGGTGTTGATCGCTACGAGACAGGCTCCGATCTTGGCGAGTCCCAGCCAAGCCGACATGAACTCCGGGGAGTTGTCCATCATGAACGCCACTCGGTCACCCCGCCGGATGCCGAGTTCCACCCACGCATTTGCGGCGCGGTTCACGCTCCTGTCGAATTCCTCATAGCTGGTCTCGGAGTCATCACCCGTCCAGATGAGATAAGGACGAGCCGGCACGCGAGCGGCTGCCGCCTCATAGAACGACCGAAAATCGAGTGCAGGGGTAGTCATTGATTCTCCTTACAAGATTGTGTCTCATCAGCCGCTATCGCAGGCGCTCACCGCGGAAAGAGAGCAGGGGCTACCGATCACGGCGAGGTGGTGTTCCCGTTCGGGTCGAGAGCTTGCAGGCGCAACCGGTGCTTCAGAAGCTTTCCCGATGCGTTCCGCGGAAGCTCCGACACGAACGCGTACTCGGCCGGCTGCTTGAAGCGTGCGAGGCGTCCTGACGTGTGGAGACGAAGTCGGTCCTCATCGGCGGGCGAGCCCTTCCGGAGCACCACGTATGCGAGGGGCACCTCGCCCCACTTCTGGTGGGGTTTGCCGATCACAGCCGTGTCGATGACGTCAGGGTGTTCGAGCAGGCATTGCTCAACCTCGGCCGATGAGATGTTCTCCCCGCCGCTGATGATCACGTCCTTCAGACGGTCGACGACGTAGAGATAGCCGTCCTCGGTCATGAATCCGACGTCGCCCGTGTGGAGCCAGCCATCGCGCATGGAGTCGGCTGTCGCGTCCGGACGGTTCCAGTACTCACGGACCACGTTGGGGCCCTTGATGACGATCTCGCCGCGCTCTCCGCGGTCACGCTCATGGCCGCGTTCGTCGACGATCCGCACGTCGACGAAGAACGATGGCCTGCCTGACGATCCGATCTTCTCGACGGCTTCTTTCGGCGACATCGTGCTGATGATCGCCGTGGCCTCGGTCATGCCGTAGCCGTTGCAGACGGGAATGCCACGCTGCGCGTAAAGGCGGACGACTTCGGCCTTGACGGGTGCCCCGCCGCAATAGATCCAACCGACTGAGCTCAGGTCGGCCTCCTCGAACCCGGGCTGAGACGCGAGCATCTCCAGCATGACTGAGGCGCCGAAGAATGATTTGACTGCATGTGCAGGAATCAGTTCGAGGATTCGAGCCGGGTCGAAGCCACGTTCCAGCACGACGGTTCCGCCCTTGAGGAACGTGTTGAGAAAGTTGACGTTTATCCCACCGATGTGGAACAGGGGTGCAGCCACCAGGGCAACGTGATCAGGCCCGAGCCCGAAGGTGCAGTCGTGCGAAACAATCGCGGAGATGATATTGTCAAACGTGATCATCACCCCCTTCGGAAGCCCCTCTGTGCCCGAGGTGTACATCAGGATGGCCAGATCCGTGCCGGCGGTCGCGACAGGAGGCTGTGGACTTGACCCCTCGGCGGCCAGCGAGGACAGTATCGGGCTCACACCCAGGTCATTAGCGATGATCGACGTGCATGAAGGCTCGACCGAGATGCTCTCGATGGCCGGCGCAAGCGTCGCGTCGTAGATGAGGCACGTAGCGCCGGAATCTTCGACGATGAACTGAATCTCCCGAGCCGTCAGGCGCCAGTTGATGGGCGTCATGACCGCTCCAAGCCGGGCGCAGCCGAACAGCACGGCGACGAACGCGGGGTGATTGACGCCCACGTAGGCGACACGGTCCCCGGGCCCAACACCCAGGGCGCTCAGCCCCGCGGCAACCCGGGCGCATTCAGCATCGAGTTCGGTATAACTCCAGCTCTTGCCCTCGAACACCAAAGCGATTCGGTCAGGCGACCGAGCGGATCTCCGCGCGATCCATTCTCCAAAACCAGGCAGGGACGACATGCTGAATGAACCTCCGTTGAAATCAGCGAAAGGTGAGGTAGTCGAGTAGGCGCCGGACGAGATGCTGCAGCAGAGACGCCTACGACGCGATAGGGCCGCAGTCGTTGACCGACAGCTAGGAATGTGGCGTCGTCATTGCATGCCGGCGTGGAGTACGCCGTGCCCCGCTGCGGCGTCAGCCAGCAGCTTTTGCGTGTATTCGTGCTGTGGACGGTGGTAGACCTGCTCGGCGGTACCTTCTTCGACGAAGACACCACGGTGCATCACGATCACGCGGTCGCTCATGTACTTGACGGCGCCCAGGTCGTGCGATATTGACAGAATGCCCACTCCCGTGTCTTGCTGAACGTCTCGCAGCAGGTTGAGGATCTGCACGCGGATCGACACGTCGAGCGCGGAGACAGGTTCGTCGAGCACGAGGCAATGCGGCTCGGTGCTGAGGGCTCTGGCGATCGCGACTCGTTGGCGTTGACCGCCGGAGAGTTGATGTGGAAAGCAGTCACGAACACGGCGGGGTTCCAGGCCGACCTGCGCGAGCACCTGGTCGACCCTGGTGGAGATGTCCTGTCGGGACATGTCGCCGAGTTCCATCAGTGGCTCAGCGACCACTCTGGCAATCGACATGCGCGGGTTGAACGATGTGTATGGATCCTGGAACACCGCTTGGACCCGCCGGCGATACTCACGTCGCCCCTGCCGGTCAAGGCGCGCGATGTCCTTCCCTGCGAAGCGGACTACGCCCGACGTCGGCTGTTCCAGGCCCAGGGCCATGCGAATGCAGGTCGTCTTGCCACTGCCGCTTTCTCCGACGACCGACACTGATTCCCCTCGAAAGACCTGAAGGTTCACCGAGTCCACGGCGCAGAATTGGACGCTCGGGGTGCCGAGAAGGGTGCGCTTGATGGTGAACATCTTTTTGGCCCGGCTCAGCTCAAGTGTGGGTGGTGTACGGGCGAACCGTTCAGGCGCATCATCCCGGTCACTCACAGTAATGCTCGACGTGACGGGCCACAGCTGCTGAGTCTGCAATCCTTCGTCGGCACGATGGCAGGCCACCTGGTGACCGGGCGCGATCTCGCGCAGCGCAGGAACCTCCGATGCACATCGGTCCACTGCGGCGGGGCAACGGTTCGCGAAGGGGCAACCCGCTTGCCCTTCAGCCGGGTCAGGCGGATTCCCCGGGATCGGGGTCAACCGTTGACCGACTTCGGTGATAGACGGCAGGCAGCTCACCAATCCCATGGTGTACGGATGGCGTGCGGAGCTGAACAGGGTCCTGGTGGCCGCTGTCTCAACCACCCTCCCCGCGTACATGACGGCTACCCGGTCGCAGATGCGCGAGACGACTCCCAGGTCATGAGAGATGAACAGCAACCCAGCGCCGAGCTCGGCCTGGAGTCCGGACAACAGGTCCAGGTAGGCGGCCTGCACCGTGACGTCCAACGCTGTCGTTGGCTCGTCGGCGATGAGCAGGTCCGGTTTGCAGGAGATCGCCGAGGCACCGACGATTCGCTGCCTCATTCCCCCACTGAATTGGTGGGGGTACTGCCTGACACGCCGCTGCGCGTCGGGGATCCCCACTCGTTCGATGAGGTCGACGGCGGCCTCGTACGCCTCCGATACGCTGGCTCCGCCGTGAACTCGCAGCGGCTCGGAGACCTGGTGGCCAATACGCAGCGCCGGGTTCAGGGACGCTGTGGGATCCTGCAGGATCGTGCCGATGCGGCTTCCCCTCAGGGCCCGCTTTGCCTTCTCATCCAGGGCGCCCATGTCCTTTCCGAGGAACACGACTGCGCCGGCGTCGATACGAGCTCCAAGAGGCAGTAGCCCAAGCACCGCGTTGACGGTCATTGACTTGCCTGATCCAGACTCACCCACGATCCCGAGAGACTCGCCGCGGGCGAGCTGCAGCGATACATCGTGGAGGATCGAGAGCTTGCCACGAGCGGTGTCGATCGAGAGGCTCAGGCCATGGATCGACAGCAGGATGTCCTCGCCTTGCGGCGGCTGTGTCGTCGAACTTGACGCCCTGCGCGGCACTGCGGCATCTGAGGTATTCATCGACGACCTTCCAATCGCGGGTCAAACCGAACCCGCGCCCAATCACCAAGCGCATTGAAGCTCATCACGGCAAGGAAGATGAACAGTCCGGGGATCGCCGTGAGCCACCACGACGTGCTCATGTACTGGCGACCCTGGTCGATCATCGAACCCCACGACGCCTTATTCGGGGGCAGGCCGACGCCCAGGAAGCTGATGGATGCCTCAAGGACCACGGCGGCACCGATCTGTAACGTGGCCAGCACGATGATCGAGGGCAGCACGTTGGGCAGCAGGTGACGAACGATGATCTTCCACGTTGAGCATCCAGCCACCCGCGCCAGGGCAACGAAGTCGGAGTTCTTCAGCACCAGGACCTCACCGCGAATCAGCCGTGCGTAGGTCGGCCAGAGCAGTAGGCCGACGGATACGAACACCGTCACGATGGACGGGGTGAAGATGGACGCGAGCAGGATCGCGATGAGCAGGCCCGGGATGGACAACGCCACGTCCGTTCCTCTCATCAAGGCGGCGTCGACCGACTTGTTGAGGATGCCGGCCAGGAGACCGACCATGGTGCCGATCAGGCATGCCAGCGCCACCCCGACGACGCCGACTAGGAGTGAGACGCGGGCCCCGTAGGCGAGGCGGACGAATATGTCCCTGCCTAGTTGATCGGTGCCGAGCAGGTGGAAGGCCCCATCACCTCCAGTCCGGAACGGCGGCGCGAGGCGTCCCGGGAGACTGCCCTGGCTTTCCCCGTAGGGAATGAGCCATGGGCCTACAACCGCGAAGACCGTGAGTAGAGCGATGACTGCCATGGGTAGCCACGGCAGAACACGGCGGCCAGGGCGACGCGAACGGATCCGACCACCTGGACGGCCCGCCTGTTCTGGCGGGGAGACGGCGTTGGTGAGGTCGTTCATCAGGCGCTCCTGATACGGGGGTTGAGACAGGCGTAGAGGACGTCGACGACGAAGTTGCCCATGATGTAGGCGACAGACATGAACAGCACGATGACCTGGACCACAGGGAAGTCGCGCTGGTTCACTGCCTGGACGACTGCTCGCCCGATCCCCGGCCATCCGAACACGGTCTCGACGATGATGGATCCGGAGAGCATGCTCAGCAGGACGAGTGCGCCGAGTGTCAGGACGCTGAGTGAGGCGTTGCGGAACGCGTGCCGCCAGAGCACGGCTCGCTCGCTGACGCCTTTGACACGAGCGAAACGTACGTACTCGGTTCCGAGCGTCTCGAGCATGGAAGAGCGAGTCAGTCGAAGCAGCCCTGCGATGGAGAAGATCACCAAGGTGGTCACGGGAAGGATGAAGCTCTGCCATCCCTGCGAGCCGGAGGTGGGGAGCACTCCGAGGGTGACGCTGAACAGCAGGATGAGAAGAGTGCCGACCCAAGGGCTCGGCAGTGCCTGGGCAGCGGCCGCCAGTCCACGGACGCATCGATCAAAGCGTCCATCGCGTCGCGCGGCGGCATAGACGCCGGCGGGCACGGCCAGGAGTACCGTGACTAGGAAAGCGATCGATCCCAGCATCAGGGTTGCGCCAACGCTGCTCATGACCACATCGATGGCTGGTCGATGGTAGTGGATCGACTGGCCGAAGTCGCCACGCAGCGCATGGGACAAGAACGTGAGGTACTGCTCCAGAAGCGAGCGATCGAGCCCCAGAGTGGCCCGCAGGCTCTCTATCTCTTCCGTAGTCGCGTTGGCGGACACCATGAGGTTCACCGGGTCGCCCGACGCACGTGCCAGCAGGAAGACGATGATCGATGCGCCGAACACGGACACGAGCGCTTGAGCAAGCTTGACGAGGATGAACTTGAGCATGAGTAGGCAACTAACTCTGACTGGATGGGTAAGGGTCACAGGACATTGCTGCCACCGCGGCGCCTCCGCCGGGCCCCGTTAGCAGGCAGCTCCGTCAGCTGAGGTGGCGCGGAAGCGCGGACATCATCGGTCCGCCAGTCTGATGAGCTGGTAGTTGTTCGGGCTGCCATTGCCTGCCTGCAGTGTCCACCCGGCAATGCGGCCCGAGACTGCGAAGGTCGCGTTCTGAACGGCGATCTGCAGCCCGTACTGCTCATCGGTCAAACGGCTCATCATCGTTTCGATCAGAGCTGCCCTGGCTTTGGCGTCAGGCTCTTGGACGATACGTGCGATCTCGGCGTCGGTCTCGGCGTCATTGACCACGAACCGGAAGCCACCCGTCGACGCGATGGCGCGGGTGGACGCCGACGGCTTCATCGCCCCAGGCACCGAGTAGACGACCGCGTAGTCTGCGGACTTACTCCTGGACTGGTTGTTGGCGATCACGGTGGCGGGGTCGAGCTTGGATAACTTGACGTCGATCCCGATCGCCTCCCAGTACTGCCCGATTGCCTGGGTGATAGCCGACGTTTCGCTCGCGCCCCCCGAGTCGACGAGCTTGATGGAGAACCCATCGGGATACCCAGCGGCAGCCAACAGCTTCCTCGCCCGATCGGGGTCGTACGGTAGCGGCTTCCAAGCGTCGCTGTAGCCAGGGAAGCCCTTGCGCACGTAGTAGCCGAACGAATCGGTGGTTCCTGCACCTGCGTAGATGGACTTGACGATCTCTTCCTTGTCGATCGCCATCGCCAGGGCGTGCCGGACCATCTTGGCGTTCTTCGCTGAGGCGGGGTCTTTGCTGTCGCCAACCCATGGCATCTGTGGGCGGTAGTCACTGGTCCCCGGAGCCGAGAGTCCCGGGAGCACGACCCAGCTCTGCGTTGCATCGCGGGTCTCCATGATCTTGAAGTCCTGAGACTTGGCGCGCTTCAAGGTATCGCCGGCCACCTGGACCACGTCCACTTCACCCGACTCGAGCGCCGCGAGTTGGGTGCTCACGTCAGGAATGACTCGAAGCACAAGAGTCGGGTAATCGGCGTCGTGAGCGAAGTGCCCCTTGACGCGCGTGAAGGTCACCTGCGAGCCGGCGTTTGTCGAGGTCCACTCAAACGGTCCCGTACCGACGGGCTCGCGCGCTGCGGTCTTGTCGCCCACCTTTTCGACATAACTGCGGGACAGGATCCATGCCGTGTCGCCCAGTGACTCCAAGAAGTATGGGTTCGGCTTCTTCAGGTGGAAGCTGACGGTGCGATCGTCAACCTTCTCGACGGATGTGACGTTCGAGCGGATCGCCTGGGCGGTGAAGCCTGTGCTGGACGGATCCAGCCACTTCTGTGCCGTGAAGACGACGTCGTCGGCGGCGAGGTCGCCGTATCCCTTGTGGAACGGGACGCGCTCACGGAGGGTGAACGTGTAGGTCAACTGGTCTTTCGAGACCTGCCAACTCTCCGCAAGGTCGGGCTCTGGGGCGCCGTCGCCCGAGATCGTGACCAACGTGTCGTAAACCTGGCCGTAGACAGGCAGGTTGGCGAGCACCGCGTTCCACGACAGCGCCGTGTCGTTGCCGAAGCTATTCAGCACCACAGTCACCTGTCCGCTCGAGCCACCGTCCTTACCGGCGGAGGAGCAGGCGCCAGTACCGAACACCAAGACCGACAAGGCCACACTCGCCACGCCCCACAGACGTCGGCGGCGAAGCCCCCGCCGAGCGGACATCCTCCCGATTCGCTGCGTCGTTGCACTGGGAAACGCCAGGTCCATACCCATACCTGCCCTTTTGCGCTCTGGGGTGTCGCGTTGACTGAGACAGTGTCTCGATTATGCTAGTGTGGCTACAGTCACAGACGCTGTCAATAGCGTGTCGCGATCACTGCCCGGCTGTCTCAGTGAGAAAGACACACTTGCAGACTGTGACTCCACTGCGAGATCGGGAAGGTAACGCGTGAGCTCCAGCCCAGACGATTCCGACAAATCGGCACCCACTTCTACCCCGACTGTGACATTTCGCGTCACCACGCTGCTCGGCTTGGTGGGGCGACGAAAGAATGGGATCGGCCCGCGCGAGGTGGAGCGAATCGCCGGGATCGATCGATCTGCAGCCAGCCGATTGTTCCGCCAGTTGGAGAGCCTCGGTTGGGTCGAGCAGGTTGACGACCGTGGCACGTACACGGTCGGGCCCGAGATGTTCGCCGTTGCGGCGGCGGTCAGACAGCGAGACTCGCTCTGGAAGGCCGCGGGGCCGCTGCTCGCAAGCCTGACGGAACGCTTCGACGAGACAACCTACCTCGCCGTGAAGCGCGAACACCGGGTGGTCTTCCGCGACAAGGTGGACTGCGCCCAGCGCATCCGGTACGTGCTGGAGCTGAACGAGCCATTCCCCCTGACGACCGGCGCGGCCGGCAGGGCGATCCTCTCCGCCTTAGCACCGGCCGAGCGCGACGAAGTCCTTGCCGAGGGGCTCATTGCGTACACGCCGAGCAGCATCACCGATCCCGAGCGGTACCGAACGCAAGTCGACGAAGACCGCTCCCTCGGCTACAGCTATTCGAGGAGCGGGTGGGTCGCCGGCGGCGGAGGTGTGGCGTCGCCGTTCTTCAACGCGGCAGGCGACTGCATGGGGGCCATCACGGTCAGCGTTCCGATCGACCGCCTGCCGGCCGATCGCGCGTCGGTCATCGGTTCCGCGGTTAGAGAGTCGGCACGGGCTCTGTCGCAGCGGCTGGGCTACTCAGGTGCTCCTTGGGGCGACGCCACGACGACCGGGGAACAATACGTGGATGAACCAGCGCCGTGACGGGGGCTCATCACGCGCGTCGGCTTGCCTGAGCCCCCGAGTGCTGCCGACGTTATCGGTGAGGATGGGCGGGCAGAGCAACGCCCGCCCATGGCTACCGGGCGGGGTGTTGGTGATCTTGGTGCCGTGGTGGTGACGCGGTGGTGCCCGCGGTGCCGGTTCGGGCTATTCGGTCATGACTTCGCTGATCGCAGCGCAGGTGGAGCATTCGTCGACGATGGCTTTGCCGTCGGTGAACACGGCGATGAGGGCTTGGATGGCGAGGTTGTTGACGGCGCGGGGATGGCCGCAGCTGGATTGGTGGATGGCGGGTGCGGCGTCGTCGGAGAACAGAGGGTCGTCGCGGCCAGCGAGGCGTAAGTGGTGGCGCCGGCTGCGACGCAAGGTCGCTGAACTGGAGGCGGAGAAGGAGATTCTCCGCAAGGCGGCCGCCATTCTGCACGAGAGATAGGTCGATGATCCACCGCTACCGGTCCATCTCCGAGCACCGCGCCACCTACGGCGTTACGCGGCTGTGCCGCGTCCTGGCGGCACCCCGGCGGCAGGGCTACTACGAGTGGCTCGCCGTCCAGCCGGCCCGCCGGGCACGGGCTGGCGCCGAAGATGCCCTCGCCGGCGAGATCCGCGCCATCCATGGCGAGCACCGCGGTGCGTACTGCTCGCCCCGCATCACCGACGAGCTGCGCCGCCGCGGCCGGCGGGTCAACCGCAAGCGGGTCGCGCGGATCATGCGCGAGCGGCGCGCCGTCGGGATCACTCGACGCCGACGACGGTCGCTGACTTGGCAGGAGCCGACCGCCGCGGCGGCGCCGGACCTGATCGGGCGGGACTTCACCGCCCCGGTGCCGGGCCGGCGTCTGGTCGGGGACATCACCTACCTGCCTACCGGCGAGGGATGGCTGTATCTGGCCACCACGATCGACCTGTTCAACCGGGAGGTCACCGGCCACACCATGGCCGATCACATGCGACGCTGACCTGGTCTGCGACGCCGTTGAGCCGGCCCACCGCCGCGGCCTGGCCTGGCCCGGCCCGGCCCGGCGCGCCATCTTCCACGCCGATCGGGATCGCAGCCAGCTTCAAGGCCGAGGTCGGCACCCTGTTCGCCACCCGCTCCGACGTCCGCCGGGCCGTGATCGCCTGCATCAACTACTACAACCGCACCTTCTACATTCGACACTCAAACGTGATGGCGTTGATCCTGGTCCGTCGAGGCCAAAGCGGCAGCTGGAAACGTTTCAAACGTCCTTGGACACCCGAGCGACCTCCGGGGCCACCCCGTCACTCAGGGCTTGAGCTGATCGTCAAGCCAGTCGCAGATGTCACGTTGAGCGATCGCGAGCGCGTCCAGCTGACAGTGCGCACATCCAGGCGTTCCTGCCGGGTACAGCTTCAGGGCCTTGTCGGGATGCTTGATGTCGTCATAAACGGCGCGAGCGTCAGACACCGGAACCAGGGCGTCACTCTCGCCGTGCATCACGAGCACTGGTGCCGACACGTTGCCCATCACATCGGGCCCCAGTTGGAACTTGCGTGCGTGCTCGATGAGCGCCTCACGACCCTCGACCCCCAGGAACCGCTCTAGCTGCCGGATTCGGGAACCTCTGCGACCGGACGCGGCCTTCTCATCGAAGACACGGGGGTCGATCCCGTTCATAGCGCCCCAGATCACCGTCGCCCGCAGCCTTGGCTCGAACGCAGCAGCACGTGCGGCGAAGTAACCGCCGAGACTCGACCCGATGAGTCCGATGCGGTTGGCGTCGATCTCCACCAGCCTTTCCAGGTAGTCGACCGCCGCAGCAGCAGCGACCTCGAAGTCATAGCTCCCGTAGATTCCTCGCATCTTCGCCGCGCCCTGACCCGGGCCGTTGAGCAGGAGAACGGCATAGCCACGCTCGGCCAACGCCGCACCGATCTTGAAGTACTGCTCCTCTGCCCACGCGTCGATACCGCCGAAGTCGATCACGGCTGGAAGTTGGGTGCCGTCGGCGACGTCGGGAATACACAGATAGCCGGGGAGGCTCGCACCCTGATACGGCACCTCAACCGGAACGAACGCGGGCTTCATGCGGCGCGCCGCCTCCAGGAAGCAGCGCACCGAGTCCTCCAGCCCTGGCGCGACTTCGGAGGCGCCGGAGATGTCCGCCAGCTGTCCTGAGATCCGGTGGTAGATCGTGGCGCGCAGGAACGCATCGCGCGCCGTGATGTCATGTCCACCGGCTGCTGATTCGCGGGCGTCCGCCTCGATCGAGTGCGCGAGCTTGGAGAAGCCCGCTTGCCATGCCGCGTCGTCTCCCACAGGAAGCGCCTTCGCCACGGAGTGGACCTCGCTGAAGTCAGCGCCCCTGACGTAGCAGTAGGAGAAAAGCCGAAGCATTTGCGTCGACCACTCGAGGTTATTGGGGAAGTACTCGAACGCTCCGAAGGGAACGGAGTTGACTGATGAGTTGGGCGCCTGGCTGTTGGTCATGGTGTCCTCACTGATGGGGTTGTTGGGGGCTGGGTCGCGATGTGTCGCTGCCTCGACCGGAGACCGCTGGCGACACCATGATCTAGGGGTCGATGGACAGGACTGCAGTGGCGTGAGCGGCGAGGGTCATCCCCATGCCGTGCACCAGTGACACCGCGGCGTCGGGGATCTGCCGTTCATCCGCCTCCCCTCGCAGTTGCTCCACGGCGTCAAGAATCAGGTAGAGACCCAGCATGCCCGGGTGCAGATAAGCAAGCCCTCCTCCACTGGGATTGAGTGCGAGCGAGCCGCCCGGAGCAATATTGCCGTCGGCGACGAAAGGCCCACCCTCACCCTTGGGACAGAATCCGAGATCTTCAAGCAAGATCAGCAGGCTGATCGTGAAGGCGTCGTAGACGTGGGCCGTGTCGATGTCAGCAAGGTCGACGTCTGCCATCTGGAGTGCACGTGTGGCGCTCACGTCGGCGCGCGTCCTCGTCAGGTCAGACATGCCGAGAATGTTGCGATGGTTGCTTTCCTCAGCTACGCCTCGCACGTACACCGGCGGCCTTCGCATCGACCGCGCCCTGGCTGCGGACGTCACGATGACGGCCGCACCTCCGTCGGTGACAAGGCAGCAGTCGTACTTGTGCAGAGGTGAGGCGATCAGTGGTGAGGCGAGCACGTCTTGCACGGAGAGCGGATCCGTAAATCGAGACCTCGGGTTCTTGACCCCCCACTCGCGTGCGGAGACCGCAACCTGCGCGAGTTGTTCGCTCGTCGTACCGAACTCGGACATGTGACGATTCGCGATCATGCCGAAACTGCCCACCGGATGGATGAGTCCGTACGGCTCCTCGTAAGCCAGCTTTTCCGAAAGGCTGACGAGCCTGCCTCCGTCCGACCTCTGGGTGCTGCCATACGTGACCAGAGCCGTCTCGCACAGGCCGGCTTCGATCGCCGCCGCGGCATGAGCCAGATGAGCGATGAAGGAGCAACCCCCGAGATTGCTGGAGTCCATGTGTCGTGGCCGAAGTCCCATGTACTCTGACACGCTGAGAGCCGGGAACGCGTGGTACGCCGAGGCGGCGAATACGCCATCGATCTCATTCTTCGTCACCCCCGCGTCAGCTATCGCACGCTGGGATGCCTGAGCCGCCAGGCCCAGGGGCGAAAGGCCATGACCCGGCGCAACATCCGCCTCGCCCGCTCCCACGATGGCGACCTTGCTTCGAATGCTCATGCGACGTTCACCTTGTCCACGGGACGGAAGTGCGGCAACGTCGCAACGTCGTCGAAGTAGACCTGAACCTCGAGTCCCACCGCAACCGAATCGACGTCGCAGTCATGCAGGTCGGCCAGGACGCGAAATCCCTCGTCGAGATCGACCAGCACGAGCGTGTAGGGCACCTCGGATTCAAAGCCCTTCGCACCGGCGCGATACTGAACCGTGAACGAGTAGACGATGCCGTGACCGACTGACTGCTCCTCGTGCAGCTTCGACGACCAGCAGGTCGGACAGATCGCCCGCGGGTACGACGGCACGTCACCACAATCCCCGCAGCGCTGGTACGCCAAGCGGCCTTCCCGCGCCGCCGCGAACCAAGTGGCCTCTTCGCCCCGGGCAACCGGGACCGGCTTGCCAGAACTCATCGCCCGGACACTCCGGCCGGTGACAGCGGGCGCGCCTCGGCGAACTCTCTACCCGTAGCAATGACCGGCCGCGCACTCATAGGGCTCCCATCTCACTGAGACACTGTCTCATCGCAAGCTGCCATACGCCTGGACTCGTTGTCAACGAACCCACCTGAGCACCCTCGTTGACACCCGACACCCCGACGGATAACTTCAATGAGACACTGTCTCAGTCTGATTCGATTCGGAGGTCCGATGAGCACGCCGCATTCCCAACAGCCAGGGCCGCGCTGCCATCCGGTGAATCGCTACTCAGAGGGCGTACGTCGATGACGTCTGCTGCGCTCATGCGAGCGGTTCAGATCGCCTGTCATGATGGTCCGGCAGCGGTCGAGCTCGTGGAGATGCCACGACCAGTGCCAGGTCCGGGTCAGGTGCTGATCGAGGTGTCCGCGGCCGGGGTGTCGTTCCCGGACTTGTTGCTGACCCGCGGCCGGTATCAGATGAAGCCGGAGCTCCCGTTCGTACCCGGCGCGGAGATCGCCGGCGTTGTGGTCGAGTCCGCGCGAGGGTCGCGCTGGAAACCGGGTGACCGTGTCGCAGCAGTCCCAGGGCTGGGTGGATTCGCGCAGTACGCCGTCGTGAATGAAGAGTTAGTCTTGCGGATCCCCGACGGCCTCGCACTCGAGACTGCGGCCGGGATGCCTGTCAATTACCTCACCGCATACTTCTCGTTGGTCCACCGGGCCCAGCTTGCGGCCGGCGAGAGTGTTCTGGTGCACGGGGCGGCCGGCGGCCTCGGAAGCGCATCCATACAGGTCGCCAGAGCGTTCGGCGCTGGGCGCGTCGTCGCCGTCGTATCCTCCCCGGAGAAGGGAGAGGTTACGATTCGCGCAGGCGCACACGAGTTCGTCCTGGTCGAAGGCTTTGCCAGTCATGCCCGCAACCTGGGGGGCGTCGACATCGTGGTCGACCCTGTTGGCGGAGACCGATTCACCGATTCGCTGCGGGCATTGCGTGACGACGGTCGACTCCTTGTCGTGGGGTTCACCGCTGGCGAGATCCCGACGGTCAAGGTCAATCGACTACTTCTCAACAATGTGAGCGTCGTCGGTGCCGGTCACGGCGCCTACACATCTCGACGGGCAGGCTACGAGCAAGCTGAGTGGGATGCGTTGCTCCCGCATATCAAGTCAGGGCTCCTCAATCTACCGCAATTCACCACTTTCCCGCTTGAGAAGGCCGCTGATGCCCTGCGCGAGATGGATGAGCGTCGCGTGCTCGGCAAAGTGATCTTGACTCTCTGAGCAGGGTCCTCCGGACAGGAAGTGCTCACCATGCATGGTCTACCTACTCGGGGTCAGGTGCATCGACGTGAGGGCGTCGTATGCCTCGGCATGGAAGGAGCACAGCGAGGCACATGCCGCGGCCGGCGATACGTCCTGGGGCGACATGGTCCGGGGATCGTCGCCCAAGACGTTCATCTCCAATGGCCAGATCGCCGACCTGATCCTGACGGTTGCCAAGACCGATCCGAGCGCCGGACACAAGGGGTCCCGAGGACAAACATCCTCGGGGAGACGCCCGGCGAGGGATTCGGGCAGCTGATGAAGCAGCTGCAGCAGAAACGTCTGCCGGTTGCCGAGACTGCCGTCGCCGCCATGGAGACGACAGTTCGCGAGACAGTGGCATAAACCAAGAGCCGTCAGGCGTTCGGTCAGTCGATCTTCGACTCCAGAACATCAAGTTCGAGCTAGCCGAGGCTGCACCGGTGGGCCCACGTGGCCCGTGTGTTCCCTCGACTCGCGCATCGAACGACATCTCGCCGGCGAGCTCGACGGCACCAACGCGGCGACGGCCAAGTGGTGACTGACCGAGCAGCAGGTTCAGGTGATCGATCGGTGCCTGCAACTGTATGACGGCTACGTGCGTGAGCACCCGATTTGCCCGCATATTCCAGGCCGCCCGTGTGCAGAAGATCCACGACGGCACCAATGAAATCATGAAGGATCTAATCTCTCGTGCAATCTGAAGCAGCGGCGGAGAATCCTGCAGCGCCAGGGGTGACTGTGGAGGTCCATGGTGGTGTCGGGCTGATCTCTATCGCTCGTCCCGACCGACTCAACGCGCTGACCAGCCAGACGACCGTGGAGTTGCGGAACGCATTGCTCACGATGGATGCGTGCCGTGAGGTCGGCGCGGTGGTCCTTCGTGGCGAAGGCCGAGCCTTCTGCGCAGGGGCCGACCTCGAGGCTGGGATCGGCGACACGTCGTTCAGCGACCCTGTGGAGGCGATGCAGGCCGGGCTTCGTCACGGCACAGACGTGATCTGGGCGATGCGCACGATCCGCCAGCCGGTGATCGCTGTCGTACACGGGCACGCGATCGGCGCTGGGTTCGCGTTGGCTGCTGCCGCCGACGTCCGAGTCATCGGCTCGGAGGCGGCGTTTTCGGCTCCCTTCCTTCGGCTGGGGTTGACCGTCGGCGACCTCGGACTCTCGTGGTTCCTGCCACGGATCATCGGCCTCGGCCGAGCGGCTGAACTGTTCTACTCCGCCGGCGTGATCAAGGCCGATCGAGCTGTCGAGTGGGGGCTGGCGACCCACGTCAGCGCAGACCCACTGACGGAGGCGATGGAGTACGCCGCAGGGGTGGCTACCTTCCCCTCGTTCGGGGTTCAGACAAGCAAGAACCTGATCAACGCTGGCGGATCCTCCGGCCTGCGCGAGCATCTCGACGCCGAGGCACGGGCTCAGGTCATCACAGGACTGACTGGCGCAGCGCGACGCGCGATGAGCCGCGCCTCCGAACGAACCACCAGGAAGAAGAGCGACTAGCGACCATGAATCGCCAGGCCAGGTCAGACCATGTGGTTCCCCTCGTAGGCTGCGTTGTTGCTGGTCTGAGCGCTGCTGCGATGATCGGGAAGAGTTCGCGGGCGACGTAGCGTTTGAGGCAGCGGATGATCTCTTTGGTGGATTTCTCTCTGTGGTGCGGCGGTTGGCGTAGTCGCGGGTGCGTGGGTCTCGACCGAGGCGGGTGAACACGACGGTGTAGAGGGCGCTGTTGGCGCGTCGGTCGCCGCCGCGGTTGAGCCGGTGCCGGACGCCTGTGTCCGGACCTTGATCGCCGAGTCCTTCGCGATCTTGAACATGCGGATCACTTCCACCGCGCCATCTCCGGACTTCGCCACGGAGGTCGTCTGTCCGGATAGGACAGTGCGGGCGGCGTTTTCGGCATCGATCGTGTCGCTCTTGCCGCGGCGGCGGCGCACGGCCCGGTCAGGCCGGTTGACCTCCAGCACCCGCACACCCTGCCCGCGCAGGAACCGGGTCAGGGCGGTGCCGTGGGAGCTGGTGCCCTCCACGCCGGCGCGGCGCAGGCACCCATGGTCGCGTGCCCGGGGCCTCGGGGTGTCCGAGTCGTGGTTCTACAAGTGGCGGGACCGTCAGCCGACACCTCGCCAGGGACTTCTACAACCGCCGACGCCGCCACTCCGTCTGCGACGGACGCTCACCAGTCGACTACGAACGATCAACCCTCTGCGTCCTGGAGGACCAGGCCGCATAAACCGAGTCCTCCACGACTCCAGGGGATTGACACCAGGCGTTGCCAGAGGCCGCAGGTCGTGGCGGTCAGGCAGGACGCGAGAGATGGAGCGGGTTGGACACGAGCAATCGTTCCCGCACACTCGCGCGGACGGTCTCAATGACCTCATCATAGCGGTTGCTCAGAGAGCCATCGAGGATTGCTCGTCCCAGCGCCTCGTCGTCACAAACCCCGAGCCTCTCCAGCCGAGCACGGTGGCGAACGCCATGTTCATCACGAAGACGCAGCTCTCTGCGAAGCGTACGCATCACGTTGGCGGCAATTCGCGCGTTAAAACCGAAGCGTGCCCCCAGGGGAATCGCTTCGGACTCCAAGAATGCCTCGACGCCGGCTGCCAGGTCGTCCGCGGTAGGCCGGCCGTACCCGCCGTGCGGTTTCGACCCGCCCTTATCGAGTACGTCTTCCGCACGGAACGGCGCGTCAAGACCAAGGCCGAGCAGAACATCGAACTCCTGCTCAGCGGCACGGCGACCGATTGCGAGCAACTCGATCGAGGTCTCAGCGCCGCTGAGGTGCCGGTCAGCCTGGAGTGCGCAGCCGAGTCCCCACCTGATGGTGGCGTACAGCTCCCACCAATGAACCTGCGCCGCACTCGGCCGCCATCCTGTGACCGATTCGTAACCGTCAAGCAGCTCATCCCGGGTGCCTACGCCGGCGGCTGGGAGAGCTGAGCCGAATCGCCAGACCTTCGCGCACAGCCAGCCGATGTCCTCCACTGGGTCCCCGATATGGGCGAGCTCCCAGTCGAGCACGGCACGCAAGCCCTCGCGTCCCAGGATGAAGTTGCCGAGCCGCAGGTCACCGTGCACCAGGCACTGCGACGCTGGTGGCGGCCGGTTGTCGCGCAGCCACGCCACACCGAGCGCGAGGCCTGGGTCGGGCGGTCTGTCGCGACCGGACGATGCGAGCAGTCGCAGGATGGGGTCCGGGTCCAGCGTTCGCAGCTCTTCGGAATCGATCGAGGCGCCGTGGATACGCCCGAGTGTTTTTCCGAGGTCACCGGCGAGATGTACCCTCGCATCGGCATAGTCGTCTTCGCGCAGGATGCGACGCGCAATGGTCTCTCCGTCGACATGGTCCATCAACATGTAGGTGCCGCCGACGACGTCGTCGCTGCCGACGACGTGCACGCGAGGAACTGGGACCCCGGCCGCCGCCGCAGCTGCCATGGCATCGGCCTCGAGCCGCAGCGAACCGGACCCAATGTTCTCCGCAGTGGCGATGCGTAAGACGTACCGCCGCTCGCGGCCCGCTTCGCCCAAGGTCACGAGCAGTGTCTCCCGGCTCGCACCACCTGTGAGCCGGTCAAGGCAGACGTCATCGTTCGAGCTGATCGCGCCTCGGACGATCTGCTCGAGTCGCCGCGACCGCTGACTCTCCATCGCGGTCATAGGAACCCGAACATGTGGCCGGCCACCCGACGGATCTGCATCTCTTCGCTTCCCTCAGTAATCCGATAGCGCCGGTGGTGCCGGTAGATGTGCTCGAACGGCTCATGCCGGGTATAGCCGACGCCACCGTGAACCTGCATGGCCTGATCCGCCGCCTGGCACACCAACCGGTTGCCCCGGTAGTTGCACATCGACACCAGATGACCGATCGTCACCGCCGGCAATCCCGCAGCGTGAAGCTGGTCCATTTCGGATGCCGTCCTGTGGATGAGCGTCCGGACAAGCTCAGCCTCCGTGCGCAACTCGACCAGCGGCCACTGGATCGCTTGACGCGAAGCGAGCGGACGGCCGAACGTGACCCGGCTCTTCGCGTACTCGACCGACCGATCGATGCAGTACAGGGCGGCACCCACGCCTGTGGCAGCCTGCCGGATGCGGTTTTCGTGGACGAACGTCTGAGCCACCGCCAAGCCATTCCCCTCCCCCCCGAGGATCGCGTCGTCGGGGACCCGCACTTGATCGATCGTCAACTCGGCATGGTCAGTGGGCATGTTGAGGGTCCACCAGTAGAACGGAATGTCGAGGCCCGGGGCGTCCAGTGGGACGATGAACGCGGTGATGCCCGTAGCGTCGCCGGCCTCGCCGGACGTCCGAGCGAAGATCACGTCATGGGTGGTCCCCGGTGCGATTGTGTTGAAGCGCTTGGTCCCCGTAATGACCCAGTCACCGCCATCGCGTACCGCACGGGTAGACATCCACGTCGCATCACTGCCGTGATCGGGCTCAGTCAGCGCAAAGGCAAGTCCCATGTCCCCGGTGATACACGGCTCGACGAACTGTTCACGCTGAGCCTCCGTGCCGAAGCGGTGCATCAGCTCGACCATGACGAGATTGCCCACGACCGAGTGCTCGTTCTGCAGGTCGTTGTGCAGTCCTAGTCCGCGACGTGCCAGGTGCTCACGAATCGCGGCCATCTCGACATTGTCTCCGCCGTTGCCGCCGAGTTCCTTGGGCATGCTGTGGCGATAGAAGCCCGCCCGGTCGGCCCGCCGACGAGCCTCGGCCAGCAGTTCCAGCCAGTCTTCGCGAGGAACACCGCCCTGCTCGATGTCCGTTCGCGAGAACTCCCTTCGATGATCGAAGAAGCGTACGTTGTCGTCCTCCTGCTCAAGCGGCACGATCTCTCGCTCGATGAAGGCGTCCAACGATCCTAGAAGGTCTTTCAGGTCGGGAGGGAGTTCAAGGTTCATGGGTCATCCTTTGGCTAGGCCGAGGCGTGGGGCCGGTGGACCAGTGGGCTGGATGGACGCTGGGCTGCCGTCGACGCAGCATCGATGGCGCTCCGCGGGGAACCACCCGTCACGAGGGCCGGAGCCCCGTCCCGCCTCGCGTGGACGTCATCCCTCGTACCCGCCGCCGGCGACGATCAGCTGCCCCGACACGTAGTCGGCTTCCGGGTAGGTCAGCATGATGACCGAGCCAGCTGCCTCCTGAGTGCTGCCAGGTCGCCCGAGCGGGATGCGGTCCTTGAGCGCGTCCAGGAGCTGCGGGTTCACTCCAACCTTGATCTCTCGCCCTTCAACGGTGATCGTTGAACCGGCGTCCGCGCCCGTCTCGGTCAGCCGCGTGCGGATGAAGCCGAACGCGACGCAGTTGACGTTGACGTTGTAGCGGCCCCACTCCTTTGCGAGAGTCTTGGTGAGGCCGATGACCCCGGCCTTGGCCGACGAGTAGTTCGACTGTCCGACAATGCCGAAGACACCGGCGACGGAGGAAATGTTGACCACCTTGCGGTGGACGACCAGCCCCTGCGCCCTCTCCTGCTTGACAGCCGCGCTGATGACAGGCTGCGCAGCGCGCAGGATGTCGAACGGCGCCTTGAGGTGCAGGTCGACGATCGCGTGCCACTGTTCGTCGGTCATCTTCTGGATGACCGCATCCCACGTGTATCCGGCATTGTTGATGATGATGTCGATCCCGCCGAAGTTGTCGACCGCGGCGGCCACAAAGCGGTCCGCGAAACCCTTCCCCGTAACGCTACCGGGGACCGCGAGTGCCTCGCCGCCGTTCTTGACGATCTCCGCGACCACCTCGTTCGCGGGATCGGCGTCGAGGTCGTTCACCACGACCCGAGCACCTTCCTCGGCGAGCTTCAGGGCGATCGAGCGACCGATGCCGCGACCGCCGCCGGTCACCATTGCGGACTTGCCTTCAAGCTTTCCCATTGTCTTCCTTGCTTTCATCGCGCTGTCGTCTTCTTACTCACGCCGTACTGGACCTTGTCTCAGTCGATTGCCACTACCGCTTCGCCGTGAGCGTTGTCGTCCCGTCGCCGAGCATCACCGTCAGGTCGAGCGTGGCGCGCTACTCTCCGTCCACCTCATCGGCACGGAGCTGCTGACCGCCCGCGGCGACACCGACCAGACGGCCCCCGGCCTGGCCTCCAGCCGCAACGACGCGCGGCGGAGGGTGGCCGAGGGCGGCGCGTACGTGCCAGCAAAGCATAGATTTGAGACGATTCCTTGACCTCATCGAAGGTCAGAGGGTCACGGAACACCGTGTATGGATTGTTCGCCGCGTGCTTGCGGGACTTGACCGTGATGTGTGCGAACAGCGACGGGTCGATGACGCGCCGTCCTCGATCGGACGTCCGGCGGACGCTCAGCGCCCGGTCGAGGAGCGCGTGCGCTCATGGGCACCGGAATCGTTGCTCAGACGGCCGGACAGGATCTCGGCGAGCCAGTCGAAAATGATGTCTGCGCCTGATTCGAAGTTGTCCATCGACACGTGACCGGCGCCGCCGAGTTCGGCCGTTCCGCGGACAAGGTCCACGCGCGGTGAGCCCGTTGCCGCCGCCACGGTCTGCTCCGCGTTCTCCCACGGCACGAGGTGGTCGTTCTCGCCGTGCAGCACGAGCAGCGGTACGTTCAGCTGCGACAGGACTGGCGCCAGGTTGAAGTCGTCCATGACCCGTAGCGCCGCCTCCAGGGTTTCCTGTCCCGTCACCCACAGGAGCTGACTGGCGGGAGCCGACAGCACGGCGTCAGAGCCGTACATCTGACGGACCCGCGGCCCGGCGTTGAAAGCGGCCCCCCATGCAGCACAGCACTTCAGGCGCTTCTCAAACGAGGCCGCTCGCGGCGCATAGTAGCCGCCTAGGCTGTTGCCCAGCAGGCCGATACGGTCTGGATCCACGTCAGCGCGAGTCTCGAGATAGTCCACGCAAGCCGCGATGGGCACCTCGGTGTCGAACCGTGCGGGCATGCCTCGCAGCCGCAGCGCCTCACCGACGCCCGGGGTGTCCACGACGAGCATGGAGAGTCCGCGCAGCCGGGCCTGATCACCGCGACGCAGGTACAAGATCTCCTTGAACATGTCGAAGCCGTCGATGTTGATAACGGTCGGCGACGGCCCAGGCCCGTCCGCGGGTATGAAAAGGCAGGGCAGGCTGGTCCCCGCATAGGGAACCTCCACGAACTCGACCGGTTCACCTGAGCACGCGACAAAGGCAGCGAACTCGTCCAGGACCGAGCGGTAGGCGCCAAGCTTCCTCTCGTGCGTGGCGTCCAGGTAGCGCTCGGCAAGGATGTAATAGATGCACGCCCTGCGATGCTTGTGCGCGGCGGTGAACAGCCTGCCGGCCTTCTCGTCGACACTCGCCTGGTCAGCGACCACGTTTGCGACCGCCGACCAGGACTCGTACCAAGCCACCCCGGCGGGGGTATCGCCACGCTCGGCGAAGCTCCGGCAAGCACGATCGACCTCGTTGACGTCGGCTCCGGTGTTGAGAGCGAGCAGTACGCCCTGCGAGTACATGGGCTCATTGGGAAAATACTGAAACGTCACGTGGTTTGCCTCTCAGTTGATGCGCACAGAACTGGTCTGGAGCTTGCGTGTCTGCGGGGGAACCTCGCCGACTGTGATCACGGATCCGGCGGTAATCAGCTCGAAAGCATCAGGTGCGACCTCCGCGACTGCACGTTTCAGCGGAAATCCGCTGCAGTGCATTGGAGCGATGAGCTGCGGTGAATACTCCGCGAGCCGGCGTGCGGTGTTCTCGATTCGATGGGCGCTGATGCCGGGATGACCCGTGTGGAAGCCGCCCATGACGCCGTAGATGGTCTCGTTGGAGAGAAGCTTGCGCATGTGTTCGGTCGAGCTGACGATTCCGCGGTGTCCGCACGGGTCGATCACGAGGACGCCCACACCCGCGATGTCGATGCCGAGTACTTGGTGGTCGTTGATGTCGTCAGGTTCGACGGCACCATCGGCGTGGACGCACCAGCGGCCGGTCGGCGCCTCGAGTTCGAAGTCGAAGGCCGTCTCCATCTCACCGGAGGTGAACAGGCCAGGACCGAGCTGAATGGGTCCACGCGCCTGGATCAGACCGCCACCCGCGCGCTCGACCCGCTCGCGATTGAGGCCGATGTTGATCATCGGCAGCGTGACGTACGGTTTGACGATCATTCGGGGGTCGAAGGCGTCGGGGTGGACGATGACCGGCACCGGATGGCCGATGGCTTCCAGTACGCCAATTACCCCGCCGGTGTGGTCGGGATGGCCGTGGCTGAGCACGACTGCGTCAACGTCAGCAAGATCGATTCCCAGCAGGGCGGCGTTGTGCAGCACTACCGGCGCGGTGAGCCCGGCGTCGAACAGCACCGTGGTGACAGTTCCGGCGGAGAACGTCTCCACGTAGAAGCAAAGCCCGTTCTCGGCGAGGATCTCGCCGTACTTCGAGTTGAAGTGTTGGTCCATCCCGTAGCGAGTGACGCGGCTGGTCGAGGGCAGCAGAATGTCGATGAAGTTCTCGTCGAGAACGGTGATGCGAACGCCGTCGCAAGGCATCGACCCGTCTCCAATCCTCGTAGGTGAACAGTGAGTTCGACAGCTTGCCGCACTCGGTACTGGCTCAGGCACTGCCCCACGTGGCGAGATGAGCCGGTTCCCGAGTGCCCGGACCGATGACGGAGGACGCCGCCAATCCGGGCAGCCCAGGTGACGCACAGCCGACGAGCTCGGCGGCGGATTCTCCGCCCATGGGAATGGCGATGAGCTTGGCGGCAGCCACGCCTAGAACACCGCGACTGGCGTCAGCGGCGAACCCACGGCCCGTGTGATCGGCAGGGGTGGCCCAGAGAACATGAACTCCCAGCGCTGCTCCTCTGCGCAGGCTTCAGCGATCGCCTCAAGGTCGAAGATCTCCCCGACCCAGAGCCCCATGTAGACGAGGAAGATGATGTGTAACGGCTGGTTGGTGTCTGGCGTCTCGTTCGGGCGCACCTCCATTCCCCAGGTGTCAGTGGCCAATGCTGCGATCTGCCGGTCGCCCACCCAAGGAACCGCATCGAGGCCGAGACCCGGTGCAGACCCGCCCGCGTAGTCGCCCCAGGCTCCCCGGTCCCGCACCTGGGCCATCTGACCGGTGCGAACGAACACGAAGTCACCTCGGCCAACCTTGACGCCCTGGCGGCGTTCGCACGCATCGAGTTCCTCGGAAGTGATCGCGTGGCCAGGCTCGAGCCACGGCACGCCCAAGGCAGCAGGGACATCCAGCAGTACGCCGCGCCCGACCATACGCGCGCAGCCGGAGGTGATGGCGTTCTTCAGCGCGCCCTTGCTACCCACCTGATCGGCGGCGAAGCCGTTGTACATCTTCCCCTCGAAGAAGATGTGCGCCAGCGCATCCCATTGGGTTCCACTCTGGAGCGGCATGATCAGCACGTCGTCGGCGCCGCGAAGGTGCCGGTCGTCGCCACCGTAGAAGTCGCGGATCGTCGTGCCGGCCACTACGTCCGCACCATCCCGAATCATCAGGTGGATGGGGTTGAACCGCCCGAATGCGCCTCCACCGGACTGGGGCCCCGCGTCATCGATCGGTAGCCCCATCGCCACGATTCGTCCCGTCTTGACCAGCTTTGCCGCCCGGACGACCGCCTCCGGCGACGCGTGGTTCAGCGTGCCCAGCTCGTCGTCATCACCCCATCGACCCCAGTTGCTGTACTTCAGGCCGAGTTCCTTCACGGTGGCGATCGTGGGCGGCGCGGTCATGAGAGCTCCTCCAGTGAATAAGACAGTGTCTCATCGCGATGGTCCTGTAAGTCTCACGCCCTGTCAAGGAGGCTTCGCGGCGCCAGAGCGACTACACCCGATCGCTCAACCGGAACGTCACTGCCGCCGGACTCCACATCCGAGAACTCACGTTGCTCGAATGAACGACCCGCAGGAGATCAGGACGGCGCCGGCCGCGACCAAACCACCCCCTGAGGCACAGGCACGGCTTGCAGCGGCTACCGCCCGGACGACAACATGATCGTGATCGCGTAGGTGCACGCGACGGCGTACTCGTGCAGCGCGGCGGGGACGTCCGTTTCAAGGATGTATCCGACCTCGCGGTTCGCTACCTCGCCCGGTTCGTCGAACGTGGTGGCTGGGCTCTCCGCTGCGGGAGCAGCCCGGCCAAGGGCCGGGCCGTCACCATGCCAGCGTCCAGCAGACGACCCGGGGAAAGATCAACTCCTCGCCGGAGCCACTTGATCAACAGTTAGCGAAAGACCTGGGCTAATCACTGAAGTCGAACGCGAAGGTACCCGCCTCGATGCGGTCGATGAGTTCACCGACATTGCCGGCTTGCCGGATGGCGCTGTCCCATCCACTACTGGTGATGTCGACCAGCAACACCGGTGCGGGGTCACTGCGCAGGTCGAGCACGAGCTGTTCACGAGATCCGTCACCGCCGATGATCGCGATGCCGGGGTGCGCGTCGGTGCCCTGGTCCCATGCGTGGCGCAGCTCAAGCATCTCGCGTGGCGTGTTGAGGCAAACGAAGGCTCCGTTTGTCATCCACCCTCGTCGAAGCCACGACGCCGCTTGCAGGTAGGCCCGCCATGCGGCTGGTAGCGCTGTGCCCAGCGCGTGGTAGGCGTCGGTGAACTGCTGGTCGTCGACAGGACCGCGGTAGTCGGCTTCCTCGATGATCGTGCCGACAATGTGGGCGTTGAGGTCGGCCAGTTCCTCTGCGGGGATCCAGTACTCCAGCACGTCGCGACCGCCGACCTGATGAACCTCGTAGCGGTCCAGGTACGCGCGCTGGACCTGGAACCGGGTCACGTAGCCGACGCCACCGGCGGGAACGTTCCACTCACGGGCGATCTTTGTGGCGTACCAGCGGTTGAGTACCGGGTAGAAGATCGGCTGGTCTGGCAAGCGTGGTGGCCAAGCCCGCCATCCGGATGCCGCGACAAAGTCGAGTTCGGCCTGCCCGGTGGGCCGCCACAGGGTGATCGTATCGGAGGCGTCGATGGCCTGACTCCCTACAACCATGGTTATCGCGTGCTCGTAGCGAGCCACGCATGCAACATTCTGATGCTGTCGGCCTCGGGCGTTACTGCGGCCCTGTCGGTCAGTCGGCGGGCGCACGGGACAGGTGCACGCATCCGACGGCGCCTCGGTGCACAGCTCGTAGTGGGGCGACGCCAACGCGCAGCCGGATCTGCTACGCCGCGTTCGTCCGGGTGTTGACGGCGCTGGAGTACCTCGCCGTTCACAGGATCTTCACCTGCGGGTAGCGGCGGTCCGGTTTGGTCAGCAAAGGATCCGGGCGATCATGCTCGACATAGTTGAGGAAGGCGGTCAGGTACGCGCTGGTGATCGCCAATCCGTGGTCGCCGTCGATGCTTCCGAGCGCGAGTTGGCTGCGCAGCGGCCCGGCGAGGTAGTAGGTGGCGTAGTCGGTGAAGTTGAAGTGCCGCATGCCGGTGATCTGGTAACGGAACGTCGAGCCGGTGCTGGCGGCCAGCAGGGTGCGGGCGGTGGCCTGGTCGGAGCGGTCCGCGGCGCTGGCTGGTTGGCAGGTCCCGGTCACGCAGGAGTCCTCGCTGGCCATGGTGAGGGTGGGTCGGTCCAGTCCGCTGTGCACCACCGGGCCGAACTGGGTGCCGTCCAGGTTCGCGGCGCCGGTGCAGCGTGGGTCGTCGTGGCAGGCTTGCAGGGCCGCAGCGCCGCCGAACGAGTGCCCAATGTAGACGGTGTGGTTCGCGTCCACGTGGCCGGCGAAGTCACCGGCCCGCCCGAGGCCGGCCACCTGGCCAGCGGTGAACCGGGCATCAGCGGACCACACCTGCACCAACCGATCGCCAGCCTCTTGCGCGGCGCCGGCATGCAGGTCCGTACCGTCGAACGCGCGGGGATTGCCGGCCGGGCTCGAATGGACGGCGCCGCCATGCAGCACAGTGAGGTTGGCGCTGTAGGTCGGCGTGACCCCGGCGACCAGGTAGCCGTGGCTGGCCAGGTCCTCCGCGATCGTCGTGTACTGCGGCACCGCGAAGCCCAGGCCAGGCTCCAACACCACAACCGGGAACTGGCCGGCGGCCACCGGCACACGGTCAAGGGCATGGTCGCGTACCGCACCGAAGTTCGTCTCCGCCAGCCCGATCGGGCCCGGAAGATGCAGCCCGCTCCACGCACCAGGGGCGTACGGCGCACGGGGACCGGTGGTGCCCGGCGGCGCCGGGTACCACAGCCAGACCGACAACTCGCGGGACCGGCCGGCCTGCGGGGCGATCGGATCGGTCCGGGTGGAGTCGGTCCAGTCGACCGTGGTCCTGCCGACCGCGTATTGGCCGGTCGGCGCCGGCAATGTGACTGGTCGCGCGTGTCGGATCGCCGCGTAGCCAACGTAGCAGCCGGCCGCGACAACGATGGCCAGCACGAGACTGAGGAGCACCTTCAACGTCCGGCGCAACCGCTGGCGCCAACCGCGATCAGCCCGCACTGGCACTCCTGCGGTCCAGGTACGCGGCCCGCAATCCACGCACCCCAGACACCGCGGCGACAGCCAGCGCTGCGGCCATGGCCAGTCCGTACACGGTCAGGCCAGCCGATGCGGCATCGGCGCGGGCCACCTGATATGCCACGCTCGCGGTCGAGGCGACCGCCATCGCGGCAGTCGCGCAGGCACTGGCCGCCACCGCCGCGGTCAACCGCACGGGGCCGTCCGGTCGTGTCCGGGTCAGCGCCAACGCCGGTCCAGCGCCGCAGCCGGCCGCTATGACCACGCCAAGAGAGGCCAGCAGCACGAACACCGGCGTGGCGACCCCGGCGCCCGGCGGCGCGGACCTTGGTGCCCACGCCGCCGACGCGGCGGCGGTGACCAGAAACGCGAGCGGCAGCACGACCGGCGCGGCCAGCAACCCCGCAACCCGCCCGTATTGCCGGGCTCGACGCGCGATCGCGACCACCAGCGGCAACCAAGCAACCGAAATCGCCAGGACGGACACGCACGCGCCACCGACGAACACGTCATACCATCCGCCGCCCCGCCCGGACCCGTGCGCCGCCCCGTCCGTGGTCACTTTGGCGAACAGGACCGCACCCGTAGCCAGGACCGTCCACGCGCACAGCGTGACGCCCACGGTGGCGCGCATCCGGCCGGCACGGTCATGCAGTCGGGCCGGCGGACGCAGCCACGCGCCCAGCGCCGCGGCCAGCACGTCGAGCATCGCCCACCCGCTGGGCCCGGTATCGGCCAATAGCGCGCCGAACTCGTCGGCGTACCGGACCCGCCACGCCGGAGGAAACAGCGCGACAAGGATCCGGACCCGTGGGCCGTCACCCCCGCTCATGCCTGCCCGCCGGCGAGGCCCAGTCGCCGCAACCCCAGGTCGGCAACCCGCCGCATCTGCTGTACCTGTCCCGCGAGGGCCCGCTGTCCGGCGGCGGTGATCCGATACGGCCGGCGCCGGCCCTCTGCCGGCAGCGCCTCGATCAACCCGTCGTCCTCCAGCCGCGCCAGCACCCCATACAACGTGCCCGGCCCCAGGCGAACCCCGACCTGCTCGGCGATGTCCTGGGTGATCGCGTATCCGTGCTTGGCTCCCTCAGCCAGGCTGGCCAGCACCAGCACGGTCGAATCGGTATCCGCGGCCACCGCAACTCCCCTCCCGTATGCTCGACTGACGCTATATCGAGCCGCGATGTACCGTCAACCGATCTACCCGCGATGCACAGGAGACGCCGATGGACGCAATGGATGCGGCCCTTCCCGCCAACCACCCGACACGGCCGGCCTGCCAGGGCGTGCCGGCACCGGCACGGTCGCGGGGAATATCAGCGAGGCCGTCCCCACGACCCCGTTGATCACGCTGCTGGCCATAACCCGGCTGATGGCTTGCCGGCCGGCGCTGGCGGCAAACGTCGAAGCTGTACTGGGCAACGGAAGCGCCGCATTGCAGGCACTCGAACGGACAACCGTCGAATACCTGGTCGCCGAGCAACAACTCGGACGGATATCCGCAGGCGCCCACACAGAACCGCTGGCGCTGGCCGAGCTCGACGACTCCCCCATTGACCGTACCTGCGGACACCCAGAGCACAACCAGCCCGACGAGCATCCGCAGGGCCTCGCCGACCAGGATGCCGGCCGGGACACCCGCAGTCGTCCAGGCCGCCACTCGGCGGCGCCCGCGACTGATCGACCAATTCCACGGAATATTTGACGCCATCGTGGTCCGGAATCTAACGTATTCCACGGAATGCTTCCTCGTCTCGAAGCCCCGAAGGACCCCTCATGTCGTTGTTCAAGTCCAGGACGCTGTGGATCACCATCGGTGCGGTGGTCGTGGCGAACCTTGTCGTGTTCGGGCTCGCCGCCAAGGCCGGGGTGGCCGACGCCGCCAAGATGGCCGCCGGAGCCGACGCCAACCTCGTCGCCGTCGCGCTGCTCGTCGGCGTCATCTACCTGCTGACCCGCAATCGGGCCACGGTCGATCTCGCGGCGCGGGCGCCCGAGCGGCGCATTGCCGCGCGGGAGGTCACCGGGGTGCTCGCGTACGCCGCCGCCGGGCAAATCGTCGGGGTGGCGCTGGGGTGGCTGCTTGGCGAGCACCCGATCAGCTTCCACCTGGCCGGCACCCTCTACGGCCACCAGCACGTGACGCCCTACGAGGCCTATGTCTGGGCGGGGTACAACTTCGTCGTCTATGCCCTGCTGCCCTGGCTGTACTTCCGCCAGCGCTACACCGCCGAACAGCTGAGCCTGCGCTCGTCCAACCGCCGCAACGACCTGCTGGTCATCCTCGTCGTCATGATCCTGGAGTCGCTCAACGAGCTCGGCGGGCTCTCCGCCGCCGTGCTGCACCTCAGCCCCGCACAGCTGGTCAAGGGCGTGCCCGCCGCGTTCGGCCTGTACTTCCTCGGCTCCGTGCTGCCCACCATGGTCCTGGTGTACTCGATCCTGCTGCCCCGCTACCGCGCGCTGACCCGCTCCGCGCCCGCCACCGTCGTGCTCGGCGGGCTGACGTACGCACTGCTGCACTTCTTCGAGGCGTGGACCGTACTGCGGACCCCGGCCGGCGCGGCGGTGTCGATCGGGTTGCTGCTGTTGCAGTACACCGGACCTGGCATGGTGAAGAGCGTACTGACGCTGCGCACCGGCAACGCCTGGGTCCACGTGTGGGCCTACCACGCCGTCGCGCCGCACACCCTGGTCGACACCCCCCACGTGGTGGGGATCTTCAACATCAAGTAGGAGGACGCCGCATGGCCCGGCCGCAACGACCGCAGCAGCAAGGGGAAATGGTGCGCGAACTCGCCATCGTCCACCAGCTGATGACGACCCGGCTCAACCGGGCCCTGCGCCCCCTCGGCCTGACCATGACCCACACCAGCCTGCTGCTGCACCTCACCGGCCACCCGGACGGCCGCACCATCGGCGAGATCGCCGACGCGATGGAGGTCAACCAGCCAGCGGTGTCCAAGACGGTGAGGACCCTGGCCGACCGCGGCGCGGTGAGCGTCCACCTCGACCCAGCCGACGCCCGCCGACGCACGATCCGGCTCACCGCCGACGGCGGCGCCCTCATCGGCCAGGCCATGCAGGCCATGCACCCTGAGGCCACGCTCGGCCTGGCCGACCTCGACGACGAACGGCTGGCCACCCTCATCGACCTGCTCCGCACCGTCCGCATCCGCCTCGACGGGACCCGCCACCAGGACCGCCAACTAGGAGACCGCTGAATAATCCGGCATGCCGTTACCCCGGTTTGATCGGTTTTGGTCGATATGAGGTGGGTGCAGGGTCGTTCTGGTCCCGGGCGGGAGTTGCTGGACACCGCGGCGCTGGTGGGGCATCCGGTCCCGGCGGGCAGTGTGTATGGGTCGCTGGCCGAGCATCCTGAGCGTTGAGTTACCGGCACGTCCGGCTGACTCGCCGATTGCTCCGCCGAAAATGCACCGTGAGACTCAAAAGCATGTCCCTGGAAGACGAGTTCGAGGCAGCCTGCATGGAAGCAATCGACGCCTGCAGCAAGCTTTCGCCGCCGTACCATCCGACTGCATGGCACACGATGATTGATAATCACGGCGCTGCAGAGGCCGCTCGGCGGCTTGTCGTCAGCGGCGACATCCAGACAGGGTTCGAGCGGTTGGTGCGTGCTGGGCGTCCCGAGCTCACCATCGAGTATGCGATGACCGACCCGCACTGGCGGCCGCTATTCGGCCCGCAGCATCGAGAAGCCGCGCAGTGGCGACTCGACCAAGCAGGTGTCGTGCGCCGGTAGGACTACTTGGTCGTCCGCCGAAAGCCGCCCTACGGCGGTTGATCGCGCATCCCCTCACGCCGCGATCCGGTCGCTAGGTCATGGCGCCCGCAGGGCGGTCCGGTCCCCCATGCCGACAACGGCGACCAAAGCCCGGCGATCGGACCAGCGGCGCCGCGCACCCGTCGTCAGTCCACCTGCGGCACCACCAACCACGCCGACGGCAGGTCGGGGCGTTGGGAAATGGTGCGTGTCAGACCTCGCCCGGCTGACGGAGCGCCCCGCCGGAACGCTGCGGTTCGGCCTCGCCACCATCGACATGAACGGTCGAGTCGCGGACGCCGCCTTGTTCCGGGTCCTCGGCTGGACGACCGACACCCGGCTGCACATTCAGACCTGCACCGACCTGGTCGTCGTCGCAGACGACCGCGGCGTCTTCCGGCTCAGACCACCCGGGCATGTCCGGATACCGGCGACCGCCCAGCACTGGTGCCGCCTCGAACTCGGCGACCGGGTGCTACTGGCCGCCGACCCGGTCAACGGGCTGCTCGTCGTGCACCCGCCGGCGGTGCTCGAGGAACTGGTCGGCGGACTGCTGCGCGCACGGTTCCGGGACGGTGGCGAGTGATGGCCGCGACGCCCGCCCGCGACGCCGAACTGGACGCCGCGAGGCTGCTGCTGGCAAAGCTCGGCGTGTCCCCAGAGGAACTGCTGCAGCCGACGGCCGCCCGGCCGGCGGTGCCGACGTTCCGCGAGTACCTGCCGGTGGTCCGCGCCGCCGTCGGGCCGGGAACGCTACGCGCGTACAGCAGCTACTGGAACCGCATCGAGCAGCAGTGGGGCGACCGGCGCATGGACGACGTGAAACCGACCGACATCGGCGGGCTCGTGGAACAGGTCAAGGCCAACCGGGTCATGCGGCGAAACGGCCGCTCCGGCCGCGGCGCGGCGGAGAACCTGATCGCGGCCCTGCGCTGCGTCTACAACCACACGGTCGCCGATGGGCACCTGAGCAAGGATGAGAACCCGGCGCTGAAGGTCGCCAAGCCGCGGCGGCTGCCCAGCACCCGCGGCGCGCTCGCCGACGCCAAGCTCGCCGAACTCAACGCCGCAGCGGCGTCCAGCGGCAACGATCCGGAGCTCGACGCGCTGCTGCTGCGCCTGCACACCGAAACGGCGTACCGGCGCGGCGGAGCCCTCGCGCTGCGCCCCCTCGACCTGGACGAGGAGCAGTGCATGATCCGGCTGCGCGAGAAAGGCGAGACGGTCCGCTGGCAGCCGGTCTCCCCACGCTGATGCAGTATCTGCTTCAGCACGCCAACGAGCGCGGTGCGCCGCCTGGCGGTCAGCTGCTGCGGTACCGCAACGGCAGATGCGCGTCACGCGGATTCCACGGTACAACGACCACTGGGCGAAGCGTTCGTTTCCACTCCGGCCGGAGCGGCCGTGATCGCGGCGGTCGCCGACGCCCTCCGGACATCCGGCGCGGCCGTGGTCAGTAACGCTCGCATCGAGAACGACCAGGACTGATCGTTTTCGCCGCGGCCCTCGGCCCGGTCGAGGCCGCCAGCAACGAGGGAACCGAGGTGTTCCGAGGTCCGCTTCCGCAGCGAGAACAGCGGACCGTTGTCGGCCCGGGCCTCCGAGTTCCCGCCGCACACCGACCTCGCCTTCACCGACATCGAGTGCGGTGTCGTCGTGATGGGCTGCGTTCAGCAGGACTCCATCCCAGGCGGAGCCAACACGCTGCTACCGCTGCCGGCGCTCCTGGCTGAACCGACCGCGCAGGAGCGAGCCGTGCTGGCCGAACCACTTGTTCCGGCAGGAGTCGGCCGATGTGACGTGGCGGTGCCAGCCGACGTGGGAGCGGCCTTCGAACCGGACCACACTGACACGCGCTAAGATCCACTCCCACGGCGGACCGGTCGGCTGATGCGGTCCCCCGTGCGGTGGCGTGGGTGTCGGACGCGGAAAGGGTCAGGGCGGGGCGACTGATGGCAGGTAAGCGTGCCCTGGTCGGGATCGTCGCAGTGATCGTCGCCGTCGCGACGGCCGGCTGTGCGGGTGACCCGGCCGACCAGGCCGAGGCCACCGGCTGCGCCACCAACGCTGTCGCGGTGCCGGACGTCGTGGGCCGGAGCGTGGCTGACGCGTACTCGGTCGTGACCGATGCCAAGCTCGCGTTAGGAGACCTGACCGACGCCACCGGGCAAGGCCGACACATCATCGACAGGCATAACTGGAGGATTGTCGCCCAGAACCCTGCGGCCGGGTCTTGCGTCGACCTTTACGCCCACGGCTACGCCGGCCGCCAGCTGAATTTCAGTGTCGTTAAGTACTCTGACCCGGTGGCGTCAGGTGGCACCCAGCTCATCATGCCGAGCTACCTGGGGAAGGATCTGAAATCCGCCAGGGCGGAGATCACGTTGATGGTGTCGTCCAAGAACGGGATCAAGACGACTGATCCTTACGACCGTTACGCGTCGGACACGGATCGGGTGGTCACCACCGCCCCGGCGGCAGGTGAGCCCGTCCTGGGCGGCGTCACACTCACCGTCGTGAATCCACAGGTGTGGGACTTCTTCGAGGCCAACCCTACGATGCCGCACCTGGCCGGAAAGAAGTGGGACTACTCGGCGACCGGCCTACCGGCAATCGTGTTCACCGAGGTGACCGAGCGCACTCCACCGAGTGGGTACTACTGGGGTGACCACATCGTGACGCACACCGACCCGGCGGCCGGTCAGCCGCTGGTGGTCGGTAACAAGGTAACGGTGTTTACCGATGTAAAGTCCGCGGGCAGTCAAAGCTCGGGCAGCGACTCGACCGGTTCTGGCTCGAACTGCCACCCCGCCTACTCGCCGTGTGTGCCGGTCGCGCCGACCGGCGACTGGGACTGCGCCGAATTGAAAGCCAAGGGCATCCACGACATCCGGGTGAACGTCGGTGGACGCGGGGACCCTTACCGGCTGGACACCGACGACGCCGACTCCATCGGCTGCGAGCTGTAAGGACGTGTCGTTGCCGGTCGGGGCCAAGTCGGTCTGCCAACTCCCCCCGGATCAGCGAGGAGGCAGAGAAGGGCAACCCCTCCTGGTTCAAGTTCGTGGACGCGCACCGCGACAGCACGCCCGAGCGGGAGTAACGGCGCTGTTGCGTTCGCCGATCGAAGGCACGTTGCGCCAGGTGCGCCGAGCTCGGATTGCGGAGGCGAGCTCGCGGAACGCCGCGGCGATGTGCAGTCCGGGTGGGGCGTCGAGTCCGAGTTCGTAGTGGGCCGCGGCGAAGGTTCTGCATGAAGGCGTGTCCGGTGATGATCGTCTGTGCGGTCCGGCCACCTCGCCCAGGTCACCTTCAACGTCGCCAAGGCGCGGCGGAAGAACCGGCGAGCGGCGACAGCATCGCGGCGGGCTGAGACGAGCACGTCGATGACCTGGCCGTACTGGGCTGAATCTCCGTCGGGCGCGACCAGCGCTGCGGTCGTGGGGGCGTTCCCGCTCACCGCAGTCCCGCCGCCCGCGGGCTGGGCGAGAGCCGTCACGCCCGCGGACGGATTGTGCTGGTGAACGGAAACGCCCGTACCCGGACCGTTGCCGGCCTGCGTGTCAGATCGTGCGTGGTGCCTTCGCGAGGTTCTCTTCCAGCTCGGCCTTGTTCTGCTTGGCGACGTATGCCGGCCGGTCGCGCTCGACCCGCCACGACTCGCTCAGCGGGCTGACATCGACCGCGTCGAACCCAATCCGGTCATAGAGATCCTTGGCAAACGCGACCGCCTCGGGATGATCCGAGGACACCGCCAGCGCACGCCGACCCGGCGTGCCGGAGGGGGAGCCGTCGGCGGTGATGTCGGCGGCGCCGATGTGGTTGAACGCCTTGACCACTTTCGATTCGGGGAGGTGCTCCTGCAGAAGTCCTGACGTGGTCGCCTCGCCACGGTCAAGCTCGCCGAACCTGCCGTCCCGCTCCCAGTAGTAGTTGTTGGCGTCAAGCACGATCTTGCCAGCCAGGGGCTCGACCGGAACGTCACGGAACTTGCCGAACGGCACCGCGACGGCCACGACGTCGCCCGCGGCTCCCGCCTCCTGCGCAGTTGCGGCCCGAGCGGACGGGCCAAGTTCTTCGATGAGGCTGGACAGCGTTTCCGGCCCTCGCGAGTTCGCGATCACCACATCATGCCCCAGCGCGATCACCGCCCGAGCGACCTGGCTTCCGATGTTGCCTGCCCCGATGATTCCAAATGTTGTCACGGTCAACCCAACCCGGATGGACCCAACACGTATTCCCCAAAATTCCGATCGGTATAATATCCTATGGCGATGGCGGTCGGGGCGCGGAACCTCCGTCCGCCGGACCTCTGGGGACCGGCTCTTCGACGCGTCCGCGCTCGGCAACGCATGGAGCCGATCAGGCCCAGGTGACCGAAACGGATATCGGCCGTACAACTCCGGCGCGGTGTGGACAATATGCTCGGGCTCTCCCCCGGCGCCGATGTCCGCGACGAGCGGAGTGATCCGCTCGTGACCGGCAGCGGTCTCCCGGAGAGGTTCGGCCCGCCGGCCGACGGCGAGCACATGGGCGCCCTCGGCGGCGAACGCTCGGGCGGTGGCCCGACCGATCCCTGTGCCGGCCCGGCGACGGCAACGATCCTGGTGCTTTGCGGTGCGGTGCTGGTGGCCATGCCGTGATCGTTCAACCCTGCCGCCACTGGCAAGGTCAAGCGACGCCCCGGTGGGATCCGCTGACCCAAGGGCTCACCGGGCCGGGAGCAGGCTCTGCGGGGGGTGATGTGCGCAACCATTCCGGGCTACGTGGCGGTGGGCCGGCGGACCACGGCCGGCCGCACGGCGTGGAGCCGGGTCCAGGTCACCTGCGCCCCGATGTGCAGAGGCATTGACAGATTTGAAAGCTTCGCTGAGAGTAGCCAGAGAGCGCTCTCTGGGTCCGCCCTCCCCTGCCGCGCTCACCGGGAACCGACCGCCTGCGGTTCCCGCTTTCACCCTTCACGGACGGGACTGTGTATGTCCAACACCCGAGTCAAACGGGCCCGCATCAAGATCGGGCTCATCGCGCTCGCCCTCGTCGGGGCGGGCGCGGTCCAGGTCGCGCCGGCGGTCATCGAGGCCGCCTCCGCCGCCGCCACGGCGGTGCCCGCCGCGCCCCCCGGATTCACCACCACCTGGAGCGACGACTTCAACGGAGCCGCCAACACCGGGCTCGACACGAACGTGTGGCGCTACGACGCCGGCGCCGGCGCCAACTTCGGCACCGGCGAGATCGAGACCACCACCACCAGCACGGCCAACGTGTACCAGGACGGCGCCGGGCACCTGGTACTCAAGGCGCTGCACACCGGCTCCGACCCCAACTCCGGCTGGACCTCCGGGCGGGTGGAGACCCAGGCCGACGGCTTCGGGGCACAGGCCGGCGGGGTCGTGGCCATCCAGGCCTCGATCAAGCAGCCGGACGTCAATACCACCAACGGCCTCGGGTACTGGCCGGCGTTCTGGATGGTCGGCTCGCCGCTGCGCATCGCCGTGCCGTGGCCGGGCTCCGGCGAGATCGACATCATGGAGAACATCAACGGCCACGACTCGCTGTTCTCAACCGTCCACTGTGGAGTTCTGCCGACCGGGCCCTGCAACGAGTACACCGGCATCGGCAGCGGCGAGCGGGCCTGCTCCGGCTGCAAGACCGGCTTCCACACCTACGGCGTGCAGATCGACCGCTCCGTCTCGCCCGAGCAGGTGCGGTTCTACTTCGACGGCAACAACTTCTTCACCGTCAACTCGACCCAGGTCGACGCGACCACCTGGGACAACGCGTTCCACCACACGTTCACGCCGATCTTCGACCTGGCGATCGGCGGGCAGTTCCCGGCGGCGTACGGCGGCGGGCCCACCGCGGCCACGGTCTCCGGCGGGCACATGGACATCGACTACATCGCCGTGTACAACAAGCCCCCCGCGGGCAACTTCGGCACCAACGTCGCCCGCGGCAAGACGGCGACGGCGTCGTCGGTCGAGCAGGCGCAGTTCCCGGCGTCGAACGTGGTCGACGGCGACGAGACGACCCGCTGGTCGAGCACGTTCAGCGACCCGCAGTGGGTGCAGGTCGACCTAGGCACCTCGTACGCGATCAACCACATCACGGTGTCGTGGGAGGCGGCCTGCGCCAAGAGCTTCACGATACAGACGTCCACGAACGGCTCAACGTGGACAACGGTGTACACCAACACCAACGCCACCAGCGACTACTACGACGTCAACCTCTCGGCCACCGCCCGCTATGTGCGCGTGAACGGCACCGCCCGGGCGTCGCAGTGGGGGTACTCCATCTATGAGCTCGCGGTGTTCAGCAACGGCGGCACGACGAGCCCGCCGCCCACCGCGACGCTGCTGTCCCAGGGCCAGCCGGCGACCGCGTCGTCGTCGGAGAACGCGAGCTTCGCCGCGCCGATGGCCGTCGACGGCAACACCGGCACCCGCTGGTCGAGCGCCTTCTCCGACCCGCAGTGGATCCAGGTCGACCTCGGCGCCTCCCACACGATCAGCCAGGTTGTGCTGAACTGGGAGAGCGCCTACGCCACCGCGTTCCAGATCCAGACGTCCGCCAACGGCACGACCTGGACGAACGTGTACTCCACGACGAGCGGCACCGGCGGCGTGCAGACCATCCCGGTCAGCGGCACCGGCCGGTACGTGCGGGTGAACGGCACCCAGAGGGCAACCCAGTGGGGCTACTCGCTGTGGGAGTTCCAGGTGTACGGCACCTGATCCTCGCCACCGCCACGACACCGGCCGGTCGCGCGCACCCGGCGCGCGACCGGCCGGTGTGCAACCTGGCCGGGTAACCCCGGGTCGCGTCGCTGCCATCGGCGATCTGGTGAATGCCGGGGTTAAAAGTGTGCCGGGTTGGCGCTGGCCGGGCCACGTGGGTGTTGCCGCGGGCGCGTACGTCGGGTGCACCCTGGAGCCAGGCGGGGAGCCGACGGGGGGAGCCATGAGGCGTTACTGGACCGGCGCCTGGACCGAAGCAGCGCTGTCGATCAGGAGCCCGGGGTGGCTTCTTGGCAGTCTTGCCGTCCTGGTCATCATCGCGGTCATCGGCGCGGTCATCAACAGCTTCCGTCTTGTGTGAGAGGGCGTTCGATTTGTTCTTGATCTACTAGTATGTGCCTCGCCAGGTAGGGGTGGATTCGCCCGTAATGCGGCGGCTGACGTTGTCGATCATCGCTATGTGGATCATGGCTTCGGAGCTGCCTGGGAGGGTCTCGTAGTCGCGGACGAGTCGGCGGTGCAGCATCAGCCAGCCGAGGGTCCTCTCCACGACCCAGCGTCGTTTGACCACGTGGAAACCTCTGGTCTCGGTGTTGCGCGGGACAACTTCGGCGTCGATACCGAGAGTGGCTGCGTGTTCGACGAATTTGGTTTTGAAGCCGGCGTCCACCCATGTCTTGGCAACGGTGGGATGGGTGGCCTTGACCTGGTCTAGTGCCTGGATTCCGGCCGAATTTTCGGTTGTGGACGCGGCCATGACGATGACGGCCAGCAGTAGTCCGAGGGTGTCGGTGACTACGCTGCGTTTACGGCCGACGATCTTCTTGGCGGCGTCGGTTCCCTGCGTGGCGATCGGCGGGTTCGTGGACGTCTTCACGCTCTGTGTATCGATGACCGCGGCGCTGGGCTGCGCGTCGCGGCCGGCCTTCACCTGGGCCAGGCCGGTGAGATCGATGTTGAGCTGGGCGAAGATGCCTTCGTCGCGCCAGGCGGCATAGTAGTAGTACACCGTGGTGTGTGGCGGAAAGTCATGAGGGAGGTACTTCCAGGCGATCCCGGTGCGGTTGACGTAGAGGATGGCGTTGAACACCTCCCGGACGTCGGTGCGGGCCGGCTCGCCGGTGGGCCGCCGGTCGATGCGGGCCTGCTGCCAGGCGAGCAGGGTCGGTGCGATCAGCGCCCAGCGGGCGTCGGAGATGTCGCTGGGGTAGGGGCGGCGAGCGGTCACGGCAAATATCTACTGTGGACAGTTGTGGTCGAGCCGCAGCCACGCAGAATCGGCGTTTCCCGTCCATGTCTACGTCAGACGGAATCGGAGACACATCTGCACCTGAAGCAGGCGCCGTATCGCCTGATCCTCCACACATGTATAGCCACTAAAGCGGCGAAACGCTCGAATAGTACATGCGACAAATCGGGAATAGCGTGAGATCACGTTATCGAACGCCCACTGAGCGCATGGACAGGCAGGCGTTCGTCCCACTGACCGTGCAGGACCTCAGCGGATCCGTCGCCGTGCGGCTCCTGCAGTACAACGAACTGATCAACCGGACCGTCAAGCGGTTGGTGAACTCCGGAGTCGCGTCGTACACGGCCAGCGACGGCAGCAGCCTGCGTCCCAGCGCTGCGGACGGCTGGTGGGGTCGCTACCTCGCCCTGGCCGGCGTCACCTGCCTGCTCCGCCTCTCCGCGCACTCGTGGGCCACCGACCGCGCGACGCCGATCTGGCTACAGATCGGCTACCGCGGCAAACCTGCAACCCCCGTCATCCTCGACGCCATCCGACCGCTCCAGGCACAACGAAACCGCGTCTTCGTCCGCGATGGAAACTTCGTAGATGTCGCGATCGACCTTCCGGTACACGTTGAAGCCGACGCGGTCGTGGACAGCATGGTGGAACAGATCAGCCTCGCCGCCAGCTACCTCGAATCTGTACCGCGGTCCTTGAACTGAGCAGTATCGCCCAACATGGGCATAATGGCGTCCGGTCGGATGGCACGGAAGGATGCTCGGATGGCCGTGAACTTCGTGTTGACCGAGGCGCGTGATGTGCCGTCAGGTGACCCGCTCGGGCGGACGTGGGTGGGTTGGGATGCGACCGCGACCGACGACCAGATGTGGGAGATCAACCGCGGTGTGTGGAAACTCGGGGACAGGGTCGATCGCGAACGATTCGCCACGCTGTCGTTCGACGGCCGGGTGCAGGTCGTCGCGGAGATCGACGGCCGTACCCGTCACGATGTTGACGGCGTGACGAAGTGGGCGCTGACTGGACAGGTGCTGCGTCCGGGTGACCCGGTCCATGACGCGCTGAAAGGCACGCCCGTACCCCGGCACCGCAATCCGGTGGGCTACTTCGACACCGTGGCGCTCGACTCGATGCCAGCAGCCCAGCGAGCCGATCTGCAGCCACGCGAACGGGTGACGATGGTCGTCACGTGGAACCCCAAACGGTGGAACCCCGACAACTGGGCCGAGGAGGTCTATCCCAGCAACGTCGAAGCAGTCGAGGCCGGCCGGGTGCTGCGGGACCGATGGTCCACCGGTAACCGGAAGACCGGCATCGAGCCCGGCGACCGCGTCTTCTTCCTCCGCCAAGGTGTGGAGCCACGCGGCATCGTCGGTAGCGGCATCGCCGCCAGCCGGATCTTCCCGGACGAGCAGTGGGACGACGAACGTGCCGGCGAGGACGCCAACTACGTCCTCATCGACTGGGACACCCTCCTGCTGCCAGACGACGGACTGCCACACCCGCGTCTGGTACACAACATTCCGGAGGGCGGCGGGTGGGCACCGCAAGCCAGCGGATGGGTAGTACCGCCGGCCGCCGCGACGAAACTCGAAACGCTTTGGGCACAACACCTCGGCCACCCACAGCCGCTCCCCCAGCGCGGCGCGCCACGCCAAGGCTGGCAGATGGATCCTGCCCGCCGCCGCAAGGTCGAGGATGCAGCTCAGGACCGCCTGATGGCCTACTACCGCGACCTCGGCTGGGACGTCAAAGACGTCCGTCACGGCAACCCCTACGACGCCATTGCCACCAAGGGAGACCGAACCCTCTGGCTCGAAGCCAAAGGCACGGAGACCAACGGCACAGCCGTGATCGTCACTGGCGGAGAAGTGCAGTGGGCCCGCGAGCACCCCGGCGACTGCATGCTCGGCATCCTGTCTGACGTCACGTTCCTGCCGGACGGCGAAGTAGATCCGGCTACCGGGACCTTCCGGGTGTTCGCATGGGGCCCAGACAACGGCACCTTCACGGCACGCGACTTCGACTACACACCTACCGACATCCACCGCCAGGACTGACGCACGACAAACCCAGCAGGCCAGCCCCATAGCGATCTGCCGCCAGACCCAGGTGGCCCTCGCTACCTCGCCCACGTTCAACAAGTGGTGCTTGTTCTCACGAACATCGGCGCGCGGTAGACCGGCGAGGTGGTGCCGAAAGCGACTCGGTGGCGGCGACGGTCCAGCCCACGACGTAGCGGCTGAAGATGTCCAGCATCACGTACAGGTGGAAGTACTTGCCCCGGCCGGGACCTTGGAGTTTGGTGATGTCCCAGGAGAACACCTGGCCGGGGGTGGTGGCGACCAGTTCGGGTTTGACCTTCGCCGGGTGGGTGGCCTGGCTGCGGCGTTCGCGGACCTCGCCGTGCTGGCGCAGCAGCCGGTACATCGTCGACTCGCTGCACAGGTACCGGCCTTCGTCGAGCAGGGTGGCCCACACCTGCGCGGGGGCCTTGTCGACGAAGTCGTCGTGGCGTAGCACGGCCAGGATCTGCGCCCGCTCGGTGTCGGTGAGCTTGTTCGCCGGCGCCGGACGGACGGGGCGGGGCCGCATCGGCGTGGGGCGGCAGCGCCGATAGTGCGTGGCCCGGGACTTGCCGAGCAGTTCGCACGCGGTTCTGGTGGTCAGCAACGGCTGCAGCTGGGTGAACGCGGCGTCGATCATCTGCTCTGCTTCGGGTCGTGGTCCGCGTTCTCGGAGAGCAGCTGCAAGAACGCGTGTGTTTTTCCCAGGATCTCCAGGGCGGCCTTGTTCCGGGCAAGGTCGGCTGCGAGGCGTTCGTTCTGCCGGCGCAGCCGTTCGATCTCGGCCTGCTCGCCGCTGCGGCCCCGCTTGCTGGGCGCCGGGACCTGCTGCCCGGCAGCGGCGGTGAGGGTGCCGGCGTCCCGGGCGCGACGCCACTCGATGATGTGTGAGGAGTACAGGCCCTCCCGGCGCAGCAGCGCGCCCTTGTCCCCGGCAGGCAGCCGGTCGTACTCGGCCACCATCGCCAGCTTGTACTCGGCGGTGAACGAACGCCGGCGAGGCCGGTCGGCCCGCGGGCCGGTGGAAGAACCCATTACCCCATCATCGGCCAGGCCGATCAGGGCGTCAGCAACGGTCAAGGTCACGGTCGTAAAGTCCAGTCTCGCCCTGGTCAAGGTCAGAACGGAAGCCCGAACTGTGTCTCACCCGACCCTGCCAGACAGGGGGTGGCGTCGATTTGACTGCGGAAATGGCGCATCTCGGCACTACGCTCAACGCGCAGCAATTGGCCGTGCTTACCTGGATCGGGGACGGCTGCCCGGACGGTGTGATGCAGGGTCACACCTACAAGGCAACCGCGGTGGCCCTGGAGAACCGACGTCTGGTAACGGTGGCCCGACGCCGCAGCGGCTGGCGTGCCGAGCTCACCGCAACCGGCACGTTCTACCTCTCGCATGGCCGGTTCCCGAATCAGCCAGCCGACGCCCGGCAGGCGGGCGGCGGCACCCGACCTGCGGCACCGCAGCGCACCACGGCTGCACCACCAGCCGCTCCGAGCGGCGACGCGAAATCGCCACCGGCGCCCGAGACTGCCGGGCCGGCGGCCGAGCCGACGCGGGCGAAGCGGCGCAGCCCGGTCGAGCAACTGATCGCGGACCTGACCGCCGCAGGTGGCGTGCTGCGGGTCCAACGGCCGCACTACATCGGCAACCAGCCAACCGGGGTGGACTACGAACAACTCATCCGGTCGGCGAACCGGTTCGGCAAGGTCCCGCCCGGCCAGCGGCTCACCACGACAGTGCTGCCGTCCCATGGCCTGGAGATCCGCCTCGAAGCCGCGGTCCCCGGTACCCAGGTCGAGTTGCGTCCCGTCCCCGTCGCGGAGCACGTCGCGCGATACCACCCGGTCGTGGTCCAGTTCCGCGAAACCACCAACCGGCATGAAATCTCCCGGCAGCAGCTGCCGCGCGCACTGCGGCTCCTGCACGCGCTGGTCACCGAGGCAGAACGCCGCGGGCACACCGTCGAGCTCTCACCAGAACCGGCCGCCGGATACGGCTACCGCCACTGGACCGGGGCCAACGACGGGCACATCACCATCAGCGTCGGCGGGCACAGCACCGACCTGCGGATCCTCGAGGAGGGCATGCCCAGCCGGGCCCACTGGGAGCGCACCAACTACCACGGACCCGCCTACACCACCAACACCGGCACCGGCCGGCTGCGCATCGAGTGCACCGGCTACGGCGGCCGGGAAGGCCGGACCAGCCGCTGGTCCGATGGCCAGCAACAGCGCCTTGCGGACAAACTGCCGGCGGTCCTGGCCGAAGTGGAGATCCGCGCGGCCGAAGACGCCCACCGCCACGTCGAGGCCGCCCGCCGCGCCGCCGAGGAGCAGCGCCGCCGCGACCAGGCCCAAGCCGACGCCCACGACCGCTATCTGGAGGCCGAACGCGGACGGCAGCTCCTCGACCAGGCCCACCGATGGCGCTTGGCCCAGCAGGCCCGGGCATACCTCGACGCCGTGCGGACCACGGTAGCGGCGCAGACCACGGGCGACGCCACCACCGAGGCGTGGCTGTCGTGGGCGCAGACGTACGTCGACACGCTCGATCCGCTCCACGACGGCTTCACCACACCCGCCGCGTCGTCAGACCCCACCACCGAACAGCTCCACACCTATCTGACCGACCAGGCCATGCCCCCGTACCGCTGAACCACCTCGTACCGGCCCATACCAAGGTCAGGTGCGCGGACGTGCCGCTGTTGGTGTGCGGTGCCCGGCGGATCCGCATAAGTCCTTGATGGATCAGCCGAGCCACCAGGGTTGGTCAACCCGTCGATCGCTGACGCTCGGCAAGGCGCGTCGACAGCGGGTGGTCGGCGCCGAGCAGGTCGCGGCACACCGTGTACCTGGCGGCGAGCCGGAGCTGCTCGATGCGCTCACGGGACGCCGGGATGTCGCCCGCGACCGCGTGTACGGCGGTGGTGAGGTCGGCGCCGGCGGGCAGGATCCGCGTGAGGATGGTGCGCGCCGCGATGGAGTCACCGTTGGCGTGGGCCCAGGCGGCGGCGTCGATCCAGCTGGCGAGGGTGTGCGCGTGGTGCAGCCCGAGGATGCGCTCGCGGTCCGTCGCGAGTTCGCGGGCGAGCTGGGACGCGTGTGCGACGTCGCCGGAGCAGCCAACGATCTGCTCGATCATGGTCCGTGCTTGCAGGACCCGGGGGCTGTCGGCGCCCATAAGCCGCTGGTAGTCGTCGCGGATGCCCTCAAGCAACCGCAGTGCGGCGTCCGGCTCGTCTTCAGCGAGAAAGGACGCGATGTAATGCCGGGTGAGTACGGTGTCGTGGTGGTCTGGCCCGTAGACCCGTTCGTGGTCGCGGAGCGACTTGTGGAGCAGCGCCCGACTTTCGTCGAATCGGCCGAGCTTGGCTAGCGCGTATCCGTGCAGGCGCTGCGCGGTCAGCGTCGCGGCATCGTCTGGGCCCAAAATGCGCTCCAGGTCCGGGACCAGTGTGCGGAACATCAAGTCAGCTCGTGTGCGGTCGTGCCCGTCGGCGAGGGCCTCAGCGAGGCTAAGCCGGGCGCGCAGCGTCGCTGGGGCGTCCGGCCCGAATGCGTGTTCGCGTTGCTGCCACAGGCCGGTGAGCACGTCGAGTGAGGCACGGCCGCCGACGAGGAGGCGGGCGTAGAGGGCGGCGCCGACGTCCGCGTCGGTGATACCGCCGCCAGCCGCCTTACGAAACGCGAGCACTGCGACGTCGTTGAGAAATCGTTGCGCTGCAGACTCGCCGATGTCGAACGCCTGCGCGGGCGTCGCCCGAGCGATCAGCGATTCCCAGATCGGCTGCGGTACCCGGTCGAGCCCGTCCACATCGATCAGGTAGTCGAAGGCGAGCGCCTCGCCCGCCACGGGTGTGGGCAGCAGCAGGCTGCTCGCGTCATGGGCCGCGGTCATCGCCCACCGGACCGCCTCCTCCAGTGGCTCTGGCCGCAACAGTTCCCCGCCGCGCGCGGCCAAGTAGTGCTCGCACAGCTCAGCGAGGAAGCTGATCGGCAGCGGATCGTGGACACCGGCCCGGCGGCAGTCGACGGCCGCGGCGACGAGTGCCGCTCCACGCGGGTGCCCGCCAGGACTCCAACCGGCGCGCCAGACCTGTACGAGGTCCGGGCCGGCGGCCAACAGTTCGGCGACGCCGAACCGGTCCGCGTGGCGCAACGCCGCGCGGATTCGTGGATCGGCGCTGTGCTCCTGTGCCCGCGCCAGCTCGTCGCCGCTCCAGCGCCGGTGCAGCTCGACGATCGTCGCGAGCCCCAGCACATCGCGGGCGTCTCGCCAGGTACTACGCGCCGCCTCGGTGGTATCAGCGGGCGCGCTGAGCCGATCGAACTCCGAACTGCGCAGCGTCGCGATGACCAGAACGTTCCGTCTGGCCCCGCTGGTGATCCGGGCCACCCCCGCCGCGGTAAGGCCGCCGACGCCGAGGAAGCGTTCGAGGTCGTCCAGCCATACGACACCGCGGCGCAGTTCGGCCGCCGCCGGTATCACGCGAGCCAGTGCATCGCGGTGCACAGGCGCAAGGAACGTGTGTCCTGTCAGGTGTGCACGGATCGCCTCGTACGCCGCGCGGGTCTTGCCTGCCGTTGAATCGCCGACGATGAGGACGAGGCCGCCCTGCCGGACGGCGTCGAGCAGGTGTTGATCAGCGTCGCGCGGCACGTAGGGAGGCACGCGGCTGCGCACAGTCCGGCCGGCGACGTCGTGCGAATACATCTCCGCCGGGTGGACTCGCAGCGCCAGCGGGTCGTCGAGGTCCCGCACACGCGGCGGCCGACCACCCGGGGCACTGAGCAGGAGACTGTCCGGGAGCGCCGCCCGGTGCTCGGCGTGCCGGTCGAGCAGAGTCCGCCCGCGTGCGCCAGCGACGCCGAAGACTGCGCCGCAGATCGACGCCGGCACGAGTACCCACGGGTTGCGGGGCCACAGCGCCACGGCCAGGCCAGCGGCCGCGACGATCGGCGCGGAGACCGCCAGCAGCGTCCAACCGTGCAGCCTTCGCGTCATCATGCTGTGGCGAAGACGATGGTCTTCACACCGTTGCGAACGGTGTCGGGCATCAAAGCGTCAATGACGGTGGCGGATTGGTCTTTGGTGTCGCCGCCGACGGCGACATGTTTGATGCCGGGGAACGTCGCCCCACCCTGGGTTGTGGTGGCGACGAGGACGCTGCATGGCTGCACGCCGAGGGTGTTGTAGTAGGTCGGGCCGTTAGCAACGCCTTTCGGGCCGGCGGTGGCCAGGTGCTGGATTCCCTCGGGCCAGGCGAGCCAGGTGACGAGTACCGAGAGCACAGCCCCGAAGGGGCCAGAGCCGACGAGAGTCTGGCGGCGTGTCAGGTTCGCCCAATTGGCGGATCTGCTCAGGCCCTGCTGCCAGAAGAACCAGGTCAAGGCCACGACTGCGGCGATGCCCAGCATGGCGAAGATGATCGCCGCGGCCAGCCATCGTGTCCAGCCGTCGTGACCCTTCGATCGCATTTCGTCATTATCTCAGAACCAGGCAAGGCGCGTACACCTCGGCAATCAGCGCCGCCACCGAACCGTCTGGGACATCGCCGCACCGCCATGCGAGGCGGTCCAACGGAAGCAATCATTGGGGTTCCCCTGGCGCTGGAGCAGGCGGCTGCGCACTGCCGGCAGACCGGCCGCAGCCTCGCCGGGTACCTGGCCTCATACCGCGCGGTCGGCGGCGCCCGGCTGCTCGACGAGGGCGCCCCCGGGGACTACAGCTCGCGCGGGATCTCGGTCGGGGCCAGGGCCGGTTGACCGTGCACACGCCGCACGCGCAGGCCCTGATCCAGCACGTCGACGGGCGCGGTACCGACGCCGCACGACTCCACTTGTCGATCAGCGCAATCGCGGCGAAGATGCGCAATGCCGGCGAGCTCGACGAGGCACGGCAGCTGGTCGAGCAGGTGCTCGCCAACCGCCGGCGGGTACTCGGCCCAGCCCACCCGAACACGCTCGCCTCGATCACCGACCTCGCGGCCACGCTGTCCGCAGACGGCGACCATCGGACGGCGGTCGCCCTGCTCGAGGACAAGGTCGCCCTGTGCCGCAGGACGTACGGGGAGCAACACCCGGAGACCCTGGCGGCGCACGCCGACCTGGAGAGCGCCCTCGCCGAGGCCGTCTCGGCCGAACTGGACGCCCGACGGCCGATCGCGTGGGAGTTGTTCCGGTCGGCGCGACTGCTGAGCGACACGATGCGGGTCGTGCAGCGGTACCGCCGCGACGAGAACGATCCAGCACGGCTCGCGCGCCTGGACCACGTACACGACCTGTTAACCCAACTCGGCCGGCGCCATGAGGTGCTTGTGCTCCTCCTCGATCTGCGGGCCATACCGCCACGGCTGCGGCCGGTACCACTCGCCGAGGTGCTGCGGACCGCCTCCACGCAGGTCGAGCACCACAAGCGGGTCGAACTCGCCGACGTGACGATCAGCGGTGCCGTCGACCCTAACCTCGCCTTACTCTTCTCCGAGCTGCTCGACAACGCCACGAGGTTCTCGCCGCCGCACACCGTGGTCCGCGTGACCGCCGACCGCGACGATGACGGCCAGGTCGTCGTCGAAATCGAGGACGCCGGGCTCGGCATGCGCGAGGAACACCGCCAGGAGGCCAACGACCGCCTGCGCTCCGTGCGGCCGCTGCACCGCCGGTCGGGTCACGGCTCGTGGAACGGGCTGCACGTGGTCAGCATGCTCGCCGCCCAGCACGGCGTCGAGGTGACGCTACTGGCCAATGCACACCACGGCACCACCGCTCGCGTGTTGGTACCGCCTCAGCCGGGTGGCAGCTGAGCGGCGCGCAACTCCGGGTTGCGGTGAAACGCCGCTACCGCTAGCCCGGTCCGGCGGTCACCCAGGTGAGCTGCCAGCCGACGTCGGCGGTGCGCAGACCGGTGTCGTCGATGCCGAGCATGAGCCGCCACAGCGGAAGATGCCCTGTACTCAACCGGTCGACGCAACAGCGAAGATCGACCTCGCCCGCTACTACGGTCGGGATCGTCGCGTCGCCCGGCACCTGTACAGCTGTCGTCAATTGCCCGCTACCTGCGGAACAGCCAACCAGGTGGATGGCATGGCGTCGCGTTGGGCAATGGTGTGTGTCAGACCTTCGACACCAACCTTTTCCCAACGGTGCATGGGCGTCGGTTCAGCGGATCGAAGGCACTGGCGAGCCAGGCGTCGAGATGGCCGACCATCACGTCTTCCCGCATGATCACGTTACGGGGGCAATCGATGATGTTGGCGAGCGCGTCCTCCTGCGGAAAACCGGCAGCGGTAGTACGCCACACCGTGTGAATGCTGGCCTTGCATCTTGCGCTCGCAGACCGCGCAGTACACCGCACCCTTGAAGACGTAGGGACGGCGGCCGCGGGTACTGCCGCCGTGGTCCGCCCACGCGGTTCGCCGCGGCGCGCGAGGGCCGTCTGGGTCTGATCGAAGGTGTCCCGGTCGATGATCGCCGGGTGGGCTGGTGCGTCCGACCGCACCCAGTGGTCACGGTCGTTCCAGCACATCACACTGGTGTGACCATCGCGACGTCGTCGACGAGCACTTCGTCGGTGCGTTGCTTGTTCCAGACCTGGAACCCTGTGTACCGAGGATTCTTCAGGTCCGCGACCGCATTCTCACCGCCCGCCAGTCGGCCGGTGAGGTCCGCCAGGTGCAGGCCGTCACCGCCATCGGCCAGCGCGACCGGTGCCGGCCGCGCCGCGGGCAGTCGGCCGCTCCCCCGTACTGCGCCCGCCGCCGCCCGGCCCGGTTCCACTCGGTGCGCGCCTCGGGCCGGCGCAGGACGGCTTCCAAATCGCTCCGGACGATCACACGCAGGCGGGGCAGTTGCGGAACGAATTCGTGAAACTGCCTATCCCGCACTGCGCCTCCCCGCGATCCGTGTCAGTCCCGCGCCCCGCCCGTCGATCGTAGCCGCGAACCCGTCGACGTCGACCGGATTTCATGCGCGGGGCATTCGTACTGACCGTTGAGACTTCTCACTGCGGGCAACAGCCGGGGCGGCCATGTCCTTTCCGGATGCAAACATGGCATGCACGCGGTTCGCCGCTGACGGCCGATCTCGGCGGGGATGTCGGCGCTGGCGTTCGCGCCCAATGGCGGCGTCCTGACCGCCGCCGATGCGACGCTCGACGTGGCTGCTGGAGCAGCGGGCCGCCGAGCTCGGCGTCGACGTGCGGCGAGGGCACCGGGTCGGTGCGCTGACGCAGGACGACGAGGGTGTGACCGTCGTTGTGGACGGTCCGGCCGGGCGGCAGGAGCTGCGCACGCCGTACCTGGTCGGCTGCGACGGGCCGGAGAGCACCGTTCGGGCCGCGGCCGGCATCGGCGTGGAGACGCTGGGCCGAACCTACTACGGCGTGTTCGGCGACATGGAGCCTGCCGAGGACGCGGACAAGGTGTTCGACTCCGGGGTGTTCGAGCGCGGCATGTTCGGCGCGGTACCGATCACCGCCGACCTGGTGCGGCTGATGACGATCGAGTTCGACGTGCCGCGGCCACCGCACGACGTGCCGGTCACCGAGGACGAGCTGCAGGAGCGGATCCGCGCCGCCGGTCCCGGTCCGCCGGGCCCGGCGGTCGGGCCGGAGTCCGTCAGGACCGGCCGATGCCGGTGACGAGCATCGACAGCATGAGCTCGACGTTCTCCTCGGCCATCGCCAGCGCGTGCGCAAGCCGCAGCAGCACCCCGACGCGCAGCTCCGGGCGGATGCCGCCGGCCTGCTGGGCGCGGCGCAGCAGTACCTCGGCGGCGTCGCGCATGCCGTGGCAGGACCGGTAGAGCTGGGAGGACTCGTCGTTCATCGCGGCCAGCGAGGAGGAGGGCAGGCCACGATACTCCGCCAGGTCGGCGATCAGCGTGCGCAACCAGTCCAGCAGCGCCGCCCTCGGGTCGTGCGCGTCGGCCAGTGCGGCGGCGCCCACCCGCAGCGCCTCGAACCGGTCCGACATGACCGCCTCGAGCATGGCCTCCGGGGTCGGGAAGTGCCGGTAGACAGTGCCGACCCCGACACCGGCCCGTTCGGCGATGTCCCGCAAGGCGACATCGGTGCCGTGCGCCGCGTAGAGCTCGCGGGCGACCTCCAGCAGCCGCTCCCGGTTACGCAGCGCGTCGGAGCGGCGGGACGTGCCCGGGAAGGCAGTGCTGGAGCGGCTCATCACACCTCGCAATCACGGTGACGCCGGCGCTTCACATTATCACCGCGCGGGCCGGGACTGCCGCCGCTCAGATCCGCTCGAACGTGAACCCGGCCTTGATCCACTTGCTGGACTCGACTGCCACCGCGACCGCGCGGTCACCCGGCGCCATCTCGCCCAGCGCCCGCTCCAGCTGCAGGAACGGCAGCGCGTTGCCGGTGTTGCCGGTGTCGACGATGCAGGAGACCTCCTCGGCTCCGGCAAGGCCGAGGCGCTCCACGATCCGGGCCGTCATCCGGGTCGACAGCTGCGGCGGCAGGACGTAGTCCACCTCGCCGGCCGACCAGCCGAGGCCGTCGAGCAGGTCGTGCGCGCCGAGGTGCGGATGTGGTCCGGGTCGCCGCAGCAGCGCCGGTTCGTCGCGGTGTACCACGACGACGGCCGGGCCGTCGGCGCCCTGGGCTGGAACGACCCGCGCGGGCTGCGCGACGCGGCGCGGACGCTGAGCGCGCCCGAGACCGCGCGGCGGGTGTGAACACGTGTTCCCGGCCCACCGCGGTCGGTGGGCCGGGAACACGCAAGCCGGGGCCGTCCGCGCCTACGCCTTGGCCGGGGCCGGCTTGCGGGTCTGGATCACGATCGCGGCGACGAGCAGGGCCGCGGCCGCCAGGACAGCGGCGGTGCCGAAGGCGTCGGCGAAGCCGTGCGCCTGCAGCGTCCGCTGCACGCCGTCCGGGGCGGCGCCGCGCACGACACTGCCGTACACGGTGATCAGTACGGCCACGCCGAGCGAGACGCCCATCTGCTGCATCGCCTGTAGCAGGCCGGATGCGGCGCCGGATTCGGCCGGCGGCAGCCCCGCGAGCACGGTCATGGTCAACGGCATGAAGCTCATGCCGAGGCCCGCGCCGAGCAGGATCAGCGGCCCCAGCAGGTGCACCGGGTAGGCACTGTCGGCGCCGACCTGGCTGAGCCACGCGGCGGCGACGAGCACCAGGGCGGTGCCCAGCAGAGTCAGCCGCTTGGCGCCGAGCTTCGGCACCAGCTTCGGCGCGGTCCGGGCGGCGATGAACTGCGCGGCAGCCTGCGGCAGGAACGCCACACCGGTGCGCAGCGGCCCGTACCCGTGCACCTCCTGCATGTACTGCGACAGCAGGAACAGCATGCCGGTGGTGGCCGCGGGAAGCAGCAGGTTGTTGAGATACGCCGCGGCCCGGTTCCGCTCGGTCACCAGCCGCAGCGGCATGATCGGCGCGCCCGTGCCGCGCTCCACGGCCACGAACGCCACCAGCAGCACCACGCCGAGGACGAGGCCGCCGATCGTGACGCCGTTGGACCAGCCGTCGGAGGCGGCGTGGATCAGCGCGTAGACGAGCGCCACCATGCCGGCCGTGGACAGCAGCGCGCCGACGGTGTCGAAGCGCGCCTGGTGCCGCTCGGTCTCGCGCAGGTACAGCAGGATCAGCACCACGGCGATCGCCCCGAACGGGACGTTCACGAAGAACACCCACCGCCAGGACGCCGAGGCCAGCGCGCCGCCGAGCACGAAGCCGAGGGTGAGGCCGAGCCCGAGCACCATCGAGAACGTGCCGAGGGCCTTGTTGCGCTCGGCGCCCTCGGAGAAGTTGGAGGCGAGCAGCGCCAGCACGCTCGGTGCGGTGAGCGCCGCGCCGACGCCCTGCGCCACCCGCGCGGCGATGAGCACGCCCGCGGCCGGCGCGACGCCGCCGACCAGCGACGCGATGGTGAACAGGGTGATGCCGGCCAGCAGGATCCGGCGGCGGCCGAAGGCGTCACCGGCCCGGCCGGCCATCAGCAGCAGGCCGCCGAAGGCCAGGGTGTAGCCGTTGAGCACCCAGGCGCCGCCGGCGGCGGAGAAGCTCAGGTCCTGCTCGACCCGCGGTAGGGCGATGTTCACGATGGTCACGTCCAGCACGACCATCAGCTGGCAGGTGAGGATGATGCCGAGGATCAGCGCCTTCCTCGGCGGGTGTGGGGCGGCCGGCTCGCCGCCGGCCGCCCGCGTGGCGGTGGAGCTCTGACCGCGCTCACTCATGATGTTCCTTCGCAGGCGGTAGCCCGGAACCGGCTCCCGGCGGAGCGGCCCGTTCGGCACGATACGGATTTAGGCGATGCGGAATCGGAATTCGTTTCCGTTTCACTCGAACGGTATCTGCCTGCGACGGCCTGCGCAACAACCGGTGAGGCCGCCGCCCGGGCAGTGTCCCCTTTAGACCGCAGCTAGGCCGGTGCAAGGCGCAGCGCCGGTGCGGAGTTCGTCGCCGACTTCACCACCGCCCTGCCGGCCGAGACGTTCCTGATCACCTTCGGCATCGGCCGGGAGCACCTGGACCGCTTGCTGAAGCACAAGACGTGGCTGCGCGGGTCGGCATCCCGCACGCCGCCGCCGCGACTGCCCAAGTCAACGCCAGCGCCGGCCTCGATCCCCCGCAACGGCAGGCGCTGACCGCGGCCAGCCTCGTCGACCTCGCCGCCGTCCTCGGCGACCGTGACGCCGGACTGCGCCGGCTGATCGAGCACCCAGAGCTCCCGCCGGGCCCGCGGGGTGCTGGGCGGGCGGCCCTCGCCGGGCGCCGAGCGGGCCCTGCCGCGACAGATCCGGTCCGGGCCTGCCGGACCGGGGCGGGCACCGTCGAGGCGGTCCGCGGCATCGGCTTCACGCTGCACGCCGGGCAGTGCCTGGCGATCGTCGGCGAGTCCGGCTCCGGCAAGAGCGCGACCGCGCGGGCGCTGCTCGGCCTGGCCGGCCCGAACGCTACCGTCACCGCCGGCGCGCTGCGCCTGGCCGGGCTCGACCTCACCACCCTGTCGGAGCGGCAGTGGCGCCAGGTTCGCGGCCGGGACCTCGGCCTGGTGCTGCAGGACGCCCTCGGCTCGCTCAACCCGCTGCACCGGGTGCGCCGCGACGTCGGCGAGCCGCTGCGCCGCCACCGCCTGGTCCCGCGGGACGCCCGCGCGGCGCGGGTCATCGAGGCGCTCGCCGCTGCCGGGGTGCCCGAGCCGCGGCTGCGCGCCGAGCAGTACCCGCACCAGCTCTCCGGCGGCCTGCGGCAACGGGCGCTGATCGCCTCCGCGGTGATCGCCGCGCCGCCGGTCCTCGTCGTCGACGAGCCCACCACCGCCCTGGACGTGACCGTACAGTCGCAGGTACTGCAACTGCTGGAGGAGCTCAAGTCGGACGGCACCGCGCTGCTGATGATCAGCCACGACCTGGCCGTGGTGGCCCGGATGGCCGATCACATCGCCGTGATGCGCGACGGGGCGATCGTCGAGTCCGGCCCCCCGCGGCAGGTGCTGGGCGCCGCGTCCCACGCGTACACCCGCAAGCTGATCGCCGCGGTCCCCTCCGCCCGCCCCCGCCGGGCCCCGCCCGCAACGGCCGGCGAGACGCTGTTGGAGGTCCGCGAGGTCACCAAGCGGTACCGGCAGCCCGACGGGACCCCACGCGCCGCCGTCCACGACGTGTCCTTCACCGTGGCCGGCGGCCGGACGCTGGGCATCGTCGGCGAGTCCGGCTCCGGCAAGAGCACCGTCGCCCGCATCGCGATGGGCCTGCTGCGCCCGGACGCTGGCGAGGTCCGCTTCGCCGGCGCGGCCTGGAGCGCCCTGCCTGAGCGCGACCGCCGCCCGCACCGCGGCCGGATCCAGCTCATCCACCAGGACCCGCTCGGCGCGTTCGACCCGCGGTTCACCACGGCCCAGGTGATCGGCGAGGCGCTGTCCGGCCTGCCCGACCGCTCGGCCCGGCGCTGCCGCGTCGCCGAACTGCTCGACACCGTCGGCCTGCCGGCGGCGCTGGCCGAGCGCCGGCCCGCCGAGATGTCCGGCGGTCAGCGGCAGCGGGTGGCCATCGCCCGGGCCCTCGCGCCCGGCCCGCAGCTGCTGGTCTGCGACGAACCGGTGTCGGCGCTGGACGTCTCGATCCAGGCGCAGATCCTTGACCTGCTCGCGCAGCTGCAGGCCGGGCAGGGGCTGGCGATGCTGTTCATCTCCCACGATCTCGGCGTCATCCGATACCTCAGCGACGACGTGCTGGTGATGAAGGACGGCGCCGTCGTCGAGCGCGGCCCGGTCGACGAGGTCTTCGAGCGCCCGAAGCACCCGTACACCCGGCAACTGCTCGCCGCGGTGCCGCGCCTGCCCGTGTAATTTGGGACTCTGCCCCGTCAGGTCCACCGCACCTGGTGTGGTGGTAGGCCAACCGTGAGGGAGGCGGAAGCTCGTGGCGGGAACAGGACGCCCGAACCACGCAGCCCGACAGAGTGGGAACACTGGCATCGGGTCACCCGCACAGCGATCGCCAAGCACCACGTGACCGCCCTCGCGGACACGGCCACAGCGGACGACACCCGCCTGGTTCACTCGCACTGCCAGCGCTTGCCTGACACGCCCTCCGGGGCTTGCGTGAGCCGTATGCCGCGACGAGTGGCACGTACGGATCTGCTGGGCAGCTCGCGCGTCCGGTTACCCGCGCGAACACGCGGTCAGAGCCGGGCCGGCGCGCGGTGCCGCTGCGGTACGTTGTCGTCCGCCGTCGCCGGGTGGTGCGACGGCTCCCCCGGCCGCGGGGCGGAATAGGGCGCCAGTGACACGACCTCGTCGACGCGATCCAGCACGTCGCTGCGGTGGGTGATGAGCAGGACGGTGCGCCCCTGGGCGGCGTCCAGCAGATCGTCGAGCAGCTCGTCGGCGGTCTGTTCGTCGAGGTGCTCGGTCGGCTCGTCCAGGATCAGCACCGGGAAGCCGGCCAGCAGCGCCCGGGCCAGGGCGAGGCGGCGCCGCTGGCCGCCGGAGACGGCCGCGCCGTGCTCGCCGACGAGCGTGCCGAGCCCGTCGGGAAGGGACCGGACCCAGCCGTCGAGCCGCGCGGCGGCCAGGGCCGCCTCCAGCTGCGCACCGGTGGCCTCCGGCCGAGCGATGCGCAGGTTGGCCTCGATGGTGGTGTCGAACAGGTAGGCGTCGTCGCCGAGGTAGCCGATCACCTGTCGCACGTCGTCGCCGCGCAGGTCGCGCAGGTCGACGCCGCCGAGGGTGACCCGGCCCGCGGTGGGGTCCAGCCAGCGCAGCAGCAGCGCGGCGACGGTGCTCTTGCCGACGCCGCTCGGCCCGACCAGCGCGACGCGGCGGCCGGGCCGCAGCGTGAACGACAGGTCGTGCAGCACCGGCCGATCGGCCGCCCAGGCGGCGGCGACGTGCTCGACGCGCACCACCGGCGGCCGCCCGCAGCTCCCGACCGGCGACGCCACGGGCGACGACACCGACGCAACGGACAGCGCGACAGGCGACGACACCCCCGACGCGACCGGTGAAACGACAGGCGACGCGACCGGCGGCGACACCGCCGACGCGACGGACTGCGAGACGGGCGACGACACCCCTGACGCAACCGGCAAAGCCACCGGCGACACCACCGGCAAAGCGACCGGCGATGCCGGGTCGGGTGCGGGGTCCGGGACGGCCGCGATCTCGGCGAGGCGGCGCAGGGCGGCGCGCGCGGCGGCGAGGCCCTGCGCGGCGACCGGCACGGCGGCGACGGTCTCAAACACCGCCAGCGGTGTGAGGACGACGACGGCAAGCAGCTCGCCCGGCAGCGCCCCGGAGCGCACGGCGACCGCGCCCGCGGCGAGACCGGCCAGGACGCTGAGGCCCGCGCAGGCCGCGGTGACCGCGGCCGAGACGCCGGCCAGGGCGCTGGAGCGGCGGGTCGCGGCGAGCAGCTCCCGGTCGGTGCGCTCCAGCGCGGCGAGGGCCGTGCCGGTGGCGCCGGCCGCGATCAGGTCGGGCAGGCCGTGCACCAGGTCGGTGGCGCCGGCGGCGAGGGTGCCGCGCAGTGGGGCGAGCCGGGCGTCGGCGCGGCGGACCAGCGCGGACTGCAGCAGTGGTACCCCGACGCCGGCCGCGAGCAGGCCGGCGGCGAGCGCGGCGCCCGCGGCGGGCAGCAGGGCGCCGACGAGCAGCACCGAGGCCAGGCCGATCACCCCGGCCACGACGATCGGCAGCCACACCCGCACGACGAGGTCGAGGACGGCGTCGACGTCGGCGGCGAGGCGAGCCGCGAGATCGCCGCGGCGGAAGCCGGCCAGCCCGGCCGGTGCGAGCGGCACCAGCCGCCGGTAGGCGCGCACCCGCAGGTCGCCGAGCATTCGCAGGGCGGCGTCGTGCCCGGCCAGCCGCTCGGCGTAGCGCAGCACGCCCCGGCCGATGCCGAACGCGCGCACGGCGACGATGGCGACCATGAGGTGCAGCACCGGCGGGTGCTGGGCGGCGCGGGAGATGAGCCAGGCTGAGGTGGCCATGAGCCCGACCGCCGCGCCGGCGGCGCCGAGGCCGGCCAGCACGGCCAGGGTCAGCCGGCCGGCCGCCGCCCGCGCCGGGCCCGCCACGATGCGCAGCCCGCCCATCAGGACACCCCCGCCGGGGTCAGCGGAATCTCGCGGTCGGCGGCGGCGAGCAGCGCGGGCCGGTGCGCCACCAGGATCACGGTCCGGCCGGCGGCGTGGGCACGGATCGCGGCCAGGATGTCGGCCTCGGTCGCGGCGTCCAGGCCCGCGGTCGGCTCGTCGAGCAGCACCAACGGCGCGCCGCGCAGGAAGACCCGGGCGAGGGCGATGCGCTGGCGCTGCCCGGCGGACAGGCCCGCGCCGTCATCGCCGATGCGGGTGCCGAGGCCGTCGGGCAGCGCCTCGACGAAGTCCAGCGCGCCGGCGCGGGCGGCCGCGTGCCGGACCGCCGCGTCGTCGGCCTCCGGCGCGCCCAGGCGGATGTTGTCCGCGATCGTGCCGGCGAACAGCCAGGGCCGCTGTGGCAGCCACGCCACCCGTTGCCGCCAGCCATCTGGGTCCACTGTGGACAGATCGGTGCCGTCGACCGTCACGGTGCCGCTCTGCGGCGTGGCGAAGCCCATCAGCACGGCCAGCACGGTCGACTTGCCGCAGCCGCTCGGGCCGGTCAGCGCCACCAGTTCGCCGGGGCGCACCTCGGCGCTGAACGGCGGCAGCGGGGGGCGGCCGGGGTGGTGTACCACCATCTTGTCGAACCGGATCGTGCCTGCCGGCGGCGGGGCCGCGCCCCGCTCGGGCAGCGGGGTCTCCAGCACCGCGAAGACGTCGGCCGCGGCGGCGAGGCCCTCGGCGCTGGCGTGGTAGTTGGCGCCGACCTGGCGCAGCGGAAGGTACACCTCCGGGGCCAGGATCAGCACCAGCAGCGCGGTGGCCAGGCCGAGCCGCCCGTCGACCAGGCGCAGCCCGATGCCGACCGCGACGAGCGCCACGGAGAGGGTGGCCAGCAGCTCGAGCACGAGGGAGGACAGGAACGCCAGCCGCAGCGTTCGCATCGTGACCCGGCGCTGCTCGGTGCTGATCCGGGCGATCACCTGGGCCTGCCGCCCGGCCCGGCCGAAGACGCGCAGCGTCGCCAGACCGGCCACGACGTCGAGGAAGTGGTGCGACAGCCGGCTCAGCAGCCGGAACTGCCGCTGGTTGGCGGCCTCGGTGTGCAGCCCGACCAGCGCCATGAAGAGCGGGATGAGCGGCAGCGTGACGGCCATCGTGCCGGCGGCGACGAGGTCGGCCGGCGCGATGCGCACGAGCAGGATGACCGGCACGAGCGCGGCGAGGACCAGCTGCGGCAGGTATCGCGAAAAGTAGGCGTCGAGCGCGTCAAGCCCCCGGGTGGCCAGCGTGGCGACCGTCCCGCTCGGCGGGGCGGCGCCCGGGCCGAGCGCCGCCACGTGGGCCAGCAGCCGGGCCCGTAGCTGGTGCTTGACCGCGGCCGCGGACCGGGTCGCGGCGGCCTCCTGCGCCCAGGCGACGGCCGCCCGCGCGGCGACGACCGCGGCCAGCCAGCCCAGCGCCGGTGCGATCCGGCGCAGGTCCGCGCCGTGCAGGTAGACGTCGGTGATGGCATCGGCGAGCAGGGTCGCCTGCGCGACGAGCAGGGCGGCCAGCGCCGCGCCGAGCGCCACGGACAGCGCGAGGTAGGTCCGCGCGGCCCGGGCGTGGCGCAGCAGCCGGGGATCCAGCGGTCTCACGGGTGCGCCGCCGGGATGTGCTCCACCCGCAGCCGGCGGCGGAACACCCAGTACGTCCAGGACTGGTAGCCCAGCACGAGCGGCGTGAAGCACACCGCGACCCAGGTCATCACCTTCAACGTGTACGGCGAGGAGGCCGCGTTGGTCACCGTGAGGCTCTGCCCGCCTTCGAGGGTGGTGGGCATGACGTCGGGGAAGAGCGTGACGAACAGCGCCGCGACGGCGAGCACCAGCGTCACGGCGGTGGCCAGGAACGCCCAGCCCTCGCGCCGGGCGCGGATGGCCGGGAGCGCCGCGACCAGCGCCACCGCGGCGGCTGCGGACAGCGCCCAGCCCCAGGCGTCGTCGTGGGTCAGCTGGGTCCACAGCAGGAACGCGCCGGCCAGTGCCACCGCCGGCAGGCTGAGCCGCCACGCGAGCCGGCCGGCCCGCTGCCGCACGTCGCCGTCGGTCTTCAGGGCCAGGAAGACCGCGCCGTGCAGCGCGAACAGCGACAGCGTGGTCAGTCCGCCGAGCAGCGCGTACGGGTTGAGCAGGGTCAGCAGCGAGCCCGTGTACTCGTGCTGGGCGTCCAGCGGCACGCCGCGCACGATGTTGCCGAACGCGACGCCCCACAGCAGCGCGGGCACCAGGCTGCCGCCGATGATCGCGAGGTCCCAGCGGCGCCTCCACCGTGGACTGTCCACCTTGCCGCGATACTCGAAGGCCAGGCCGCGCAGGATCAGCGCCACGAGGATGATCAGCAGCGGCAGGTAGAAGCCGGAGAACAGGGTGGCATACCACTCGGGGAACGCGGCGAAGGTGGCGCCGCCCGCGACGAGCAGCCAGACCTCGTTGCCGTCCCAGACCGGGCCGATCGTGTTGATGAGCAGGCGCCGCTCGCGCTCGTCGCGGCCGAGGACCGGCAGCAGCATGCCGACGCCGAAGTCGAAGCCCTCCAGGAGGAAGTAGCCGGCCCAGAGCACGGCGATCAGGATGAACCAGACGGTGGTGAGTGCCATGACGGCGCCTGCCTTCAGTACGCGAACGCGAGCGGACGGTCCGGCTCATCTTCGCCGGGGGGTACGACAGTTTCCGGTGCGCCGGCCCGGGCGTAGCGCAGCATGAGCATGAGCTCGATGACGGCCAGCGCGCCGTACAACACCGTGAAGACGATGAGCGAGGTCGCCACGTTCGCGGTGGACACCGACGGCGAGACGCTCTGCTCGGTCTTGAACACCCCGAAGACGGTCCACGGCTGGCGGCCCACCTCGGTGAAGATCCAGCCGAACGAGTTGGCCAGCAACGGCATCGTGACCGTGGAGATCGCGGCCAGCCACAGCCAGCGCCCGGCCGGCCGGCGGCCCTTGCGGGTGCTCCACAGCGCGAGCGCGGCCACCGCCATGGCGAGCGCGCCGAAGCCGATCATCAGGCGGAACGACCAGTACGTGACCGGGACGTTGGGCACGTAGTCGCCTTCGCCGTACTTCTGGACGTACTGCCGCTGCAGGTCGTTGATCCCTTCGACCTCGCCGGACGGGCTGCCGGTGGCCATGAACGACAGCAGCGACGGGATGCGGACGCTTGCCACCTCCTCGCGCCCGTCCAGCGACCCGATGGTGAACAACGAGAAGGACGCGGGCTTACTGGTCTCGTAGAGGGCCTCGGCGGCGGCCATCTTCATCGGCTGCTGCTCGGTCATGATGCGGGCCTGCAGGTCGCCGGTGATGAGCACACCGACGCCGGCGATCAGCACCACCCAGGCGCCCAGCCGCAGGCCGGGCCGGAACACCTCGACCTGGTTGCCCCGGCGCAGGTGCCAGGCGCTGACCGCGAGCAGCAGCGCGCCGGCGGTCAGGAAGCACGCGGTGATCGTGTGCGGGAAGGTGACCAGCGCGGTGCTGTTGGTGAGCACGGCGCCGATGTCGGTGAGCTCGGCCCGGCCCCGCTCGGCGTTGATGGTGTAGCCGACCGGGTGCTGCATCCACGAGTTCGCGGCGAGGATGAAGTATGCCGACAGCATCGTGCCGATCGAGGCCAGCCAGATCGTGGCCAGGTGCACCCGCTTCGGCAACCGGTCCCAGCCGAAGATCCACAGGCCGAGGAACGTCGACTCCATGAAGAACGCGAGCAGCCCCTCGATCGCCAGCGGCGCGCCGAAGATGTCGCCGACGAATCGCGAGTAGGCGCTCCAGTTCATGCCGAACTGGAACTCCTGCACGATGCCGGTCACGACGCCCATCGCGAAGTTGATCAGGAAGAGCTTCCCCCAGAACTTCGTGGCCCGCAGGTACTCCTCCCGCCCGGTGCGCACCCACGCGGTCTGCAGCCCCGCCACGAGCGCGGAGAGACCGATCGTGATCGGTACGAAGATGTAGTGGTACACGGTGGTGATCGCGAACTGCCACCGGGCAAGATCGAGGGCGTCCATGACGCAGATTCTGCGCACCGCCCGCCGTAGCGGATCAGGGCCGAAAGTCCCATCACCACCGGGCCGCAGGGGCCCCACGGGGCGGCTCGCGCGCCGGTGCGCGACATCCGGGTAGTCGCCCCGGGACGGCGGACGGTTCCCGGCGGTCGGTCATCTCACTCGCGGGCCGCCGAGCGCCGGACCGCGCCGGACGGTGGTTCAGGATGGAACGCATGCGACTGCCCGCGACCCCTCGCGCGGCCCTGGCCGCGACCGCCGCCGCCCTGCTCGTCATCCTGCTGCCGGCACAGCCGGCCTGGGCGCACGAGCGGCTGGTGTCCACGGACCCCGCCGACGGCGCGAGCGTGACCACGCCGATCACCGAAGTGACCCTGACCTTCAACGCGCCGGTCAAGTCGCGGTTCAGCACCGTCGTGGTCACCGGCGCCGACGGCGCGGGCCACGCGCAGGGCGCGCCGCGGGCGGTGGACTCGACCCTGATCCAGGCGGTCGGCGCGCTGCCGCCGGGACCGGTACGGGTGGCGTGGCGGACGGTCTCCGCCGACGGCCACCCGATCGAGGGCCAGTTCACGTTCACCAACGCGGCGCCACCGCCCGCGAGCGCCGCCGCATCGCCGAGCCCGGCCACGACGGGATCCGCCGCAGGGTCCGCCGCGGCCGCGCCGAGCCCGGCAGCCGACCAGCCGGCCTCCAGCGGGCAGGACTCACCGGCCACGGCGTGGTGGTGGATCGTCGCCGCGGTCGTGCTCGTGCCGGCGGCGGCCGGTGGCTGGCTATGGTCCCGGCGCAGGCGCGCGGCAGGCGGCTGACCGGGCGGGGCTCGAACGCGCCACCACCCGGCGCAGCCGTCGATCAGCGGCGTTCGGCCTCCGCCGCGGCCGCGCGCAGGAACGCGTTGTACCGCGCCAGGTCGTCCTCCTCGCCGGTGGCCTCGGCCCGGTCCGCGGCCCGGTCAAGACGGCGCTGCTCACGCTCGTCGGCGCGGATCCACCGGACCACGAGCAGCAGCAGGATCGCCGCGGCGGGGATCTCACCGAAGCCCCACGCCAGCCCGGCGCCCACGTGCTGGTCGGCAAGCAGGTTGTCGGCCCAGGCCGGGTGGACGGCGGTATACCAGCCCGGGGCGATCACGGTGCGGGACTGCATCAGGGCGAGGCCGAGGAAGGCGTGGAAGGCCATGCCGGCGAAGTGCAGCAGCACCAGCATCGGCGGCGGGACCGCACGCCGGCCGGGGTCGACGCCGATGAGCACCCAGTAAAACAGGAACCCGACCGCCACGAAGTGCGTCAGCATCGCCAGGTGCCCGAGGTGGTAGCGCATCAGCACGCCGAGCAGGTCGCTGAAGTACAGCGCGTACAGGCTCACCACGTACAGCGCGAGCGCCACGAGCGGATGCGACAGCAGCCGCGCCAGCCGGCTGTGCAGGGCCAGCATCAGCCAGTCCCGGGCACCCCGGACCGCCGGGTCGGCCGGCGGGCGCAGCGTGCGCAGCGCCAAGGTGATCGGGGCGCCGCCGACCAGCAGGATCGGCACCACCATGCCGAGCACCATGTGCTGGGCCATGTGCGCGGAGAACAGCACATAGGCGTAGCGGGCGATCCCGCCCACCGTGAACAGACCGAGCAGCAGCATCCCGCCCAGCCAGCTCGCGGTCCGGGCGACCGGCCAATGGTGCCCGCCCCGCCGCAGCCGCCACACCCCGGCCGCGTACGCACCGATCCCGGCCGCGACCAAGGCCAGGAAGTAGGCGTCGACCAGCGGCGGCCAGAACACCCGCACGGCGCTCAGCGGCGCGGGTGCGGCGAAGCCGAGCAGGTCGGTCACCGGATCGGTCTGGACCGGATCGGCGGGTACCGGCGCCGGGGCCCGCGACAGGGCCACGGCCAGGCCGAACGTGGCGGCGAACAGCAGCAGTTCGCCGGCGGCCAGCCGGCGCAACGCGCCCGGCCGCCCGGCCCGCAGCGCGGGCAGGGTGCGGGTGCGGTGCACGGCACCGAGGACCCCGGCCGCGACGAGCGCGGCGGTCTTGCCGAGCACGAGGAGGCCGTACCGGGAGTGCCACAGCTCCTCCACCGCGCCGAGCCGCACCGCCGCGCTGGCCAGGCCGCTGAGCGCTACCGCCACCCAGCACCCGAGGGCCAGCCGGCGGTAACCGGCCGCCGCGACGCCCAGCACCCGGTCGGAGCGCAGCACGAGCAGCGCGGCCAGGCCGCCGGCCCAGAGCGCGGCGGCGACGATGTGCACGGCGAGGCTGGTCACCGCGACCTGATGATTCCCGGCCCCGGCGGCGTGCCCGGTCAGCGCGGGCGGCACCAGCCCGGCGCACGCCAGCACCGCCACCACACCCGCGGCCGTGCGGGTCAGCACCGCCCGGCACGCCACCGCCACCACCACGGCGAGCACCGCCTGGATCAGCGCGGACCGGCCCTGCGCCACCGACCAGGCCAGGCTGCGCACGCCCGCCCACGACACCTGGCCGACCGGCATGCCGAGCAGGTCCGACAGCGTCAGCGGCAGCATCACCACGCTGGCCAGGGCCCAGCCGCCGGCCCACCACGAGGCGCGGCGCAGCAGCCGGTAGGCGGCCGGCCCGACCAGCTGCCCGCGGCCGCGTTGCTCGGCGCCGTCGGTCGCCGCACCGGGCTCGCCAGGCTCGCCGGGTGGCGCGGCGGTACCGGGCAGCAAGAACGCCGCCATCACGCACCAGCCCACCGTCAGAGTGCCGAACACGTCGACGGCCGCCCGGGTCACCGGCAGGCCCCACCGCGTCCACCCGCCCGGGTCCGGCAGGCCGGGGATGCGGTCGCCGGCGACCGCGCCGCCGAAGCGCAGGGCCACGATCAGCGTCAGCAGCAGCCCGGCGACCGCGACGGCGGCCAGGAGGAGCCGCCGGGCCGGGGAAGCCGGCACATACCGGCGCAGTAGCGTGAACATCGTGCGGGTGGTCGTCGCCCGCGCCGGATCGGTTCCCGCGACCGTGCGATCGTTGGAAACCTCACGGCCCGGCCAGACCTTTAGAGGCCGTACTGTGCGAGCAGCCAGCCGTACAGGGCGAGGTTCCCGACCCCCTGCGCGATCACGCAGGCCAGGACCGAGCCGGTCAGCAGGCGGCAGATGCCCAGGCCCAGGCCCATCACGAAGACGGACGTGAGGCTGCCGGCGATCACCGACGGGAAGAACGGGTTCAGACCGTAGTCGCCGAGGTGCACCGCCGCCCACAGCGCGGCCGTCGCCACCACCGCGCCGAACGGGCCGAGCCGGCGCTCCGCGGCGTCGAACAGCACGCCCCGGTAGCAGACCTCCTCAACCAGCGGCACGAGGAGGGTCAGGCACAGCAGCATGGCCGCGGCGCGCACCGGCACCGGACCGGGCACCAGGTTGCCGAACAGCTTCGGGATCCACGTGAGCCAGTCGTCCTGGCCGTCGCCGAACGCGGCGACCGAGGCGACGACCGTCACCGCGTAGGAGGCGACCACGATCACCGTGCCGGCCACGAGCCGGGGCGTGGTCCGGCTCGGGCAGATGCCGACCGAGACCCACAGCTGCCGCGGCACCGCCAGCAGGGCGAGCGGGGTCAGCGCCATGGACAGCACCATGACCGGGATGTTGTACGCACCGGAGATCCGCACCGCGGCCAGCACGAGATAGACGGCGAGGGCGACCGTCGCCGGCGCCACCTCGTACCGGGTGCGGGCGCGTCCGAGCAGGGTGGTCACGCCGGTCCGCCCGCCGGCGCGACCGTGGCGCGGCGCCGGCCCGGCAGCCACCAGTTGTATCGCTTGAGGATCAGCAGCAGCGCCGGCACGAACAGCATCCGGATCAGCGTGGCGTCGAGCAGCACGGCGGTGCCCAGGCCGACGCCGTACTGCTGCAGCATCAGCGTCGAGGACAGCAGCATGGCGCCGAGGCTACCGGTCATGACCAGGCCTGCCGCGCCGATCACCCGCCCGGTGTCGACGACGGCCTCGCCGATCGAGCGCTCCGCCTCGACGCCCGCCCGGTTGAGCTCGCGGACCCGGGTGACGAGGAAGATCTCGTAGTCCATGCCGAGGCCCATCATGAGGATCATCAGGAAGACCGGCAGGTCGTTGATGATCGCCTCGTGGCGCCAGAGATCGAAGACCAGCACGGTGATCCCGATCGCCCAGACATTGCTGATCATGATGGTCGCGATCAGCTGGAGCGGAATCACGATCGAGCGCAGGGCGACCACGAGGACGATGCCGACGGCGAGCGAGACCAGCAGTACCAGCTGCCAGAAGCTGCGGTTGAGCGCGTGGCCGTACTGCTCGTCGACGCGGGTCGAGCCGCCGACCACCAGGCCTGCGAAGTCCGGACCGGCGGCGGCCAGCACACCGTCGACGCGGTGGAGGGTCTGGTACGCCCCGTCGCTGAACGGGTCGTCGCGCAGCACGACCACGAACCGCAGCACGCCGCCCGGGGAGAGGAAGTCCCGGCGTACGTCGGCCGGAATGTCCTTGACCTCCTGCTCGGTCCACGCCCGGCCGAACGGTTGGGTCAGCGCGTCGACGCGGGACACCCCGTCGACCGCGGCCACCTGCGTTGCCAGCCGGTGCACGGCGGAGTACCGCTCCGGGGTGATCTGATCCGACGCGGGCCCGGCCCGCCCGACGATCACGGTGGGGAACGCGGCGCTCTTGCCCCACTCCCGGGCCACGATGTCGAACCCGGTCTTGGAGCTGGTCGCCGGGCTGAGCGCGGCGGGGTCGGCGGTGAACCGCGACGTGCCGACGAGCCCGAGGAACGGCACGGTGAGCACCAGGAAGACCGCCACGACCGTCCACCGGCGGCGGCCGGAGAGCGCGGAGACCCGTCGCAGCAGCCGGGCCAGCCCGCCGGCCTGTTCCAGGTCGGTGATCGGCTTGTACCCGAGTGCGAAGAAGCGGTCGCCGAGCAGAATCAGCACGCACGGGGTGAGCGTCAGCACGGCGAGCAGGATGATCGGGATGCCGATGAGCCCGCCGTAGCCCAGCGGCGGCACCCAGTCCACCGGCGACAGCAGCGCCGCGCCGAACGCGAGCACGACGGCGATCCCGGCGAGGAAGACGCTCTCCCCGGCGCTGGCGGTGGCCAGCAGCACGGCCTCCCGGACGGGTTTGCCGAGCACACGCTGCTGGCGGTACCGCGACGAGAGCAGCATGCTGTAGTCGACACCGGCGCCGAGCATCACGAACGTCATGATCGTTACGGTGAACTGGGTCAGCGTGACCTCGTGGCCGAGCCAGTAGAGCGCGGCCTGACTGACGTTCATCGACAGCGCGACGATGGCGACCGTCAGGATCGTCGGCACCACGGCGCGGAAGAACAGCAGCAGCACGATGCCGATCACGATGTACGCGGCCGTCTCCATGATCGTGTTGTCCCGGTCGGCCCGGTCATAGGTGTCGGCGATCAGCGCGAGCTCGCCGGTGACGTACACCTTCGTCGTGCCGCCGAGGCCGGCAGCCGCGGCCGCGTCCGCCGCGGCGGCGCGCAGGAACCCGACGTCCGGGTCCGCGCCGGCCCGCTTGCTGAACGTGGCGGTGATCAGCGCCGTGTCGCCGTCGGCGGAGACCGCCTGCCGCAGCGCCTCGGCCGGCACCGGCAGCCCGAAGTCGCGCCACGGCGTGCCGGTCGCGTAGTCCGCGGCCGCCCGGTCGACAGCGCCGTTCACCGGATCCGGCCCGAGCGTCTTCAGCGGCCCGGCGAGCCGGGCCGGCAGCTGGCCGGCGGCGACCGCGCCGTCGACGACCTGCGGCCACGCCTCGGCGAGCCGGCCCGGGGCGCCGGCCAGCGCGAGCGCCTGCGGCCGCAGCTGGGTGCCCGCCTCCTTGAGGTAGTACAGGGCGACGTCGCGGTGCAGGGTGTACGCCGACGCGGTGCCCTCGATCTCGCCGGTGCGCTGCCGCTCGCCGATGCGCGCGTCGAGGCCGGCGAGCAGCCGCGGCACCGCCGGGTCATACGCGTCCGGCAGCGACAGCACGATCACCGCCTCGCGCTCGGTGCGGTGCGGGAACGCGCGGTTGACCAGGTCCTCGGCCCGGGCGCTGCTGGTTCCGTCAACGATCTTCGAGGCGCCCTGCTTGATCAGCACGTCCTTGAGCTGGAACGCGAACGGCGTCGTCGCGGCGATGAGGACCAGCCACAGCGCGATCACCGTCTTGGGGTACCGGATGATCCCCGCGGCGATCCGGTCGAACGCACCGCGGTGGCGGTGCTCGACGTCCGGCGTGCCGGAGGTCGGCTCGGTGCCCAGACGCGTCATCGGCGGGCGTCCGACGGTCGGGCCGCCACGCCGACGACGAACGTGTGGGTGAGCCGCAGCGTCGGGTCCTGGACGAGCCGCCGGTGCAGCTCGTCACGCAGCTTCGAGCGCAGCTCGGGCAGGCGGGAGGCCTGGATCGCGTCGCGGAACCCGGCGGCGGCGCCGGAGCGCTCGACCCACTCCACCGCCTCCTCGGCGGTCTTCCACGGCAGCACCTGCTCGCCCTCGCGCAGCACCAGCGGCTGGAGGCCGGTCTGCTCGAACCAGCGCCGCAGCACGCCGGGGTTCTTCGGCAGCGACACGTGCACCATGCGGGTCATCATCGACGGGTCGGAGCCGAGCACGGCCTCCAGCGAGTCGCGCAGCAGGACGAGCGCGTCGTCCCGGGTCTCGATGATGACCACCCGGCCGCCCGGCACCAGCACCCGGTGGATCTGCCTGAGCAGCCTGGCCGGCTTGGTGTAGCAGATCGCCCAGCCGCAGACGACGAGGTCGGCGCTACGGCTGGGCTGGCGCTCGATGAACGCCAGCATGTCGCCCTGCTCCAGCTCGGTGTCGAGGCCGGGGTGGGCGGCGAGGCGCTTGCGGGCCATGGCGAGCATGCCGCCGGACATGTCGACGGCCTTGATCGAGCCGCGCCCCCGCAGCTGCTCGGCGACGGCCTCGGTGAGGTGGCCGGTGCCGCAGGCGAGCTCGACCACCCGGTCGCCCGGCTCGATCACGACCTCGCCGAGCGCGCCGCGCCCGTGCCCGCCCATGACCTTGCTGAAGAAGTCGTCGTAGCCGGTGCTCGCGACGTCGTAGTCGGGCGTGGGGTCGGCCCGCTTGCCGCGCAGGATCAGGCCTGCGGCGCGCAGGGCCAGCCTAGCTGTGGGCATGGATCGCTCCAGTCTGATCGGTCGATGTGGCACTGCCTGACGGTTGCGGGGTTTCCGGCGCGGGGATGACCCGCCGCGCCGCGTCGACGGCGAGGATGAGCAGGCCGGCGGTGGCGACGAGGCCGCCCGCGACCGCGTAGACGACCGGGGTGCCGGCGTAGGTCAGGCCGAGGCCACCGCCAAGCGGGCCGACGAGCATCCCGACCGCGTAGGCGGTGTTGAACAGGGCATAGGCGGCGCCGTATCCGGCGCCGATCCGCTCGACCAGGCGGCCCATCTCCGGCAGGGCCGGCACCAGCGCGAAGGTCATGGTCACCGCGAACGCGCAGAGCACGACGGCGACCGCGCCGGTCGAGCCGGGCAGCACCAGGCCGGCGAGGACCCCGCCGGTGCCGGTCAGCCCGGCGCCGGCGAGCACCCGGAAGCCGACCCGGCGGTCGAGGTAGCCGACACCGATCGAGGTGCCGGCGTGCACCACGGTCGCGGCGCCGAACAAGATGCCGATCAGGCCGCCGCCGGCGTGGAAACGGTCGCCGAGGTACAGCGACAGGGTCGGCTCGACGAAGCTCAGCGCACCGGCGGCGGCCGCCACGGCGGCGAACGCGACCAGCCCGTCGCGGTGGCGCAGCACGGGCCGCCGCTGCCGCTCAGGCGCGATCCGGGCGTCGCCGGAGGGCACCACCGTCAGCTGCAGCAGCACGTTGAGCCCGGCGAACACGGCCGCGACCAGGAACGGCGCCGCCTCGCCGCTGCGGGCCGAGAGCAGCCCGCCCAGCGGTGGCCCGGCGATGAGCCCGACCGACATGCTGGCCATCGCGGTGCCCATCGCCGGGCCGCGCTTGGCGTCCGGGAACGCGTCGGCGATCAGCGCCACGCCGGCCGTCCACACCACCGCCGCCGCCGCGCCCTGCACGGTGCGCGCGACGAGCAGGAGCCAGTACGTGTCGCCGAGGGCGAAGAGCACAGTGGCGGCGGCGATGCCGAGCGAACCGGCCACCATCGGCACCCGCCGGCCGGCCCGGTCGCTGATCCGCCCGGCCGCCGGTGAGGCGACGAGCAGGCCCATCGCGTACGCCGCGAACAGCACCCCGACCTCGAGGGCCGAGGCATCGAACCGGCGCGAGTACGCCGGGAGCACAGGCACGGCGATGCTGTAGAGCAGGGAGTCGACGAAGAGCCCGAGGAACACGACGACCAGCACCGCCCGGGCCCGGGCGGTGCCGACCCGGCCGCCGTCCGCCGCCACTACGCCGCCACCAGCGCGTCCCGCATCTGGACGAACGCCGCCAGAGTGCGGTCGAGCTGGTCCTGCGTGTGGGTGGCCATGAAGCTGGCGCGCAGCCGCGGCGACGCGGCCGGCGGGACCACGGGGTTGACGTAGACGCGGTGCTCCAGCAGCGTGCGCCACATCACCAGCGTCTGGTCGAGCTCGCCGGTCGGCACGCTCACGATCGGCGCGCTGCCCGGCACCGTTGGGAAGCCGAGGCGGCCCAGCTCCCGCCGCACATAGGCGGCGTTGTCGATCGCCTGCTGGCACAGCCACGGCTCCACGCGCACGATGCGCAGGGCCTCAAGCGCGGCGGCCACGGTGGCAGGCGGTGCGGCCGCGCTGAAAATCTGGCTGCGGGCGTGGTGGCGCAGGTAGTCGATGACCACCGCGGAGCCCAGTACCGCACCGCCGACCGAGGCCAGCGCCTTGCTGAAGGTGATGGTGATCAGGTCGACCCCGGCGGCCACGCCAAAGTGGCTGGCCGTGCCGCGGCCCTTGCTGAGCACGCCGACGCCGTGCGCGTCGTCGACGATGAGCCGGGCTCCGTGCCGGCGGCACGCCTCGACCAGCTCGGGCAGGGGGCAGAGGTCGCCGCCCATGGAATACACCCCGTCGACCACCACCAGCTTGCCGGCGTCGGGCGGGCAGCGCAGCAGCAGCCGCTCCAGGTCGGCCACGTCGTTGTGGGCGAACCGCAGCGTCTTGGCCGGGCTCAGCCGGGTCGCGTCGTAGATCGAGGCGTGCGCCTCCCGGTCGATGAGCACGACGTCGTGCCGGGACAGCAGGGCCTCGATCACGCCGAGGTTGGTCTGGTGGCCGGTCGGGAAGACCAGCGCGGCCTCGGTACCGAAGAAGTCGGCCAGCTCCTGCTCCAGCTCCTCGTGCAACGGCGTGTTGCCGTTGAGCAGGCGCGATCCGGTGCGCGATGACCCGTACTCGTCGATCGCCGCCCGGGCCGCGGCGCGGACCCGTTCGTCGGAGGTCAGGCCGAGGTAGTTGTTGGAGCCACACATGATGACGTCCCGGTCGCCGAGCCGGGCCGTGGTGGCGTCGCGACCGGCGAACATCGTGAAGTACGGGTAAAGGCCAGCCTCCCGGGCGGTACGAGCCGAGTCGTACGACTGACAGCGCTCGAAGATGTCGACGCTCATTGAGTCCCCTCCTCGCGAGCGATGAAGAACTTTCACAATGGCGCCGCGCCGACCGATGTCGACGCGAGTCAATCAGGTAATTCCGTGCCATGACTCTGTTCGCATGAAAGCCTGGGCGGTCGACCTACCGCGTCCACAGGCGCACAGCATCGCTCAATGCGAGACTCCCCCCGTCCCGGTAGGAATCATGACCAACGCCCAATGCGTTGTCAATCGCTATTCTTTCTGATCATTACCGCGCCTGGTCACATCGCGTTTCCACGCCCAGCCGGCACTCGACATAGGACCATATGTACTGTTCAAGGGTGCCGGGAATCCCATCGGCCACCGTTTCGGAAATCGACTGGAAACACGCCCGAAGCACTGATAGGCCCGCCGTGCACGAGTTAACGGCGAGGCAACATTATTTCGGCGATCACGAAATTCCCCATTTCGGAGAACCCTGAACAGGCGAATTCCCATGGCCGGACGCGATTTTTCACGTAATTCCCCAGAGTCGGGGCAGCGGCGACCGGCACTGACCGGCAATCATGTAACCGTATGCCTTGTCCGATCGGAGGGGGCCGATGGCGAGGAGAAGCTTCACGGTCGCGGAGGTGACGGACATCCTGCTCCTCTGGCATGAGGGCCGGACGATCAACCAGCTGTCGAGCGGGCTGGGCGTTGACCGCAAGACGATCCGCAAGTACCTGGCACCGGCGATCGCGACCGGCCACCGCCCGGGCGGCGAGCCGGTGCCGGCGGCGCAGTGGGCGGCACGGGTGGAGGCGTGGTTCCCGCGGCTGTCGAACCCGCGGCTGCGCCGGGTCGCCTGGCCGGAGCTCGACCGGCACGCGCAGTTCGTGCGGGCGCAGCTGGCAGCCGGCGCGAAGCAGTCGGCGATTTGGCGGCGGCTCCGCGACGAGCACGCCCTGGCCGTGTCAGTGGCCACGTTCCGCCGCTGGGTCCGCGCAACGCTGCCGCCCCAGGACGGCGAACCGCCGGCCGGCGCGTCGACCTCGACGGCAGCGCACCGGCGCCCATGAGCACGGCGGCGAGCGGCAGCGCGACCCACGCGCGCAGCGGCCGCGCCCGCACAGCGCGTAGCAGCCGGCCGGCCGGCCACACGATCGCGGCCGGCACAGAGACGGAGGTCGGGGTACTCTGCCGCGGCTGAGTACCCCGGCCTCCGGCGGCCGGTGTTATCCGAATGCTGTCCGAGTCGTTATCCGAGTCCGCCGCGCATCGCGGTGATCAGCTCGCCGTTGCCGGTGTCGCCGGACATCTCCCAGAAGAAGGCGCCGGCGAGGCCCTGGTTCTTGGCGTAGCTCATCTTGCCGGCGATGGTGCTCGGCGTGTCGTAGCTCCACCACTGGTTGCCGCAGTAGGCGTACGCGGTGCCCGCCACGGTGCCGTTCGCCGGGCAGCTGTTCTTGAGGACCTTGTAGTCCTCGATGCCCTGCTCGTAGGTGCCGGGCGCGGGACCGCTCGCGCTGCCGCCCGGTGCGCTCTGCGTGACACCGGTCCAGCCGCGGCCGTAGAAGCCGATGCCGAGCAGCAGCTTGCTTCCCGGGATCCCCTTGCTCTTGAGCTTCTGGATCGCCGCGTCCGAGTTGAACCCGGGCGTCGGGATCCCCGTGTAGGAGGTCAGCGGCGAGTGCGGCGCCGTCGGGCCCTGCGCCGCGAAGGCGCCGAAGTAGTCGTACGTCATGACGTTGTACCAGTCGATGTACTGCGCCGCGCCGCCGTAGTCGGCCGCGTCGATCTTGCCGCCGTTGCTGCCGTCCGCGGTGATCGCGGCGGTGACCAGGCTGCCGGAGCCGAAGCGGGAGCGCACCGCCGACATCAGGTTACGGAAGCTGGCCGATCCGCTGGTGTCACAGCTGAGCCCGCAGGCGTTCGGATACTCCCAGTCGATGTCGATGCCGTCGAACACGTCGGCCCACCGCGGGTCCTTGACGAGGTTGTAGCACGAGTCGGCGAACGCGGACGGGTTGGCCGCCGCCTGGCCGAGGCCGCCGGACCAGGACCAGCCGCCGAACGACCAGACCACCTTGAGCCCCGGGTACTTCCGCTTGAGCTTGCGCAGCTGGTTGAAGCTGCCGCGCAGGGCGCCGGTGTCCCATGTGTCCGCGACGCCGTCCACGCTGGAGGCCGCGTCGTAGGCCTTGTCGTAGTCGGCGTAGCTGTCGCCGATCGCGCACTGGCCGTTGGTGACGTTGCCGAAGGCGTAGTTGATGACGTTCAGCTTCGCGGCCGTACCGCTGGTGTCGATGTTCTTGACGTGGTAGTTGCGGGCGTAGACGCCCCAGTCGACGAAGTAGCCGACCACCCGGTTGCCGCCTCCCCCGCCGCCACCGGACTGCGTGATGGCCGAGACCGGGTTGCTGGCCGCCGAGAGGTTACCGGCCGCGTCACGCGCCTTCACCGTGTACGTGTACGTCGTGCTCGCCGCCAGCCCCGTGTCGGTGTAGGACGTGCCGCTCACCGTCGTGATCGTCGTGCCGCCACGCAGCACGTCGTAGCCGGTGACGCCGACGTTGTCCGTCGAGGCGCCCCACGTCAGCGACACGCTCGACGATGTGGCACCGGTGACGATCGGGGTGCCGGGCACGCTCGGCGGCGTCGTGTCGGCGCCACCGCCGGACTGCGTGGTCGCCGACACCTGGTTGCTGGCCGCCGAGACGTTCCCGGCCGCGTCACGCGCCTTCACCGTGTACGTGTACGTCGTGCTCGCCGCCAGCCCGGTGTTCGTGTACGACGTGCCGGGCACCGTCGCCACGAGCGTCGAACCCCGGTAGACGTCGTACCCGGTGACGCCGACGTTGTCCGTCGAGGCGCCCCACGACAGCGACACGCTCGACGATGTGGTGCCGGTGACGATCGGGGTGCCGGGCACGCTCGGCGGCGTCGTGTCGGCCCCGCCGCCACCACCGCCGGTCACCGCGATGCCGGAGACCGTCGCGTAGCTGGCGCCGCCGTTCATGTTGAACTGCACGTTGAGCTGGCCGTCGGAGACGGTCGTGCTGAACGTCCGGTCGCAGGCGGTGAACGCGCCGCAGGCCGCGAAGATGTCGAACGCGCTCAGCACCGTCGTGCCCTCGATGCGCACGTCGAACTTGCGCTGGCCCGCTCCGTTGGCCCAGTCCTCCACCATCTTCAGCGTGACCTGGTAGGTCCCGTTGGCGACGTCGAACTTGTAGCCGGTCCAGTTGTTGAAGTAGTTGTACGACTGATACAACGCGCCGTCGGCCGTGCCGGCGATCGGCGTGGACGTCGACGAGCCGCCGTAGACCGTGTCGTAGCCCCAGTTGCCGGCGCTGTAGGCCTGGTCGGCGGACCACGCCGCCCCGGTGCTGTCGGTGAGAGCTGCTCCGTGGGCATTGACGCGAATGGGTGCGGTGGCAGCCGCGGCCACGCCGGGAAGGGCCACCAGTCCGGCGGCGACCGGCAGCAGCAGCGCAGTGGCCGTGACCGCACGTCTGAACGGGATTCGGTACCTCATGCCGCGCTCCGAGGGTGAGGATTGGGGTGTGGGTGAGAGCGGGAGGACTACTTTAAAGAAAGTTGCCTAATTGCGCACGGTACTCAGCGCACAAGCACTCGTCAATATGTTCAGCGGCGGTGGCGCAGGCATGAACGACGGCGGCCCGGGTAGGGCCGGTGCCGGGACACCCGAGCAACGGGACGAGGTGCCGCCATGGGCGCTTGGAACAAACGCGACGACATGCTCATCCACACGGCGGAGCCGTTCAACGCCGAACCGCCGCCTGCCGCGCTCGCCGGACACCCGATCACCCCGACCGACACCTTCTACAGCCGCAACCACGGGAACATCCCCCGGATCGACCCCGCCAGCTGGCGGCTGAGCGTCGACGGGCTCGTCGAGCGTCCGCTCGAACTGTCACTGGCCGACCTGCAGAGCCGGTTTGAGCACCACACCGTGGTCGCGACCCTGGCCTGTGCCGGCAATCGCCGCGGCGAGCTCATGGCCGTGCGGGACATCCCCGGGCAGACACCCTGGCGCTCGGCGGCCATCTCCACGGCCCGCTGGACCGGCGTACGGCTGCGGGACGTCCTGGCCGCCGCCGGACCGAGCGGCGAAGCGCACCACATCGCCTTCACCGGCGCCGACCGCGCCACCGGCATCGACCCCGCCCAGCCGTTCGGCGGCTCCATCCCCGCGGACAAGGCGACCAGCGGCGACGTCCTGCTCGCCTGGCGGATGAACGACGAACCGCTGCCCGTCGCGCACGGCGCCCCGGTCCGGGTGATCGTGCCCGGCTACGTCGGCGCCCGCAGCGTCAAGTGGGTCGAACGCATCACCGCCCAGCGGCACCCCTCGTCCAGCTACTTCCAGGCGCTGGACTACCGGGTCCTGCCCGCCGAGACCGATCCCGGCACGGCACCGGCCGGCAGCGGCCTGTCCCTCAGCGTCGCGGCGCTCAACTCCGCCATCCTCACCCCGTCCGAGGGTTCCCACGTCCTCGTCGGCCCGAACCTCGTCACCGGCTACGCGACCGCCGGCGAGCACCGCGCGGTCGCCCGCGTCGACGTCTCCGCCGACGGCGGCAAGAACTGGCGGGTCGCCGACATGGAACACCCGCCGGGCCCGTGGGCGTGGGTGTTGTGGCGCGCCACCGTCAACCTGCCACCCGGACGAGTCGAGATCACCGCACGGGCCTGGGACACCAGCGCCGCCACCCAGCCCGAACACCCCGAACCGCTGTGGAACCCGCTGGGCTACCTCAACACGTCGTGGAGCAACGTCCACCTGATCGCCGCCCTGTAGCCCGTGAGCGCCTTCGTTCGCGAGCGACTGCTCGGCTGGGTCGCCATCGTTCCCGTGCTCGCCCTCGTGGTGCTGGCGTTCACCTGGCACCGCACACTGCCCGGATTCGTCATCGCGGTGGTCGTCGTGCTCCTGGCCGGCGCGGTCCTGGCGGCCGTACACCACGCGGAGGTGGTGGCGCACCGGGTCGGGGAGGTGTTCGGCGCGCTGATCCTCGCGGTCGCGGTCACGATCATCGAGGTCGGCATGATCGTCGCGCTCTCGATCGACGGCGGGACGAAGGCGCAGACCCTGGGCCGTGACACCGTCTTCGCGGCCGTCATGGTGACCTGCAACGGGATCGTCGGCCTCACGCTGCTCATCGGCGCCCTGCGCCAGCACGTGGCGGAGTTCAACGCGGAAGGCACGGGCGCCGCTCTCGCCACGGTGCTCACCCTGGCGACGATGAGCCTGGTCGTGCCCACCTTCACCACGACCCGTCCGGGGCCACGATTCACCCCGGCGCAGCTGGCGTTCGCCTCCGTCGCCTCGCTCGCCCTGTACGGGCTGTTCGTCCTGGTGCAGACCAGGCGGCACCGCGACTACTTCCTGCCGGTCGCGGCCGAGAAAGACTTCATCAACGTCGACGAGCAGAGCGAGCCGCCGCCGGTCAGCGCGGCACTGATCAGCCTGGTGCTGCTGGTCGTGGCGCTGATCGCGGTCGTCGGCGACGCCAAGATCGTGTCACCGGCCATCGAGGCCGGCGTGCAGGCCGCGCACCTGCCGCAGTCGGTGGTGGGCGTCGTCATCGCACTGCTGGTGCTGCTACCCGAGACGATCGCCGCCGCGCGCGCCGCGCAGCGCGACCGGGTGCAGGTCAGCCTGAATCTCGCCCTCGGCTCGGCGATCGCGAGCATCGGGCTCACCATCCCGGCGATCGCCGTCGCCTCGATCTGGATCGGCCAGCCGCTGGTGCTGGGCCTGGGTGGCACGCAGATGGTGCTGCTCGCGCTCACCGGCATCATCGGCGTGCTCACGGTGCTCCCCGGCCGCGCCACGCTCATGCAGGCGGGCATTCACCTGCTCGTGTTCGCCGCCTACCTCTTCCTCGCCGCGAGCCCGTGAACCGTGGTCGCACGGGCTCGCGGCGAGGAAGAGGGCGCTCGTGCGACGCTCAGACGTTGCGGCGGTACTGGCCGCCCACCTCGAAGAACGCATCGCTGATCTGGCCGAGGGTGCAGTACCGCACGGCGTCCATCAGAGCGTCGAAGACGTTGTCGCCCTGGCCGGCCGCCGTCTTCAGCCGCTCCAGTGCCGCCGGGGCCTGCGCGGCGTTGCGGGTCGTGAAGTCGGCGAGCCGGCGAACCTGCGACTCCTTCTCGTCCTCGGTCGCGCGGGCGAGTTCCAGGCCGGTCGTCGCCTCGTCGCCGCCGGGCGCGCCGAGGAACGTGTTGACCCCGATGATGGGCAGCGACCCGTCGTGCTTGCGCTGCTCGTACAGCATCGACTCGTCCTGGATACGGCCGCGCTGGTAGCCGGTCTCCATCGCGCCGAGCACGCCGCCGCGTTCGGAGATGCGGTCGAACTCGGCCAGGACCGCCTCCTCGACGAGGTCGGTGAGCAGGTCCACGATGTACGAGCCCTGCAGCGCGTTCTCCGTCACGGACAGGCCCCATTCGGCGTCAATGATCATCTGAATCGCGAGGGCCCGGCGCACCGACTGGGCGCTGGGGGTGGTCACGGCCTCGTCATAGGCGTTGGTGTGCAGGCTGTTGGCGTTGTCGTAGATGGCGCACAGGGCCTGCAGCGTGGTGCGGATGTCGTTGAAGTCCATCTCCTGGGCGTGCAGCGAGCGGCCCGACGTCTGGATGTGGTACTTCAGCTTCTGCGAGCGATCGTCGGCGCCGTAGCGCTCACGCATGGCGACGGCCCAGATGCGGCGGGCGACCCGGCCGATGACAGTGTATTCGGCGTCCATGCCGTTGGAGAAGAAGAACGACAGGTTGGGCGCGAAGTCGTTCACGTCCATCCCCCGGGCGCGGTACGCCTCGACGTAGGTGAAGCCGTTGGCGAGGGTGAACGCGAGCTGGCTGATCGGGTTGGCGCCGGCCTCGGCGATGTGGTAGCCGCTGATGCTGACCGAGTAGAAGTTGCGCACCCGGTTGGTGATGAACCACTCCTGGATGTCGGCCATGCAGCGCAGCGCGAACTCGGTGGAGAAGATGCAGGTGTTCTGGCCCTGGTCCTCCTTGAGGATGTCGGCCTGGACGGTGCCGCGCACGGTGGACACGGTCCGCGCCCGGATCGCCGCCGCCTCCTGCGCGTCCGGCTCCCGCCCGTGCTCAGCCGTGAACGCCGCGGTCTGCTGGTCGATCGCGGCGTTGAGGAACATCGCCAGGATCGTCGGCGCCGGCCCGTTGATCGTCATGGAGACCGACGTCTTCGGGTCACACAGGTCGAAGCCGGCGTACAGCTCGCGCATGTCGTCGAGGGTGGCGATCGACACTCCCGAGGTGCCGACCTTGCCGTAGATGTCCGGGCGCCGGTCGGGATCGCGGCCATACAGGGTCACCGAGTCGAAGGCCGTCGACAGCCGCGTCGCCGGCTGGCCGGCGCTGAGCAGGTGGAAGCGCTGGTTGGTGCGGAAGGGGTCGCCCTCCCCCGCGAACATGCGGGCCGGCGCCTCGCCGGTGCGCTTGAGCGGGAAGACCCCGGCGGTGAACGGGAACGCGCCGGGCAGGTTCTCCGCGCGCAGGAACCGGACCAGCTCGCCGTCGTCGCCGTCGCGGGGCAGCGCGACGCGCGGGATGCGGCTGCCGGAGAGCGTCTGGCGGGTCAGGGGGCTACGGATCTCCGTCTCCCGGACCCGGTAGACGAATTCGTCGCCGCGGTACGCCTCGCGGGTCGCCGGCCACGCGTCGAGCAGTTCACGGACCTCGCCGGAGAGCTCCCGCTCCGTCGCCTCCAACAGCTGGGCGACGGCCTCCTCGCCGGGCAGCAGGTCACGGGCGGTGGTGAGGTGCTGACGGCGCCGGGCGACGGCGGCCTGCGCCGTGGTGGTCGCGTGGTAGCCGCGCACCGCCTCGGCGACCTCCGACAGGTATCGCTCCCGGCCCTTGGGCAGCGCCGACGTCAGCCCGGTCGACACCCGCCCGGCGACGGGGGTCAGCACGCCCGGGAAACTGGGGAACCCGTGCCCGGACAGCAGTTCCTTGAGGTGGTGGTACAGCGCGGTCACCCCGTCGTCGCCGAAGCGGGCGGCGCTCGTGCCGAAGACCGGCATCTCATCCCATGGCGTGCCGAACTGTTCGCGGTTGCGCACCAGCTGCCGGGCGACGTCGCGTCGCGCGTCCTCGCCGCCGCGGCGCTCGAACTTGTTGATCGCCACGACGTCGGCGAGGTCGAGCATGTCGATCTTCTCGAGCTGGCTGGCGGCGCCGAAGTCGGGCGTCATGACGTACAGCGAGACGTTGGAGTAGCCGGTGATGGCCGCGTCGCCCTGGCCGATGCCGGGCGTCTCGACGATGACGAGGTCGTTGCCGGCGGCCTGGCACGCGGCGACGACGTCGGCCAGATGCGCGGGAACGGTGCCGTCCTGCACGCGGGTCGCCAGCGACCGGAAGTAGACCACCCCGGGCGCGATGCTGTTCATCCGGATGCGGTCGCCGAGCAGCGCCCCGCCGCCGCGGCGGCGGGTCGGGTCGATGGCGACCACGGCGACCCGCAGCTTGTCCTCGCAGTCGCGGCGCAGCCGCCGGACCAGCTCGTCGGTCAGCGACGACTTGCCGGAGCCGCCCGTGCCGGTGATGCCGAGCACCGGCACGGGGCGCCGGCGGGCCGCCTCCCCCACCGCGGCGGCCAGGTCCGGGTCGGCGCCCGCCTGCAGCGTGGTGATCGCCCGGGACAGGGCCGTCTCGTCGCCGGCCAGCAGCGCCGCCACGTCGACCTGGCCGCGCACCGGGTCCGTGTCGCACTCGCGGATCAGCACGTTGATCATGCCGGGCAGGCCCAGCCGCTGGCCCTCCTGCGGGCTGAAGATGCGCACACCGCGCTCGCGCAGGGCCGCGATCTCCTCCGGCACGATCACGCCGCCGCCACCGCCGTAGACCCGCACGTGCCCGGCGCCGCGCTCGGCGAGCCGGTCGACGAGGTATTCGAAGTACTCGACGTGTCCGCCCTGGTAGGACGAGATCGCCACGCCCTGCACGTCCTCCTGCACGGCCGCGGTGACGACCTCGTCGACGCTGCGGTCGTGCCCGAGGTGAATCACCTCGGCGCCCTGAGCCTGCAGCAGCCGGCGCATGACGTTGATGGCTGCGTCATGGCCGTCGAAGAGGCTCGCCGCGGTGACGAAGCGGACGGGATTGGCCGGCACGTGGAGACTCATGGGCTAGATAGTAGGGTGTCCGACTATATGACGTCCACACAGCTACCCCGACCGCTATCATGACCTTCGTGTCGACCAATAGCGGCCTTCCCCTCGACCCGATCGCCGAGGCACGCCGGCTGTGGGCCGAGCACGGCTGGGCACACGCCGCCGACGGCATGGCCGCGGTCACGTCCCTCATGCGCGCCCACCAGATCGCGCTGGCCCGCGTCGAGGCGGTGCTCAAGCCCCACGGCGTGACCTTCGCCCGATACGAGGTGCTGATGCTGCTGTATTTCAGCCGCAAGTCCTCGCTGCCCATGGCCCTCATCGGCGAGCGGCTCCAGGTGCACCCGACCAGCGTCACCAACGCCGTCGACCGCCTCGAGGCCGCCGGGCTCGTGCGGCGCACCCCACACCCGGCCGACCGCCGCTCGACCATCGTCGAGCTGCTCGACGCGGGGCGCGAGCTCGCCGAGGCCGCGACGGCCGAGCTCAACACCGAGGTCTTCGCCGCACCCTGGCTGGCACCGGCGACCGTCGGCTCACTCATCGAGGTGATCACGGAGCTGCGCCGCAACGCCGGCGACTTCTGACCCGGCCGAGCCAGGAGCGGGCATCGATCGGCGCGCACCGCCCGTCATCCCCGCCGCGGGCGAATCCATCCGTCGCCCAGCCGGAACGACAGCCGCCACCAGGCAAAACGTTCGCGGCGAGGGCAGAACGCCGGGCCGCCGCGCGCACCTTGTCAGTTCCCCGCAGGGGGTTCACCTACGTATACGCAGCCGTTATGGTCATGACGTTCGCTGCGTCGGCCGTCACTGTGGAGGGTGACACCGCGGCGGACCCGCTGAGTCGTGCTCGCACGAACCGGGGAACCAAGCGCAACTGGGGTGAATCCGAGCGGCCACGCGCCGTGAGGTAGGGCGATCCTCCCGCCCGAATCCGTCAGCTAACCCGGTAGGCGGTATCGGAAGGAGCATCACGTGCACACCCTCGCCCTCGCATGGCGTCACACCTCGACCCGCGGCCCCGGAAGCCGACCGGCACAGCAAGGGCATCGCCCGGTCCGGTAACCGTTCCCGGCGCGCCCACCGGTCGCACCGGCACACCAGGCACCCACCCCACCGTCCCCTGTGGACGGGCGATGGCCCGTGCCCTCGTTCCGTGCCGGCCCGCACCAGCGGCGCCGCCGTCCGCAGTCCAGCAGCAGCCGCGTTCTCAGCACAACTGTCGAGGTTCTCGTGAAATACCGCAAGCAACACCGTCCACCGGTCGTGAGGTCGCCTCATGCCTGCCGATGAGCCCGAGCCGCGCCGGCGCGGCCTGCGTCACCTGCGACGTTACCGCCGCGGCCGCCACTCGGCGGCCCGCACGAGGACCGGCCTGTACTCGGCCGGGGTCGTCATCGCGTTCGCGGCGATCGGTTCGCTGTTCCTATCCCCGTCGCCCGGCACCGCACCGGACAACACCGTGGCACAGGCCGAAACCGCGTATCAGAGCGACGGCGAACGGGCGGCGGACGCCGAGAACCGCGCGTCGCGTGGCGACGCGCGCAGGGGCGACGAGCCCGGCCGGCAGCCGTCGTCCCCGGCCGGCACGCAGCCGAAGCAGTCACCGGCGCAGAGCCCTCCGTCACCCGCGAATACCACTGCCGCGGCCCCGCCGAAGCCGGCCACGTCGTCGCCGACGGTCCACAGCCCCGTCGGCGGGCTGGCCCAGACCGAGATGAACAACGCCGTCACGATCATCCAGGTCGGGCAGCAACTGGACCTGCCGCACCGCGCCTTCGTGGTGGCGATCGCGACCGCGTTGCAGGAAAGCCATCTGCGCAACCTCGCGAACCCCAACGTGCCGGACTCGCTCAACCTGCCCAACGAGGGCGTCGGGAGCGACCACGACTCGGTCGGCCTGTTCCAGCAGCGGCCGAACTGGGGTAGCGTCACCCAGCTGATGAATCCGGCCGAGTCCGCGCGCCGCTTCTACGCGGCGCTGATGAAGGTCTCCGGCTGGGAGCAGATGCCGGTCACCGTGGCGGCGCAGACGGTGCAGGTGTCGGCGTTCCCGGACGCCTACGCCAAGTGGCAGACCCTCGCGGAGCAGGTCGTGAGCGCCGTCGCGTAGTACATGCCGCCGGCTGCGGCGCCCGGCGGGGCGCCGCAGCCGCAGGCTCAGCGCGGTCTTCCTCCTGGCCGCACGGAGGTTCCCGGCGGATGGCGGGAAACTTGCGGTACGTGGCAATCTCGCCACTGTCGGCCCGGACCCGGCGGTGCGACGCTGCACGGGCGACGGAAGGGGGCGGTATGGCCGAGGGGAACCACCGCGTGGTCGTGCTGGTGCTCGACGGGGCGAAGCCGCTCGACGTGGGCATCCCGGCCCAGGTGTTCACCAGCCGCCCGAGCATGCCCTACGAGGTGCACGTGTGCGGCGCCGCCCCGGGCCTCGTCACCGGCGGCGACGGCCTGTCCTACCAAGTGGCCGAGGGGCTCGACGCCTTCGCCGCCGCCGACACGATCTTCCCGCTCAACCGCCGGACACGCCCACCACGTCACCGGCGTGGTGGGCGCGCTGCAGCGCTACGGCTGCCTGGGCTACCCTGCGGACATGCTGCTGGAGGCCCCCGACGAGATGCACCAGGTGACGGTCGACGAGCAGTCGCCGCGCGACGCCGAGACCGGCGCGGTGACGTCCTGAGCACCGCCTGGACCGAGCCCGGGGCCTTCGAGGAGGCGCCCGGCGTCCACCGCATCCCGCTGCCGCTGCCGCAGGACGGCCTGCGGGCGGTCAACGTGTACGCGCTCGCCGTCGCCGACGATCTCGTCCTCATCGACGCCGGTTGGGCCATCCCCGAGTCGCGGGCCCGGCTGATCGATGCCCTCGACGGGCTGGGCCACGCACCGGCGGACATCCGCAGGTTCCTCGTCACGCACGTGCACCGCGACCACTACACGCAGGCGGTCGCCCTGCGCCGCGAGTTCGGCACCCGGATCAGCCTCGGCGCCGGCGAGCGCACGACGATCGAGCACGCGCACGACGCCAACCGGCCGACGCTCGAGGGCCAGCTGCGCATCCTCGCACAGATGGGCGCGCAGGACCTCGTGCGGGAGATCGCCGCCAGTGTGCCGAGCGGCTCGCCGGAGGACCAGCGGCGGTTCTGGGAGTACCCCGACGACTGGTTCGACGGCCAGGAGACGCTCCAGGTCGCCGGGCGGACCCTCACGGTGCTGCCGACGCCCGGCCACACCAACGGTCACGTGGTGTTTCACGACGAGGCCGCGGGCGTGCTGTTCGCCGGCGACCACGTACTGCCCGAGATCACCCCGTCGATCGGCTTCGACGCCGCCGTCGCGCCCAATCCGCTGCGCGACTACCTGGGTTCGCTGGCGCTGATCCGCTCCCGGCCCGACGCGCTGTTGCTGCCCGCGCACGGCCCGGCGGCCCCGAGCGTGCACCGCCGCGTCGACGAGCTGGTCGAGCACCACGGCGCCCGCCTGGAGCAGACCGAGAAGGCGGTCGCCAGCGGCGCGGAGACCGGGCTGGAGGTCACTGCGCGGCTGCCGTGGACCCGCCGCGAGCGCCGCTTCGACGACCTCGACCTGTTCAACCGGATGCTGGCCGTCTGTGAGACCGCCGCCCACCTCGAGCTCCTGGTCTCGCAGGGCCGCCTGCACGCCGAGCGTGACCAGTCCCTGGACGGCCCGATCCGGCGGTTCCGCACCGCCTGACCGGGCCGCACGGCCGCTCGAAGCCCTCATCGCCCATGACGGCGCCGCTGCGCCGCGCGTAGCGCGCGGCGTGCGGCGCCATGCGGTCCTGAGCCTGAGCCGGCATCAGACCAACATCAAGCAAACATCAGGCCGACATTTCAATATCGAAGTCCCCTCGTCCAGACCCTCGCCGCACCCCTCGAATTAACGTCGATCACCGTGAATACTTTGGACATTGGGCCTAATTGACGTCTTTCGAATGATCTCATTCTTCCCCCGCAGCGTGACCGACGCTATTGTTCGGGCCAGCGACAGCCACTGCACGGAGGGAGGTCAACCATGAAGGGCGTGCGCAACCTCTAAGGAGCCAGGTCACCTCGACGCTGCGCCGGCACTCGCGGAAACGCGGCCGGCGCAGGCTCTTTCCTCCCGACGTCGACAAGGACGGGAATGCACGCGACACATCGCATCACTGTGCCGTTCGAAGGCGAAGGCGACGGCGTCGAGGACCTGACCTGGGGACAGTTCGCCGCCTGGCGATCGATGCAGGTCATCGAGGCCACCGAGTGGACCGGCGGCACGATGCCGCTCGACGCCGGCACCACCGTGCAGGACATCGCGACCCTGCTGGGCTTCATCATGAGCCGCCACCAGTCGTTACGCACCCGGCTGCTGCTCGACAGCGACAACCCCCCGAAGCAACAGCTGGCCCGCGGCGGCGAGATCACACTCGAGGTGTACCGCGACGACGGTGACCCCGAGCGGCTGGCGGCCGCCGTCCGCGAGCGGTATGAGGCAGCCTACTGGGATCCGGCCACCGACTGGCCGGTGCGGATGGCAGTGATCGCCGACGGCGACCGCGCCGTCCACCTCGTCGCCCTGTACTGCCACATGGCCATCGACGGATACGGCTTCGAGGCGCTCGTCGCCGACCTCGCCAACCTCGAACCGGACACCGGCCGGCAGCTCGCCCCGGTGGACGGCATCCAGCCGCTCGCGCTCGCCCGGGCGCAGCGCGACCGGTCCGCGCGACGGCAGCACGAGGCCTCGCTGCGGTACTGGGATCGCCACCTGCACGCCATCGAGCCGCGCCGCTTCGCCGAACCGCTCGTCGCGCAGGACGAGCGATGGTGGGAGGCCACCCTCACGACGCCCGCGACGGCCCTCGCCCTGGCCGCGATCGCCGAGCGGACGAAGGCGCACACCGGCACCGTCCTGCTCGCCGCGTACGCGGTCATGCTCGGGCGTCTCTCCGGACAGCCGGTCGGGGCGTTCCGCATCGTCGTGAGCAACCGCTTCCGGCCCGGCTTCGCCGCTTCGGTGAGCAACCTGGCGCAGGCCGGCCTCGCCGTCATCGACACCGCCGCCGACACGTTCGACGAGGTCGTCGCCCGCGCCTGGAGCAGCCAGCTCGCCGCCGGGATGCACGCGTACTACCACCCCCGCGACCTCTGGGCGCTGGTGGACCGGGTCGGCGCAGAGCGCGAGACCGAGCTCGACACCCTGTGCTACTTCAACGACCGCCGCCGCTCGGCCGCGCAGGCGCCCGCCGGCGCGCTTCCCACGCCGTGGCAGATCAGCGACGCGCTGCCTCGCAGCAGCCTGCGCTGGGGTCCCCGCTCCAGCGAGTTCGACGCCACCTGCTACCTGCACGTCGATGCCGTCGCGGACGGCATCGAGCTCACCTGGCGGGTGGACACCGCCTCCGTGTCGCCCGCGATGCTGGAGACCTGCCTGCGCGGCATCGAGTCGCTCGTCGTGACCGCCGCGCTCGACCAGGCCACCGCGGTCACGGGCCGGACCGGGTAGCCCGGCGCCGCCGGCCCGGCGCGGACGGCAAGCCCACACGCCTCGTCGACGACGGCGACTGTCTCAGCCGCCCTCGCGCTCGCCGTCCGCGGTCATCGCGCCCTGGCCGGGCTGGTTGGGCAGGAACACGTGCTGATGGCCGTGGCCGGTGTCGACGTTGAGCTGATCGAGCTGGGTCGCGCCGATCGACCAGCTCGCGATGGCGCTGTCGCGCTGACGCGAGGCGAGGTCCAGCAGCGCCGGGCGCACGTCGTCGCCGGCCTTCAGCGCCGCGGCGTAGGTGTCGACGGCGAGGTCGAGCTGGCGCGCCCCGGCGGCGAGGCCGGCCCGGGCGACGTTGACGGCGGTGCCGGCCGACGGCGGATTCGCGAACTCGCCGGCGCCCTGGCGGGTGGCCGCCTTCCAGCCCTCGGCCTGGGCAGCGGTGGCCAGCGGACCGGGGGCGGCGCCGTGCGGCAGGGCCGTGTACAGCCCGTCGAGCGTCGAGCCGAGCAGGTCGCGCACGCGGCGGGCCTGATCGGTGAGCGCGACCACCTGGTCGGCGTCACGCTGGACGTCGGCGGCCTGCATCGCGTCGATGCGTTTCTGCTGCTCCGTGCGCGGGTCGGCGGTGGCGGCACCGACCAGGGCTCCGATCAGGGCACCCACGGCGAGGGCGGCGGCAAGGGCCGGATAGATCCAGCGGGGCAGCGACGGTCGGCCGGTGGTGCGGACAGCACCGCGAGCGCCCGGGCGGGGTCGGATGCGATTGGTCATGCTGCTGCACGCGGCTTCGGCGAGGCAGGACGCACTGGCCCTCCAGAAGACGGCCCGGGGCTCGCCGAAGACCTCCGGGCGGACGTTGGTAGGCCGCCGAGTCTAGCGCTCCCCGCAGTGCCGGTGGAACCACGATCCAGCATCTGCTCGCGCTGCCGGCGTCCGGGCGGTCCATGCGTACATCGCGATGCGACGGCTCGTTATTGAAAATGAAAACGCGTATCGTCTGGCGCGTTCACGCAACTGAGCCTCACCTCTTGCCCGAGGAGCACAACCATGCGCCCTTCCCGGCGTCCCATAGCCGCCTTCGCACTCGCCGCCACACTGACGGCACCACTCACCGCGTGCGGCGACAACACCACCGCGCAGCCCGCCGCGGCCGACGGCGGCAAGCTCGCGGTGGTGGCCACGACCACCCAGGTCGCCGACTTCGCCCGCAACATCGGCGGCGACAAGGTGACGGTCACCCAGATCCTCAAGCCCAACATCGACCCGCACGACTACGAGCCGACCCCGGCCGACATCACCGCGATCGGCGCCGCCAAGGTCGTCGTGAAGAGCGGCATCGGCCTGGAGAGATGGCTCGACGAGACGATCTCCTCCGCCGGGTTCAAGGGTGTCACCGTCGACGCCAGCACCGGCGTGAAGATCCGCCAGGGCAACGGTGACGAGGAACAGAAGGACGGGGATCCGCACATCTGGCACAACCCCCGCAATGCCAAGATCATGGCCCAGAACATCGAGAAGGCATTCGCCGCCGCCGACCCCGCCGACGCGGCGATCTACCAGAAGAACCTGGCCGACTACTCGGCGAAGCTCGACAGGCTCGACGCCGACATCCAGGCGAAGATCGACAAGCTGCCGCCCGACGGCCGCAAGCTGGTCACCAACCACAATGCGTTCGGTTACTACATCGACCGCTACCAGCTGGAATTCGTCGGCTCGATCATCCCGAGCTTCGACACCTCCGCCGAACTGTCCGCCAAGGACGTCGACGACATCGTCTCCAAGATCAAGAAGACCGGCACCAAGGCGGTCTTCTCCGAAAGCTCGCTGCCGCCGAAGACCGCCGAGGCGATCGCCAGGCAGGCCGGCGTGAAGGTCGTCGCCGGCGAGGACGCGCTCTACGGCGACACGCTCGGCCCGCAGGGCTCGGCCGGCGACACCTACCTCAAGATGGCGGAGCACAACACCGACGTCCTCGTGCAGGCCCTCGGTGGCTGACCCGGCGGCTACTCCCCCGGTAGTGGAAGCGCTGCACATCGACCACGCGGCGATCGCCTACGACGCCGAGCCGGTGCTCACCGGGGTCACCGGCCGCGTCCACGCCGGCGAGGTGGTGGCCCTCATCGGCCCGAACGGGGCCGGGAAGTCCACGCTGATCAAGGCGGTCCTGGGCCTCGTCCCGGTCGTCGGCGGCACCGTCACCGTGCTCGGGCGGACACCTGCGGCGGCCCGCCGCGACGTCGCCTACGTGCCGCAGGCCGACATCCTCGACCCCCAGTTCCCGGTCTCGGTCGCGCAGGTCGTGCTGATGGGCCGCTACCGGGAGGTCGGCTGGCTGCGCCGGCCCGGCCGCGACGACCGGCGCATCGCCGCCGAGGCCCTCGCCCAGGTGGGGCTGGCCGAGCGCGCCCGGGCGACCTTCGGCACCCTCTCGGGCGGGCAGCGCCAGCGCGTGCTGCTCGCCCGGGCGATCGCCCAGCGACCCCGGCTGCTGCTGCTCGACGAGCCGTTCAACGGCGTGGACCTGGTCAGCCAGGACGCCCTGCTGGGCGCGCTTCGCGGGCTCAAGCGGCAGGGCACCGCCGTGCTCATCTCCACCCACGACCTCGCCCTCGCCCAGCACGTCAGCGACCACGCCTGCCTGCTCAACCGGCGCATGTTCGGCTTCGGCCCCACCGGCGCCACCCTCACCCCGGACCTGCTGCGCGCCACGTACGGCAACCAGGCCCTCGAACTGCACGGCGACCAGATCGTCGTCGCCCACCACTGAGGCAGCCACCGTATGCACGCCACCCTGGTCGAACCGTTCGCCGTCCCGTTCATGGCCCGCGCGCTGACCGAGCTGTTGCTGCTCGCCGGCCTGGCCGGCGTCGTCAGCACCCATGTGCTCACCCGGCGCCTCGGCTTCGTCGCCGACGCCATGACCCACACCGTCTTCCCCGGCATCGTGCTCGGCTTCCTCACCGCGGGCGTCGACGGCGTCCTGCCCGGCGCCCTCGCCGCCGCCGCGGTCACCGCCGTCCTGCTCACGCTGCTCACCCGGTCCCGCCGGGTCACCGACGACACCGCCCTCGCCGTACTGCTCGCGGCGATGTTCGCCGTCGGCGTCGTGCTCGTCTCCCGCCGCGCCTCCTACACCGCCGACCTCACGTCGTTCCTCTTCGGCCGGCTGCTCACCGTCACCACCGGCCAGATCGCCCAGACCGCCGTCGTCGCCGGGCTCGTCCTGATCACGCTCGCCCTGCTGCACAAGGAACTGCTGTTGCGCGCGTTCGACCCGCAGGCCGCCGCCGCCATGGGCTACCGGATCTGGCTGCTCGACCTCGTGCTCAACCTCGCCGTCGCGCTCGTCGTGGTCGCCGCCGCCCAGTCAGTCGGCACCATCCTCGTCATCGCCCTGCTCGTCGTCCCCGCCGCCACCGGGCGGCTCATCAGCGATCGCATCGCGCCGATCACGCTCGCCGGCGTGGCCGTCGCCGCGCTGTCCGGCTACCTCGGCCTCGCCATCAGCTACCGCGCCTCGGTCTCCCACGGCCTGCGCCTGGCCGGCGGCGCCACCGTCGTGCTCACCCTGGTCGCCGTCTACCTGCTCACCCTGCTCGCCGGCGGGCTCGCGCGGGCGGTACAGTCCCGGAGGACATCCGATGCGGTGGCTTGACGTCGCGTTCAACCGCGCCCTGCTGGAATCGGTCCTCGTCGGCAGCATGTGCGGGCTCATCGGCGTGCAGGTCGTCCTGCGCCGCCAAGCGTTCTTCACCATGGCCATGACCCACGCCACCTTCCCCGGCGTCGTCATCGCCGCCGTCATCGGCGTCAACCTCTACCTCGGCGGCGCCGTCGCGGGCGTGCTGGCCGCGCTCACCGTCACCGCGCTGTCCCGCCGCCGCGGCCACGACGTGAGCACGGCCACCGCGGTCGCCCTGGCCGCCGGGTTCTCCCTCGGCGTCGTCCTGCTGTCCGCGCAGAACGGATTCACCAAGAACCTCACCGCCTACCTCACCGGCTCCATCCTCACCGTCGACGAGCAGGACCTGATGGTGGCGGCCGCCGTCACCGCCGGCGTCGTCCTCGTGCTCGCCGCGGTCCACAAGGAACTGCTCTACGCCGCCTTCGACCGCCACGGGGCCCGGGCCGCCGGCTACCGTACCGGCGCCATGGACCTGCTCGTCCTGATACTCATCGAGGCTGTGGTCGCGACAACGGTGCCGGCCATCGGGACCATCCTCACCCTCGCCCTCGTCGTCGCCCCGGCCGGCGCCGCCCGCCTGTGGACCGACCGCATCGCCAGCATGACCGCCTTCGCCGTCGCGGTCGCCGTGTGCAGCGCGGTCGGCGGCCTGTACCTGTCCCGCGCGTTCGACATCGCCGCCGGCGGTGCGATCAGCCTCCTGGCCGCCGCCTGCTTCATGCTGTCGACGATGTTCGCACCGCGGCAAGGCCTGATCGCCCGCGCCGCTCATCGCCGCCGACGCCGCAGGACACCACCGGCGGGCGAACCCGACCGGGCGGCGCACGGCGAACCGGTGCCCGCGACCGGGCGGTGAAGGGAAGGGGGTCCGCCACCGCCGCGGCATGCGCACGTCGCGACGGCCGACACGTCGTGTGCCGGCGCGCTCACACCTGGATGTGGGAGCCCATGATGACAGTGCGGTCGCGGGGCAGACCGAAGTGTTCGGCGGCGTCGGCAGTTATGTACGAAGTGGCGATGAACAGGCGTTTGCGCCAGCCGGCCATCGTGGGCTGCTCGCCACGGCGCAGCTCAATCTTCGACAGGAAGTACGACGCCCGGTCCACCTGGAGGGTGCCTTCCGTGGTGGCCGGGTCGAGCAGGCGCAGCGCGGCCGGCACATCCGGGGTGTCCATGTAGCCGAAGCGGACCGCGACGTGGACGATGCCATCGTGGGCATGACCGAGGTCGTCGACCGTGATCCGCTCGGTCGGCGGGATGCGCGGGATCGGCTCGGTCTCCAGGGACAGGATCAAGACGTGCTCGTGGCGCACGTGGTTGTGCTCGACGTTGGCCCGCATCGCCAGTGGCGCGGTCTCCTTGCCGCGGTTGAGGAACACCGCAGTACCGGGAACCTGGACGGTGAGCGAGCGGTCGGCGTGCAGACGGTCCACGAACTCGCGCAACGAGCCCTCCTGCCGCTGCCGCTCGGCGGTGACGATCTGGCGGCCCTTCTGCCAGGTGGTCATGACGGTGAACGCGGTGAGGCCGATGAGCAGCGGCAGCCAGGCGCCGTGCACGAACTTGGTCAGATTTGCCGCCACGAACAGCAGGTCTACGGTGAGCAGCACGGCCCCGCCGGCGCCGAGCAGCCAGCGCGGCGTATTCCACTTGCGCCTGGCGATATAGAAGAACATCAGGGTGGTAATGGTTATGGTGGCGGTGACCGCCATGCCGAATGCGAACGCGAGCGCCGCGGAGCTGCGGAAGGCGAACACGAGGGTGAGCACAGAGGCCAAAGCAGCCAGTTGATCCACGGTACGTAGATCTGGCCGATCTGCGACTCGGAGGTGTGCACCAGCCGCAGCCGCGGCAGGTAGCCGAGCTCGGCGGCCTGGGCGGCGACGGAGTACGCCCCGGTGATCACCGCCTGCGAGGCGATGACAGTGGCGGCGGTGGCCAGCACGACCAGCGGCAGGCGACCCCACTCGGGCACGAGCAGGAAGAACGGGCCTTTGATGTTGGCCGGGTCCTTCAGGATGAGCGCGCCCTGCCCGAAGTAGCTCAGCACGCACGCCGGGAACACAAGCCAGAGCCAGGCCCGGGTGATGGACCGGCGGCCGAAGTGGCCCATGTCCGCGTACAACGCCTCGGCGCCGGTCACCGCGAGCACCACTGCGGCCAGCGAGAAGAACGCGACGCCGAAGTGGCCGGCCAGGAACCCGATCGCATAGACGGGAGAGAGCGCCTTGAGGATTTCGGGGTACCGCGCGATGCCGGCCACCCCGCACACCCCGATGGTGACGAACCAGACGATCATCACCGGTCCGAAGACCCGCCCGACGGCCGCGGTGCCGCGCCGCTGCACCAGAAACAAAGCCAAGATGATCACCGCGGTGATCGGCACGACCGCCTCGGCCAGCGACGGTTGTACCGTCTTGAGGCCCTCAACCGCGGAGAGCACCGAGATCGCCGGGGTAATCATGCTGTCGCCGAGGAACAGCGCGGCGCCGAAGATGCCCAGGGCCGCCAGCGCGGCGGCGGCCCGTCCGCCGCGCTGCCCGCCCCACCGGCGCAGCAGCGTGATCAGGGCCATGATGCCGCCCTCGCCGTCGTTGTCGGCACGCATCGCGAGCAGCACGTAGGTGACCGTAACAATGATCATGACGGACCAGAAGACCAGCGACACAACGCCGAAGAGATTCTCCGCGCTGACCGGGACGGGGTGCGGGTCGCTCGGGGCGAAGAGGGTCTGCAGGGTGTAGATCGGGCTGGTACCGATGTCGCCGAACACCACCCCCAACGCGCCCACCACCAGCGCCAGCCGCGCGGAGTCGCGGGTCCGAACCCCGTGGCCAACCGCCGGCCCACCACCCGGTGTTGTCCCTTGCACGCTGCTGGTCACTACTCGGCCTCGTGGCCTGAGGTGACCTCCCCGTGCTCGTCGCGGTCGCGCCGGACCGGCAGCGCGGGGGGCCTCTCGATCGGGAAGAAGAAGCCCTTCACCGTCGGGGCGAGCGCGCCGATCCGGTTCATCTTCTTCGGGACCACCCAGCCCGCGTACTCCAGGACGCGTTCCTCCTCGCCGGCCACCGGGAGCGGCTGGTGGACCTCGACGAAGCGACCGTCGGGCAGGCGGCGGATGATGCCGGTCTCGATGCCGTGGACGAGCACCTCGCGGTCGTGCTGCTGCAGCCCCAGCGCGATCCGGTACGCGATGTAGAAGGCCAGCGGCGGCAGGAGCACGGCGCCGATGCGACCGGCCCAGATCATCGCGTTGAGGCTGATGTGGAACTTGTCCGCCACCAGGTCGTTGCCGCCGGAGATCAGCATCACCGCGTAGAACGTGATCGCCATCGCGCCGAGCCCGGTGCGGGACGGATTGTCCCGTGGGCGCTGCAGCAGGTTGTGGATGGCCTTGTCCTTGGTGAAGCGCTGCTCGATGAACGGGTACAGCATCGGCAATATCGCCAGGATGCCGGGCAGCACGACCGTGGGCCAGAAGATCGGCGCGAGCGTGTAGCCGTTGCCGAACAGATGGAACCGGATCTCCCACGCCGGCATGAGACGGGCGGCGCCGTCGAGGAACATGACGTACCAGTCGGGCTGGCTCGCCGCCGAGACGACCGCGGCCTTGTACGGCCCGTACAGCCAGACCGGGTTGATCTGGAAGAGGCCGGCCAGCAAGGCGAGCGCGGCGAACACGAACATGAAGAAGCCGCCGGACTTGGCCGCGAAACCCGGGAACATCCGCACGCCGACCACGTTCTCGTTGGTGCGGCCAGGGCCGGGCCACTGGGTGTGCTTCTGCTTCACCAGCAGGCCCATGTGGACGCTGATGAGCGCGAGCAGCGCGGCGGGGACCAGCAGGACGTGCACGATGTACAACCGGGACAGGATGATCTCACCCGGGAACTCGCCCCCGAACAGCGAGGTGGTCACCCAGGTACCGACGATCGGAATCGACAGCATGATGGCGCTCGCGATACGGAGGCCGGTGCCGGACAGCGCGTCGTCGGGCAGCGAGTAGCCGGCGAAGCCCTCCAGGAACGCCATCCAGAACAGCAGGATGCCGACGATCCAGTTGGCCTCGCGCGGCTTGCGGAACGCGCCGGTGAAGAACACCCGGAACATGTGCACCACGATCGCGGCCACGAACAGCAGCGCCGACCAGTGGTGCATCTGCCGCACGAACAGGCCGCCGCGGATGTCGAACGAAATCTGCAGCGTCGTGTTGTAGGCCTGCGACATCTCCACGCCGCGCAGCGGTGGGAAGCTGCCGTCGTAGGCCGACTCGCGCATGGACGGGTCGAAGAACAGCGCGAGGAAGGTGCCGCTGAGCAGCAGCACGATGAACGAGTAGAGCGCGATCTCGCCCAGCAGGAACGACCAGTGGTCCGGGAAGACCTTGTTGAGCAGGCGGCGCAGCGGCGTGGCCGCCTGGAACCGCTCGTCGATCCCCCTCGCCGACCTGGCCGGCAGGGTCCGCAGATCGGTCTTGCGTCGTCTCATGGCCGCTCCCAGAAGGCAGGTCCGACCGCAATCCTGGTTCTGCCGCTACCCACTGGTGCCACGTCCAAGCCCGGGCCGCGCCGCGAAGTCACGCCGGCCGGTGGGAGATGCGCCGCTCCGGGTGGTCGCCGAAGGGCGTGCCGCGCACTGCGGCGTTGAGCAGCTCGGCGAACAGCCCGGTGAGACCACACGCCGCCCGGTTGCGCTCGGACACCCGGACGGCGGCCACCTCGTCACCCGTGCGGTGCAGCCTGCGCGTAGCCGGGCCGGTACCGGTAGACGTAGGCGTCCTCAGCAGCAGCACCGCGTCGACCCGCGCATCGTCGCGGGCGCACTGCGGCCGCGACGCGCATTCCGGCGGCGGCGGCGGTCAGCCGGGAACTGGTCCAGCGGTCGGCGCCCAGCTCCCAGATGCCGGCGTCGGGCTCGCAGACGGTCTCGGCGGCTATCCGCATCGCCGCCGAGGCGGGCGGGTCGAGCCGCCGGCGCGGGCTGCCGCGGCGAACAGTCCCAGGGCGTCGCCGAACATGTCGAGCTAGAACTGCCGGTTGACGTGATTGCCGACCGTGGCGGCGCCGCCCGGATAGCCGGGCAGGAATCGCAGTCCCCGCTCGTCCGGGATCGGCCCGCCCGTCACCGTGGAGCCGGGCACGGTGGCCGGGCCGTGCTCGCCCAGCCGCGCCGCGACGTAGCGCACCGCATCGTCCAGCAGCCCGGTCACCCCGGCCGTCGCGGCGGCTCGCCCGATGATGCACGGGTCCCGCAGCCACACACGTACCGGTGGCCGTAGTCGCGGCCCTGCTCGGCCGACGCGGTCGCCGCCGCGACCGTACCGCCGTCCGGATGGGTCATCCCGCGCAGCACCGCGACCGCGTGCGCGGCATCCCGGGCGACCTGTCCAGCATTGGCGCAGCGTTCGGTCCACGACCTGTCTCGGCGCCGGTGCGTCACCGACCGCCGAAGACCGAGTCCGCCGCGGAGGTCGAGGCTCACGTCGAGGACGGCCTCGCCGTCCACCGCCTCGACCTGTCGCAGCAGCAACGGCCCATGCGCATCGCCGGGGAGCGCCAGGGTGTCGCGGCACTGGATCACGCCGGTGCGGGTAACCCATCGCCGCCCACCGACGAACCTAACCACCGGTGGTCACCGATACCGACATCCCCCGTTTCCCGGCCCGTCGCAGGGGTACGCGTCCACGTATGGGCCTGCACCGTCGATCACCTCGGCCCGCGGCGGGCAGTCACCGCGGACGCCGCAGCATCCGGCCGGACCCGTCCGACCCCGACCCACCGAGGAGAGCCGATGTCCACCGACGCGATCGTACTGCTCAAGGAAGACCACAAGACCATCAAGCGACTGTTCAAGGAGTTCCAGGCGGCACAGGACGGCCCGCCGGCCCGCAAGGCGCAGTGCGTCGAACAGATCCTGCAGGCGCTGACCCTGCACACGTACCTCGAGAACGAGGTCATGTACCCGGAGGTCCGCCGGCTACTGCCCGCCCTTGAGGAGGACATCCTCGAGTCGTACGAGGAGCATCACATCGCCGACGTGCTGTGCCTGGAGCTGTTCACGATGGACCCCGGTGACGAACACTTCGACGCGAAGGTCACCGTGCTCATCGAGACCATCACGCGCCACATTCAGGAGGAGGAGAACGGCTGGTTCCCGAAGGTCCGCGCGGGCCTCGGCCGCAACCAGCTGCGGGATCTCGGCGCGAAGATGCTCGAACTGCGCCCGAAGGCGCCGACGAAGCCCATCGAGCCGGCCGCGCTCAAGAAGGCCCTCGACGCCGTCCGCGCCTGAGCGTGCCGCCAGCAAGGGGCCGGGGGTGTCCGCCGGCCCCTTGAGCTGAGGCGAGCAACGTCCTCCAGGCATGGATCACCTGGTGCGGGGTAACGAGAAAGCATGGCTGCACGCAGACAGAGCACGCACGATCTGGACGCCGCCGATCGCAACGCCATGCCGGACCGCGCGTTCGCGTTCCCCCGGCTGCGCAAGGAACCGCTGAACGACGCGACGCACGTCCGCAACGCGATCACCCGGTTCGATCAGGTCCGCGACGTCACCGACGCCGAGCGCGAGGAGGCGTTCCGCCGGATCAAGCGCGCCGCGAAACGGTACGGCGTCGACATGACCGAGCGGCGCTGGCAGGAGCTGGGCAAACCGACGGCCACGATGAGGTCCTCCGACAAGCCGCGGACCCCGGCGAAGGCCCGGCGCAACCAGCCGCGCGCCGAATGGTCGCGCGACGAGCTGTACGCCGAGGCGAAGCGCCGCAACGTCAGAGGCCGCTCCGCCATGACCAAGGTCGAGCTGGTCAACGCGCTCGAAGGCCGCTGAGGTGGCCCGGCCGCGGATCGTCATCGTCGGGGCGGGGTTCGCCGGCTATCAGGCGGCCCGCACGCTGCTGCGCCAGGCCCGCGGCAACGCCGACGTCGTTGTGGTCAACCCGACCGACTATTTCCTGTACCTGCCACTGCTGCCCGAGGTCGCCGGCGGCGCGCTCGACCCGCGGGCGATCAGCGTGCCGCTACAGGACACCCTGCCCGGGCTGCGGCTGGTGCTCGGCGAGGTCGACGCCATCGACACCCGGGCACGGACCGTCTCGTACACCGGGCCGGAGGACAACCGCGGCACCCTCGGCTACGACCGGCTGGTCCTCGCCGCCGGCAGCGTCACCAAGCTCCTGCCGATCCCGGGCGTCGCCGACCACGCCCACGGCTTCCGCGGCATCCCCGAGGCGCTGTACCTGCGCGACCACCTCATCCGCCAGATCGAACTGGCCGACGCCGCCGACGACCCGGCCGAACGGTCCGCCCGGATGACGTTCGTGGTCGTCGGCGCCGGATACACCGGCACCGAGGTCACCGCGCAGGGACAGCTGCTCACCGCCGACATCGCCGCCCGCCACCCACGGCTGCGCGACACGCCGCCACGGTGGCTGCTGCTGGACATCGCCGACCAGGTGCTGCCCGGCATGGCCAGGCGCATGGCCGCCGGCGCCGAGCGGGTGCTGCGGGGCCGCGGCGCCGAGGTCCGTCTCGGCACCTCCGTGCGGGAGGCCACCGCCGAGGGCGTGCGCCTGACCGACGGCAGCTTCGTGCCCTCGCGGACCCTCGTGTGGTGCGTCGGCGTCCAGCCAGACCCGATCGTCGAAAACGCCGGGCTGCCCACCGAGAAGGGCCGGGTCCGCGTCGACACATACCTGACCGTGCCCGGGCACCCCGAGGTCTACGCCTGCGGTGACGCGGCCGCCGTGCCCGATCTGCACCATCCTGGCCAGCACACGGCGATGACCGCCCAGCACGCCGTGCGGCAGGGCCGGCTCGTGGCGCACAACGTCGCGGCCTCGTACGGGATCGGGCGGCCTCGGCGGTACCGCCACCGCGACCTCGGCTTCGTCGTCGACCTCGGCGGCTGGCAGGCCACCGCCAACCCGCTGCACGTGCCGCTGTCCGGCCCGCTCGCCCGCGTCGTGACCCGCGGCTACCACCTCGCCGCCCTGCCCGCGAACAAGCTGCGCACCGCCACCGGCTGGCTGTTCACCGCGCTCGACTCCCGCCCCGGCGTCCAGCTCGACCTCGTCCGTGGCCGTGCCGTGCCCCTCGACACCGAAGCACCCGAGCTCGCCCGGCACCCCGGGTGAGGCGCGCGTTTCAAGTCGTGGGCGTGGTCAACCGTGCAGCCGGTGCAGGACCTCCCGGCATGCCTCCGCGCACCGCAGCGTCGCCTGAGAACACATCCGGCAGTGGTCGTGGTGGTGAGCGTGCTTGCCGCACAGCTCGGCGCTGTGCTCGCAGGCCATCACGCACGCCTCCAGCATCGAGCTCAGCAGCACGGCATCGGCGCCCCGGCTGACCAGCCGCCGGCCCGCCGCCACCACGTCGGCGCAGTTCAAGTCCCGCACGATCGCGTCCTGCAGCACGCGGACGTCCTCCTCCGCGACCATGGCGGCCGCGCAGGTGGTGACGGCCTCCTCGCACGCCGCCAGGGCGTCGATCACCGCCGCCAGCCGCTCGCTGCTCACCTCCGGGCGAAAACTCACGGCGAACGTGTCAAGGAGCTCCCGGGTCTGCGACATGGCCATCCTCCCGACGTCCGGCAATGACTGCACGCAAGTACCACGCAAGAAACGCCTGAAACCAGACCCCGCCAGGCGCCGGTGCCCTTCTGTGTGAACTCGCTGACCCGGAAGTGGCGAGTATGGGTGCGGGGTGTTCCTGCGGCGTCGGGGCGGATGCGATGGGGCGGGTTGACGGATGGGTGTGCTGAGCTGGCGGTCGGCGGGTGGGCTCGCTGACGGGCAGGCTGTGGAGGCCTCGCTGACCTCGGCGGAGGCGTTCGCTGTGCTGTACGAACGTCATGCCCTGGCGTTGTACAGCTATGCCTACCGGCGCATCGGGCCAGATGTCGCCGATGACGTGGTCGCTGAGACCTTCGCCGTGGCCTTCCGTCAGCGCGCCCGGTACGACCAGCGCCGCCCCGATGCTCGACCCTGGCTGTTCGGCATCCTCACGAAAGAGATCTCCCGGCATCGGCGCACCGAAGGTGCGCGGCTGCGCGCAATCGCCCGGCATGGCGAGCCGCCCGGCGAGGATGGCCACGCGGAGCGCGTGGCGGACGAGGTGACAGCCCGGGCCGCCAGGGCGGCGCTCGCTGCTGCTCTGCGTGGCCTGTCGGCCGGTGACCGCGATGTTCTGCTGCTGATCGCGTGGGGCGGGCTGAGCTACGACGAGGTTGCTGACGCCCTGAACATTCCAGCGGGAACGGTCCGGTCCCGGTTACATCGGGCGCGGCGACAGGTCAGGGCCACATTGGGTGACAATCCGCTACGAATCGGTGAGGAGTAGTCGTGGACCTGCAGAAGGCACTTGATGATCTCGGTGCACGACTTGGCCCGTCGCAGCCTGTGCTGCCAGCCTCGCTGCATGGCCGTGTGTTCGACCGGGCGAACGCGAGCCGGCGGCCCTTGTGGCTGCGTAGCCCTGGCGGGCGGATCGCTCTGGTGGCCGGCGGCGCCGCGGTGATGGTTGCCGCAACCTTGGTTCTGCAGACATCGCGTATCGGTGAACGAGGTCCGGCGGCCAGCGCCGAAGCCACGGAACTGTTACGGCACGCGGCCGCCGTCGCAGGGCAGGAGCCGGGACTGGCTGCCAGGCCCGAGCAGTTCGTTTTCGTCGAGACCAAGAGTTGGTCACCGACCACCAGCGGCCCGGTCGCCGGCCTCACACGTTCCTGGCTGTCGGTCGACGGCAGCCGCGACAACCTGATCTGGAAAGAGCAGGCCGACCCCGATGGACAGCATGAGATGACGCTCCCAGGTTGCCGCAACGGCCGGGCGGCCCAGTGGGGACCGGGGGGAACGCTCGATCGGACCCGAACCCGCCCATGCACACCCGACCCCGGCTACCGGGACCAGCTGCCGACGAGTCCCGAGGCAATGCTGGCCTATTTGCGCCGTTCGGCCGGCAGCGATGACCCTGGACAGGTTTTCGGGCAGGTCGTCACGCTGCTCGGCAGAGGATATGTGCCACCGAAATCACGTGCGGCCCTGTTCACCGCAGTAACTGCACTTCCCGGTGTCACCATCGCCCAGGACAGGGTTGACGCGGCGGGTCGGCGCGGTGTTGCCGTCACCCGCACTCAGGATGAGTTGCGCCAGGAGCTGTTGTTCGATCCCGGCACCTATCGGTTCTTAGGCACCCAGCTCAACAGCGACGATGATCGTGTCTCCATGCTGATGCTGCGTCCGACGGCACTCCTGCGGACGGCGATCGTGGACCAGGTGGGGCAACTGCCGAGCTGACTGGGCGAGCCTTCAATCCGCCGATCGTACGTCGCCGCGCCATCGGGCGTGATGCCCGCTCCAGCCGGCGGCGTCCACGCCGTCGACCGACACCGGCTCGTGAGCGGCATGAACCGCGAGTCCCAGCCGGGTGCGACGCCGAACCGCGGCAGGGGTGGCGGGTCGTCCTCGCACAGCCGGACGGACACGTCGAACGTCAGCCCGCCGGGCGGGTGCTCGATTCCGCCCCGGCTCACCCGGACCGCCGATACGATCCGCGCGTGACGGAGGATCGAGCCATGACCGCACTGCCCGAATCGCTGCGCGACCTTGTCGCGTCCGGTCCGATGGCCCACGTGAGCACCGTCAACCCCGACGGCAGCCCGCACGTCACGGTCGTCTGGATCGGGCTGGACGGCGACGATCTCGTCAGCGGCCACCTCGGGTACTACCAGAAGCTGCGCAACATCCAACGCGACCCGCGCGTGGTGCTGTCCTTCGACGCCCCGCGGGTGCCTGGCAAGTTCTTGAACGACTACGCCGCGTTGCGCACACGCGCCGTCGTCGAGGCCACCGACGAGGCGTGGGACCTGCTCAACCGCCTGGCGAAGGTGTACGTCACGCCGGACACCGAATTTCCGGCGCCGCGCGGGCCCGGCTACATCGTGCGGTACTCCGTCGAGCACATCGGCGGCGTCGGCCCCTGGGCGCCGGCCGCACGCTGAGTCGCATCGCCGCCATCCGCTACGTCGCCAACCCCGACAAGCTCCGCGCGATCGCGGAGGGCTTTCGCCGCGGCCAATGATCGGACCGCGGCGGGCTCGGGGTACGGTTTCGGGCCGTGAGGGGTGGTCCGTTGAGCAAGCCGCTGTGTCAGGCGAAGGCCGAGTCCTTCGAGGCCCTGGCTCAGCTCGCCCGTATCCGGGTCCTGGAGCACGGAGGCCATCGCTTCGCGGGCCGGGCTGCTCGACGACCTGCGTGCGTGCACCCCATGGACCGATAGCCGCGCCGCCGCATTGATACCCAGAATCCTCAAGGTCGGCCGCGCGGCCGGGGCCCTGGCCGACGCCGCCCGGCAGGTGGTGACGGCGCCCGCCGGGCAGGACGCCGCCATCGCCTACGAACTCATCTACGTGACCGCGGCCGGCAAGGACTACCGGACGGAGGCCCACGAGGTCGCGGCGCTGATCCGCCGGCGCAATCCCACCGCCGACAGCCTGCTCGACGTGGCCTGCGGCACCGGCCTGCACCTGTCCCACCTGCGCACGATGTTCACCCACGTCGAAGGACTCGAGGTCTCCGACGCGATGCGTCAGGCCGCCGTCCGGCGACTCCCCGGGATCACGGTGCACGCCGGTGACATGCGCGACTTCCGGCTCGGCCGCACGTTCAGCGCGGTCACCTGCCTGTTCTCCGCCATCGGCTACGCGCAGTCGGTCGACGAGCTGAACCAGACCCTCGAACGCCTGGCGGCACACCTCGAACCGGGCGGCGTGGTGCTCCTCGAACCCTGGTACACCCCGCAGCAGTGGACTCCCGGCACGGTGCACCCGGGCATCGCGGGTGACGGCCATCGGCACGTCACGAGAATGTGCTACTCGCACCAGTCCGGCACCACCTCGACCATGACGATGCACTACATGCTCGGCGAACCCGGCGTCGGCATCCGGCACTGGACCGAGGAGCACGTCATGACCCTGTTCACCAACAGGCAGTACCGCCGGGCGATCGACCGGGCCGGCTTCGGCGACGTCGAGTGGCTGCCCGGCTGGCGCGACCAGCGCCCCCGGATCGTCGCCGTCAAGCGGTCATGATTCGGCCTTGATGCGGCGCGCGAAGCGCACCACCCGCTCGGCCTGCACCCGCGCCGACGCCCGGGTCACGTCGTGTACCGGCTGGGTGCCGTTGGCGTCGGTGTGCGAGGTGCCGTAGGGGTTGCCGTCGGCGAACTTCGCCGGGTCGGTGTACCCCGGCGCGACGATGACACCGCCGAAGTGGTGCACCGAGTTGTACAGGGCGATCAGCGTCGACTCGTGGCCTCCGTGATTGGTGCCGGTCGAGGTGAAGCCGCTGTACACCTTGTCCGCGAGCAGGCCCTGCGCATAGAGCGGGCCAAGGGTGTCCATGAACTGTTTGAGCTGCGCCGAGACGTTGCCGAACCGGGTCGGTGAACCGAAGATCACCGCGTCGGCCCAGCGGACGTCCTCCGGTTCGGCGAGCGAGATGTCCACAGTGGCCCGCACGTTGGCGGCCCAGGCCGGGTTCTGTTCGACGGCCGACTGCGGCGCAAGCTCGGCGACCTTGCGGAGCCGGACTTCGGCCCCTGCCTTCTCCGCCGCGACGGACATCTCCTTGGCGATCTCGGCGATCGTCCCCGTGGCCGAGTAGTAGATCACGGCAAGGTTGACGCTGGTGGGCATCCCCGCTCCTCATGCGTTAGAGCCGAACAATCCAGTGCGAGATATTTTGACACTGAACTACTAGCGCCCCAACCCTACGCGAGATTGTTCAGCGCTGGAAGGTTTAGCCGGTGCTACATTGACGAAATGGACGACCCCCGGTGGCTCACCGACCAGGAGCAGCACACCTGGCAGACCTACATGGTGGCCACCCGTCTGCTGATCGACCGGCTCGAGGAGGACCTGCGCAGCGAGGCTGGCATCGCGCCCGGCTACTACGAGCTGCTGGTCCTGCTCGCCGGTGCGCCGGGCAACGCGCTGCGGATGACAGAGCTGGCATCGCGGTCGACATCCAAGCCGAGCCGGATCTCACACGCCGTCAACCGACTGGAGGAAATGGGGTGGATCCGGCGGGAACACTGCGCGGCCGACCGACGCGGCTGGTCCGCCGTCCTCACCGACGAGGGCCGTCACGTCCTCGAGAAGACCGCGCCAGCACACGTGCGCAGCGTGCGGGCCAACCTCATCGACCTGCTGACCGCGGAGCAGGTCAGGCAGCTCGGCGAGATCAGCGACGTGCTACTCAAACACCTGTCCGCCGACGACACATGACAGTGACGCCACCAACCGGCGCCCGACGCGCTCAAGGCAGGAGAGAATCCGGCGCTCAGGCCCCGGCGTCCCACGCGTCGGCGACGAGCACGACCCGGAAGCCGTCCGGGTCGGCGATGGTGACGCCGACGCGGTCCCAGTACGGGTTGGTGCTGGCGACCGGGGTCGCGCCCGAGCGGGCGACGAGGTCGTCGACGGCGGCGCGGTCACCGAGATAGAGCACGATCAGCTGTTCCTCGTGCGGCTGGGGCGGCGCCAGGTGGGCTGTGGCGGTGAACTCCAGGTGCGCACCGGTGCCGGGCAGGGCGAGCATGACGCCGTCGTAACCGTCGTGACCGGCGAAGCGGCCGATCTCGGGCAGGCCGAGCCGGTCGCGATAGAACTCCACCACCTCGTCGAGCCGCGCCGTCTGCCGAGCGAAACGCACCTGCATGCTGAGACTCTACGTCGGGGCATCTCACAACACGGCCCGCTTGACCTTGACACAGTGACAAGGTCTTCACTGTCGCCGAGGAGGTGGTCCCGATGACCATGCCGAGGCAGGACACGGATACGATTCGAGCTCTCCACGGGCTGGAGCACAGCAGCTCGTCAGTGCGGTTGCGGGCAGCGTTGGCGGTCGGCACGACCCCAGACCCGCGGTTCATCGGCAAGCTCATCGAACGATGCGCGATCGAGCCCGAATTCTCCGTGCGCGAAGCACTGACGTGGGCACTCACCAGACACTCAGCCTCAATGACGGTTCCAAAGCTCATCGATGAACTCCGCTCGGAGCGTGCGCAGGCACGAAGCCAGGCGTTGCACACGCTGTCCAAGATCGGGGATCGACAGGCGTGGCCGGCGATCACCCGGGCGCTGCTGAGCGACGCTGACGACGAGGTGGCGCGCAGCGCCTGGCGAGCAGCGGTCGTGCTCGTGCCCGAAGGTGGAGAATCCGAGTTGGCCGGCGTGTTGGTGACACAGTTCGGGCGCGGCGGGCGTGAGACGCAGTTGAGCCTCAGCCGGGCGCTGATCGCGCTCGGTGAGATGATCATGCCGATCGTGCGCGCCGCGATGACGGATCTCGACCCTCGCGTGCGGCAGCACGCGATCGCCACGGAACGGCTGTCGCTCGACCCGGATGCTGGATTCGAGTTCGCGGTCGAGGAGGCGAAGCGCGTCGTGGCCCTCGGCAGGACCGGCCAGGAGGGATGACAGGCAGTGTTGATCGGTGATGTGGCACGACGGTCCGGGGTCAGCGCCCGCATGCTCAGGCATTACGACTCGCTCGGCCTGGTGCGGCCAACGGGTCGCACCGTCGCCGGCTATCGCGAGTACTCCAGCGAGGACATCCGGCGGATCTTCCATATCGAGAGCCTGCGGTCATTGGGGCTGTCGCTGCTCGAGGTCAGGCGCGCGCTCGAGGATCCCGGCTTCACGCCCGCGGAGCTCGTCGATGACCTCATCCGCCAGACGCGACAGCGCATCGCGGCTGAGACGGAGTTGCTCACTCGGCTCCGTCGGATCGATGCGGCGGAACCCACCGGCTGGGAGGACGTCCTGCAGATCGTCGCACTGCTCCAGGCGTTGGGGTCAGAGAGCGCCGGGAAGCGCCAGCGTGCGGCCTTGTCCTCCGTCACGGAGGTTCCGGTGCCGGTGGAGGCACTGGTCGAGGCAGCGCTGAGCGAGGCGGATCCGAACGTCGCCGGGGCCCTTCGTTGGGCTTTGGCGCAATCGGGCGATGGCGGATTGGCGCTGCTGGCGGAGGGCCTCGTCGCGCCGGCAGCCGAGGTGCGCAGACGTGCCGTCGAGTCCATCGCCGAGATTGCGAGCGGTGAGGCGACCGTACTGCTGCGGGATGCCCTCGCGAACCGCGACATCGTGGTCCGCAGGTATGCGGCTCTGGCGCTCGGGGCGCGTGGAGTGCCCGACGCGGTCCCGACGCTCATCGACATGGTCGTCGAGGGGACGAGCGACGTCGAGGCGGCCGATGCGCTGAGCGCGCTGGCGAGTGATCCCGCGTTGGCGGATCAGATCGCCACCAGGCTCGTTGATCGCCTCGCCCACGGCAGCGTCGCATCGTCCGCACGTCGGCGGCTGGCACAGGCGCTCGCGGATATCCCGGGGATCACAGCGTCGCGTGCCCTCGCGGATCTGTCACGTGACGAGGACCGTGCCGTCGCGCTTACCGCGGCATACATTCTCAAGCTGCGCGACGCACGATGACGTCCGGGCTCAGCGCACGCCGTGCATCAGGCGGCGGATCAGCGGGGTCAGCGCGGCGATGACGGCGCCGAGCAGGATCGCGGCGAGGCCGAGCACCGAGAAGTACGGGATCTCGTGGGCCGGGTCGTATTGGGCGGCGAGCGCGCCGGCGGCGGCGGTGCCGAGGGCCACGGACAGGAAGAAGAGCGCGACCATCTGGGTGTGGAAGGCGCCCGGGGCGAGCTTCGTCGACAGCGACAGGCCGACCGGCGACAGCAGCAGTTCGGCGATCGTGAGCACGAAGATGACCCCGACGAGGCCGGGCAGGGGCGCGCCGCCCCGCCCGGTGCCGGCCATCGGCAGGAACAGCAGGAACGCCACGCCCATGATGACGGTACCGGCGGCGAACTTCACTGGGGTGGAGGGCTGCCGGTCGCCCAGCCGCGTCCACAGCGCCGCGAACACGCCCGACAGGACGATGATGAAGACCGGGTTGATCGACTGCACCCAGGACACCGGCATCTGCCAGCCGAACAGGTCGCGGTTCAGGCGCTTGTCGGCGTAGACGGTCAGGACCGTGAACTGCTGCTGGTACAGCGACCAGAAGCCGGCGCTGGCCACGAACAGCGGGATGAACGCGAGCACCCGGTCGCGCTCGACCCGGTCGACGGCGCGGCCGGTGAGGATGACCGCGAAATAGGCGACGGCCGCCGCGGCGCTGAGCACGACCACGATGGCCGCCAGCCGGCTCGGGGCCAGCACGCCCGAGACGGCGAGCACCGCGACGAGGGCCGCCACGGCCGCGACGATCCCGGCCACCAGCGGCAGCCGGGTGCGCGGCAGCGGGTGCGGCACCTCGTTGGCCTGTTTGGGCAGCCGCTTGCGGCCGCGGGCGTACTGCGCGAGCCCGAGCCCCATGCCCAGGGCGGCGAGCGCGAAGCCGTAGTGGAAGCCCAGCTGCTGCTGCAGCAGCCCGGTCAGCAGGGGCCCGGCGAACGCGCCGACGTTGACGCCGAGGTAGAACAGCGAGAACCCGGCGTCGCGGCGGGGGTTCCGCTCGTCGTAGAGCGAGCCGACCAGCGAGGTGGCGTTGGCCTTGACGCCGCCGCTGCCCAGCGCGATGCTGACCAACCCGAGCCCGACGCCGGTCAGGCCCGGGACCAGGGCGAGGCAGACGTGCCCGATCATGACGAGCACGGCGCTGCCGAACAGGACGCGTTCGCTGCCGACGATCCGGTCGGCGAGCCAGGCCCCGCCGATCGTGGACAGGTAGACGAAGCCGCCGTACGCGCCGACGATGCTCGTCGCGGTCGTCTCGTCGATGCCGAGCCCGCCGCGGGCGGCGCTGTAGTACAGGTAGATCAGCAGGATGCCCTGCATGCCGTAGAACGAGAAGCGTTCCCACAGCTCGACCCCGAACAGGTTGGCCAGCACCCGCGGCTGACCGAAGAACGTGCGCTCGCGCGCCGGCGCGTCGGCTGGGGCCATGCCGGATGGCTACCCAGCTTCGCGCCGCCCACCCATGTCCGGGCCGGCGAGCCGCGGCCGGGACCGGCCCGGGAGCGGTGGCTCCCGGGCCGGGTCGGACTCAGGTGCCGTAGACCTGGAACTGGAACAGCGAGTAGCCCCACGCGGTGCCGCGGGCCGTGCCGTAGATGCGCACGTACCGCGCGGACGCGTTCAGGCCGGTGTTGTCGTCCACGCCGCCGTCACCGCCGGTGACGGACCGGACCGTGGTCCAGGTGGTGCCGTCGGCCGAGGTCTGGATCTGGTACGCCTTGCCGTATGCCGCCTCCCAGAGCAGCCGGACCCGGTTGACGGTGCGGGTGGCGCCGAGGTCGACCTGGATCCACTGCGGGTCGGAGAACGCGCTGGACCACCGCGTGGTCGCGGACGCGTCCACCGCGTTGGAGGCCGGGTAGGAGGCGTTCTCCACGCTGGAGGCCGTCGCCGGGCGGTTCAGCGCCAGGTCGGTCTGCTGCGGAGGCTGGCTGCTGACCGAGCAGTCACCGATGCCCTGCGCGGCGTAGCGGATGCCGCCGAGCAGCAGCGTGCGGATGCCCGCCTCGGAGTAGCTGGACTGGGTGTGCCCCAGACCGGTGTAGAAGGACCGGCCGCCGTCGTATGCCCGGCACCAGGTGTTGGGGTGGTCGGCGCCCATCGTGCCGCCGCTGTACGTGGACTCGTCCAGCGTGGTCAGCACGTGCACCTGGGAGCGGGGGTTGGTGCGGTAGTTGTACCACTCGTCGGTGCGCGACCAGGCGGCCGGCAGCCCGGCGGTGGCCGGGTGCGTGGTGTCGGCGATGCGGACCGTCGCGGTCTGGATCGCCGGGTGGCTGGAGAAGTAAGCCCCGACGAGGCCGCCGTACCAGGCCCAGTCGTACTCGGTGTCGGCCGCCGCGTGCACGCCGACGTAGCCGCCGCCGGCGCGGATGTAGTTCTCGAACGCCGTCTGCTGGGTGGCGTCGAGTACGTCACCGGTGGTGGACAGCCAGATGACCGCCTTGAACCGGGCCAGGTTGGTGGCGTTGAACTGGGTCGCGTCCTCCGTCGCCGTGACGGAGAAGTTGTTCGCCGCACCCAGTTGCTGGATCGCGGTGATGCCGGTCGGGATCGAGTCGTGCCGGAACCCGGCGGTCTTGCTGAAGACCAGCACCGAGAAGTCCGGCGCGGCGTGGGCCGGCACGGCGGTGAGGCCGAGCGCGGCGGTGACGATGGCGAGGCAGAAAGCCAGTCTGCGCAACATGATCGGTATCTCCCTTCCTGTTATGGCGGTACGGTTCAGGAGCCGTAGACCTCGAAGCTGAACAGCGAGTAGCCCCACGCGGTGCCGCGGGCCGTGCCGTAGATGCGCACGTACCGCGCCGGAGCGTTCAGGCCGGTGTTGTCGTCCTCGCCGCCGTCACCGTTGGTGATGGACCGGACCGTGGTCCAGGTGGTGCCGTTGGCCGAGGTCTGGATCTGATACGCCTTGCCGTATGCCGCCTCCCACAGCAGCCGCACCCGGCTGACGGTGTAGGTGGCGCCGAGGTCGACCTGGATCCACTGCGGGTCGGAGAACGCGCTGGCCCACCGCGTGGTCGCGGACGCGTCCACCGCGTTGGAGGCGGGGTAGTTGGCGTTCTCCACACTGGAGGCCGTCGCCGGCTTGTTCAGTGCCAGGTTGGTGGCGACGGGCGGCGCCGAGCCGGTCACGAACGTGAAGCTGTCCAGATCGAACAGGGCGGCCGTGCCGGTGCCGGCGAAGGTGAGGTACAGCGACGTGGTGCCCGCCGGCGCGCCGCTGATCGTGCCGCTCACGGTGGCGAACGTCTCCCACGAGCCGGTCGGCGTCACCGCCGCCGAGCCGATGATCGTGCCGGTCGGTGAGCCGGTGCGCACCTGCAGCGTGCCGCCCGTGCCGCCGGAGGAGACCCGGGCTGTGAACGAGGTGGCGTTGTTGAGCTTGTACGGGTCGAACTCGATCCAGTCACCGTTGTTGATGTCGCCGACGGTCATGCCGCCCTCGGCCGCCGTCTTGGTGTACTTGTTGACCCCGGACGACGTCTTGTAGTGCTCGGCCTGCCGGCGCTTGGGCGCCAGGATGTTCTGCGCGTGGGTCGTCAGGCCGCCGTTGTCGGTGTAGGAGGCGTCGAAGATCGGGAAGATGTTCGCCGCGTCGTCGTGCTCGCCGTCGACCGGGATGGTGATCGTGCCGGAGCAGCCGGTCTGCGAGGTGATCTGGTGCGCGTGCTGGTCGTGGCCGAGCACGTACGCCATCGTCACGCGCGAGCAGTCGATCGTGCCGTCCTCCGGGTCGGTGACGGTGACGCTCCACGGGACGCTGTCGCCGAAGGCCGTCAGCTGCCCGGCCGCCGGGCCGTTGATGATGACCGTCGGGGCCGTGTTGCCGACGCTGATCGGCACGCTGGCCGTGCCGGTGGCGCCCTGCGGGTCGCGCACCGTCAGGGTGGCGACGTAGTTGCCGTTGGTGGAGTACGTCTTGGCCGGGTTCGCCGCCGTCGACGTGGTGCCGTCGCCGAACGCCCACGAGTACGTCAGCGCACCGCCCTCGGGGTCGGACGAGCCGGCCGAGGAGAAGTTCACCGTCAGCGGGGCCGCGCCCGACGTCTTGTTGGCGCTCGCCACCGCGGTCGGGGCACGGTTGGCCCCGGCGCCGACGTAGTCGTAGCGGTAGATCGCCGAGAAGGCGTCACCGTTGAAGAAGCCGGTGCCGTAGTCCAGGACGTACAGCGACCCGTCGGGGCCGAACTGCATGTCCATGACCTGCTTGCCGTTCCACGGGAAGTTGTCGATCGCGCCCGGCGACCCGTCCGCGTTGACCGTGACCGGCTTGATCCAGCCGCGCCCGAACTCGCCGGCGAAGAACTGGCCGTCCAGCGCCTGCGGGAACTTCGTGGTCGACGGGTTGCTCGCGTTGTACCGGTAGACCGGGCCGGCCATCGGCGACTCGGATCCGCCGCCGAACGCGGGCGGGCTGCCGGCGTCGCCGGCGTAGCGGATCCAGGCGGGTTTCGCCGCGGGCAGCGTGGTCAGGCCGGTGTTGCGGAAGGAGTTGTTCGTCGGGCCGCCGGCACAGTTGAACTTCGGGCCGGTCGCGTTGGTCGCGAAGTTCCACTTGTTGTAGGTCTCGGTGGTGGTGTTCGCGCCGGTGCAGTAGGGCCAGCCGAAGAAGCCGGGCCCGGTGATCCGGTCGAACTCCACCTGGCCCTGCGGGCCACGGTTGGCGTCCGTCGTGCCCGCGTCCGGGCCGTAGTCGCCGACGTAGACGATGCCGGTCGCCTTGTCGACGCTCATCCGGAACGGGTTGCGGAAGCCCATCGCGTAGACCTCCGGCCGGGTGTTCGCGGTGCCGGGCGCGAACATGTTGCCGGCCGGGATCGAGTACGACCCGTCGGCGTTGACCTTGATCCGCAGAACCTTGCCGCGCAGGTCGTTGCTGTTGGCGGCGGTGCGCTGCGCGTCGTAGGCCGGGTTGCGGTTCGTCCGCTCGTCGAGCGGCGAGTAGCCGGCCGACTCGAACGGGTTGGAGTCGTCACCGGTGGACAGGTACAGGTTGCCCTGGGCGTCGAAGTCGATGTCCCCACCCACGTGGCAGCACATGCCGCGGCTGGTGGGGATCTCCAGGACGGTGACCTGGCTGGCCATGTTGACCGTGTAGTCGGCGTTGAGCGTGAAGCGTGACAGGCGGTTCACACCCGCCCAGGTCGCCCAGTCCGCGGCGGTACCGCTGGCCGGTGCGTCGCCCGCCGGGGTGTTCAGCGGTGGCGCGTAGTACAGGTAGATGTAGCGGTTGGACGCGAAGTTCGGGTCCGCCGCGACGCCTTGCAGCCCCTCCTCGTCGTGGGTGTACACGGGGATGTTGGCGATCACCGACGTGGTGCCGTTCGCGTCGGTGCGCCGCAGCGTGCCGGTGCGGGCGGTGTGCAGGACCGAACGGTCCGGCAGCACCGTGATGGCCATGGGCTCGCCCAGCGCGGCCACGCCCTTGGCCAGCGTGACCTGCTGGAAGTCCGCCGGGTTGATGGCCGCAGCGGCCGGGCCGGCCGGCGAGGCGAGGACGCCGAGTCCGGCGGCCACCGGGAGCAGCGCGACCGCCATTGGTCGCCATCGATTTCTTGCAGCGTTTTGGTTCACATCATCCCTTCCTGACTGAACTCGCCAGGCAGGGCGCGCGCCGCCGCGCCGTAGCCGGGGGTGGTCGCGAATCGACCTCCGTCGTGAACGCCTCCGCCTCCGCGCCGAGCGGATCATGCAGAGAGCGCGCCCTCGGGCCCGTGCGAGCCACACTAGGAGATCGAGATAGGTGTGTCTAGATGTTTCGACGGATCTGGCAAAAGTTCAGCCGACTCAACCAAAAGCCGAAGCCTCAACCGCACAATCGGCCATGACGTGGTTACGCCGGTCGATGCAGCGGGGCGGCGTCCGGCCCGGGATCGCCGGCCTCAGCCGCAGCCGCTGAAGCCACCGTCCACCGGCTCGTACCGCCACTCGACGCGGGCGAGCTCCTCGGACGTCAGCCGGGTTCGGGCATACGCACGGAACTTGTCCAGCACCTCCGGCTCGGCCGCGACGAAGCGAACCCTGGCGCCGGAAACGGTGCGGAGCTGGTCGAGCCGCCCGCGCAGCTCCCGGGTCAGCCCGTCGAGCCGCGCACGGGCCCGCTCGCCCCACCGCACGGCGGCACCGGACCCGTCATCGTCATCGACGTAGGTGAGCGTGCCCTGCTCGCCGACCCGAACGCCCCACAGCAGCCACGCGTTGCCGCCACCCTCGGCCACGACGAGCACGTGGGTGCCGCCCTCGTTGCGGTACCCGTGGAAGTCACGATCGCCGATCCGATACTCCCGGCCCCGCCGCACGCCGGTGACCTGCTCCTGGTAGGTCTGCCGGTCCCGGGCGGCGACGCGCTCGACGGGGTGCCACTTCCCGGGCCCGCCGTCGGCGCCGGTCGGCTCCAGGCACCGCGGCGCACCGGCCTCGCCGCTCGACGCCGGCGAGGCTCCCGGCCTGTTCGCCGCCGCCGGCCCGGCTTCCCGCCCGTTCGCCGCCGCCGCCCGGCCGAGCCGGCCGATCCGGTCGACGAGGTGTTGGACGTCGGCCTGGACGAACGCCCGGGAGACCGCCTGGGCCCGCGCCTCGATGTAGTAGCTGTGGCCGACCGTCGCGACCGGCAACGTGTAGGTGGCCGAGCATCGCGCGGTGGCCCGCCCGCCGACCGGCATCGACACCAGCTCGGTGCAGGTCTTCAGCGGCCCGCCGTCAATGGTCATGTCGATGGTGACCGCGGCGTGGGCTTGCCGGACCGGGTGGACGTGCGGCGAGCGCGCCGTCACCGTGTTGCTGACCGTGACCACGGCCAGGCACGACGTCTGCCCGCACGGCCCGACCGTGATCTGGCCATCGATGGCGAAGCCGACCTGCGGGTCGGGCGCGTCGACGAGCCCGGCGACGCGCCGCTGGACCGCCTGAAGAAACTCGCCGGTCTCGGCGCGGCTCAGCGGGGCGAGGTCGAGCCCTAGCCCGCCCGAAGGCGCCCGCGCGGGCACGAACGCGGCTCCCCCGCCGTGGTCGTGCCGGCCGCTGCGCGGTGACGGTGCCGCGGAACCGGACGGCGCCGGCACGGAAGGACCCGGCGACGCCGTCGCGGAAGGGGCGGACGCCGCCGGCGCGGATGGATCGGCGCCGGCCGGCTCGACGCGGACGATCCGGGCCGGCTCGGCCGTGCTGATCCAGATCGTGGCGTCGCCGGTGTGCACCCGCCGGGCCTCGACCCCGCCGATCGTGCCCACGTCGCCGAGCCGGGGCAGGTCCGCGGCGGCCGGCTCGGCCCGGTCGTCGACGCCGCCCGGCAGCAGGTCGGCGGCGAGCACCTGCGGGATCAGCGCCCGCGGGTCGAAGCCGAGCGTGTCGAAGTCGATCCGCACCCACGAGTCGCCGTAGGCCCCCGCGGAGCCGGGCGTGCGCGCCGCGGACCAGAACACGGCGTCGCCGCGGCCGAAGGTGCCGTCGTCGCCGAGGTCGAGCAGCTCGCCGCGGCCGCCGCCGACGTCGACGGTGGCCGCGGTGATGCCGTCGCTGGTGACCCGGCCGTCGACCCGCGCCGCCTGCCCGCCCCGGGTGGTCACGGTGCCGCTGTAGTGCTGCGCCGGCGCGGCGCGCAGGTTGCCGGCGGCCTCCACGAGCAACCCGTATGCCAGGCGGCGGGCCGGGTCGACAGCGGACTTGCCCGCGCCCTCGCCCCGCTTGGCGCCGCCGGCCACCAGGTATGCGCCCACACCGATAGCCGTGGCGGCCACCACGACGAGCGCGGCGACCATGACCGGCCAGCGCCGGCCCGGACGCGACGACGGCGACGGCGTTACGGGCCGCGACGGCGGCGCCCACGCGAGCGGCTGCCACGGGTGCCACTGTGGCGGTGGTGCGGGCGGTTCCTCAGGTCCTTGCGGCGACGACATGCCGACCTCCCCCGTGTCTCGGCACGCGTCGATGCTATCCGAACCGGGCCAATCGTCCGGAAGCCGAAGGACTGGTGGCAATGTGACGGTTACGGATCGCCCGCCGGCCGGACCCCGGCATGACCGTCACGACCTCGGCGCGTACATGATGACCGCGACGCCGATCAGGCAGATGGCGGCCCCGAGCAGGTCGTAGCGGTCCGGCCGGAACCGGTCGACGAGCATCGCCCAGCCGAGCGAACCGGCGACGAACACCCCGCCGTACGCGGCGAGGATCCGGCCGAAGGCGGCGTCGGGCTGCAGGGTGGCGACGAAGCCGTACGCGCCGAGGGCCGCGACGCCGGCACCGATCCACAGCAGCCCCTTGTGCTCACGCACGCCCTGCCAGATCAGCCACGCGCCGCCGATCTCGGCGAGCGCGGCGAGCACGAACAGCAGTACGGACCGGATCGTCGTCATGCGTGTATCGCACCATGCCGCCGCAGCCGCAGGTCACACCGGCCGCGAGGTTCGCGGAGCCTGACGGCCGCCCGCGTCGATTCTTGCATCGATGCGACGCAGGCGGTACCAATGGGAAACCTTTCCATCATCGAAAGATTTCCCGAAGGGTGCGTCATGGGATCTCGGATCGCGGCGGCGATCACCGGCCGGGCCGGGGCGGTCCTGGTCCTGCTGGTGGCGGCCGGTCTGACCGCGCTGGCGTTCCTCGCCTCGCCGGCCCAGCCGGCCGCCCGGCCCACCGACGGGCTACCGGCCGGCAAGCAGTCCACCCGGGTCACCGAGCTCGCCGGCCGCTTCCCGAGCGGTCGCACCCAGACCGCCCTCGTGGTGTACGAGCGGGCCGGCGCGGCGCTGACCGACGGCGACCGCGCGGCGATCGAGGCGGCCCGCACCGCGCTGGCCGGGATCGCGCCCGGGGGCCGGGTGGCGCCCGCGGTGCCGTCCGGCGACGGCCAGGCCGCGCTCGTCGCCGTGCCGCTGCCCGACGGCGGCGGCACGGCGACCTCCGACGTGGTCGATCGGGTCCGGGCCACGGTGCGCGCCGGCGCGGCCGCGCCGCCGGACGGGCTGACCGTCCAGGTGACCGGCGGGCCCGCGTTCGGCCGGGACATCGCGGCGGCCTTCGACGGTGCCGACCTCACCCTGCTGGTCGCGACGGCGATCGTGGTCGCGGTACTGCTGCTGGTCACCTACCGCAGCCCGGTGCTGTGGCTGGTCCCGCTGCTCGTGATCGGCGTCGCCGACCAGGTCGTGGCCAAGCTGCTGCCCTGGGTCGCCCGGGTCGCCGGGCAGCCCACCACGGGGCAGGTCAGCGGCATCGTCTCGGTGCTGGTCTTCGGCGCCGGGACCGACTACGCGCTGCTGCTCATCGCCCGGTACCGCGAGGAACTGCGCCGCACCGGCGACCGGCGCCAAGCGATGGCGGCCGCCCTGCGCGGCGCCGCGCCCGCCATCGTCGGCAGCGCCACCACCGTCGTCCTGGCGCTGCTCACGCTGCTCGCCGCGGTGCTGACCACCAACCGCACGCTCGGCGCGGCGGCCGCGCTCGGCGTCGTGGTGGCCCTGCTCTTCGGCCTGGTCGTGCTGCCCGCCGCGCTGGTGTGCCTGCCCCGCGGCGTGTTCTGGCCGTTCGTGCCGCGCGCCGGCTCGCCCGACCCGGCCGAGAGCGGGGTGTGGGCCCGCGTCGCCGGCGGCGTGCGGCGCCGCCCCCGGCTGGTCCTCACCGGTGCGGTGCTGCTGCTGGCCGGTCTCTGCGCCGGCCTGGCCGGCACGTCCATCGGGCTGTCGCAGACCGAACAGTTCCGCGCGAAGGTCGAGTCGGTCACCGGCGCGGAAGCCCTGGCCCGGCACTACCCGGCCGGCGCCGCCCAGCCGGTCACCGTGATCGTCGACGGCGCCGCCGCCGGCCCGGCCGCGACCGCCGCCCGCGGGGTCGAGGGAGTCGCCCGCGTCGGCAATCCCGAACGCTCCGACGACGGCGCGCTGGTCACGTTCGACGTGGACCTCACCGCCGGGTCCGGCACGCCCGCCGCCGACCGGACCGTCCGCGGCCTGCGGGCCGCCCTCTCGGCGCTGCCGGGCGCGAACGCGCTCGTCGGCGGCGCGCCGGCGGCCGACCTGGACGAGCGCGACGCCAACCTGCGCGATGACCGGGTGGTGGTACCGCTGGTGCTCGCCGTCGTCCTGCTCGTCCTCGTGGTGCTGCTGCGCTCCCTGGTCGCGCCGCTGCTGCTGCTCGCCACGGTGGTGGTGAGCTTCGCGGCCAGCCTCGGCGCGGCGAGCCTGGTGCTGCGCCACGTGCTCGGCATCCCGGCGCTGGGCACCGCCGTACCGCTGCTGGCCTTCCTGTTCCTCGTGGCGCTCGGCGTCGACTACAACATCTTCCTGGTCACCCGGGCCCGAGAGGAGGCCGCCCACGCAGGCACGCGGGCCGGCACGATCCGCGCGCTGGCCACCACCGGCGGGGTCATCACCTCGGCGGGCATCCTGCTCGCCGCCGTCTTCGCCGTGCTCGGCGTGCTGCCGGTGATCGTGCTCACCCAGATCGGCGTCATCGTCGGCATCGGCGTCGTCCTCGACACGCTCGTCGTGCGCACGCTGGTCGTCCCCGCCCTGGCGCTGCTGCTCGGTGAGGCGTTCTGGTGGCCGGCCCGGCCCTCGGCCCACGCCGCGCCCGAGTCGCCAGCGCCCGCAACGCCGGCCGACGGGTCGGCCGGCGTTGCGGCGCCCGAGCTACCCGGCGGGGGCCTCGACCACGTCGGTCGCGAGCAGTGACCAGACCTCGGTGTCGTGGCGGACGCCGGCGTACGGGTACGTCTCGCGCAGCACCCCGTCGAGGCGCATGCCCAGCCGGCGTGCCACGTTGGAGCTCGCGGCGTTGTCCGGCCGGCACCGCCACTCGACGCGATGCAGGCCCCGGGTGCGCAGCGCCCAGTCGACGAGCACCCGGGCCGCGCCGGTGACCAGGCCGCGGCCCTGCCCGGCCGGCTCCAGCCAGCAGCCGATCTCGCACACGCCCGCGGCGGCGTCGAACCCGACGAACATCGTGCCGCCGACGAGCGTGCCGTCGAGCCAGATGCCGAAGAGGCGGCCGGCGTCGCGAGCGGCCAGGTCGGCGTAGCGCTGCAGCGTGGCACGGGCCGAGGCGAGGTCGGTGCTGACGGACGCCCACGGGATCCACGGGTCGACGGTGGCCCGGGCGCGGTCGATGTGCCGCAGGAACTCCTCGGCCTGCCACGGCTCCAGCGGGCGCAGCTGCGCCCCGCAGCCGATTTGGACGCTGAACATGATCCTCACCGTACCCAGGTCTACGGGCGTGACCGGTGTGGCGGGGGCGGCCGGTGTGGCGGGGGCTCGGTGACCAGCACCGCCCGCCACACCAGCAGCGTCGTCAGGCTTCCAGCGCGGCGGCGGCCTGGCGCAGGCGGTGGACGGTGCGCTGAGCGCCCAGGGCGATCATGGTGTCGTCCAGCGGCGGCGAGACCGGCTTGCCGACCAATGCCAGGCGGGCCGTCATGAACGAGCGGCGGCGGTTGAGGCCGAGCTCGGCGACGACCCGATCCAGGGTCGCGGTGATCTGGGCTCCCTCGAACGGGTCGAGCTCCTCCAGGTTCTTCGCGAACGCCTCCAGCGCGGTGCGGGCGTCGGGGGCGGGCAGGCCGTGCTTGGCCAGGTCGGCCGGGCGCACCTCGACGGTGTCCGTGGCCAGCCAGTCCAGCTGCTCGGCAAGCTCGGAGAGCTTCTTGGTGCGCTCGCGCAGCGGCACGACCAGCGTGCGGATGTCCTCGGGGGTGAGGTCACCGGGCAGGAACGGCTCGGCGGCGCGCAGGAAGGCGTCGTCGTCCAGCGAGCGCAGGTAGTGCCCGTTGAGCCAGTTCAGCTTGTCGATGTCGAACACCGGGCCGACCGGGTTGATACGGGCGAAGTCGAAGGACTCGACGACCTCGTCGAAGGTGAAGATCTCCTTGCCCTCGGGCATGGAGTAGCCCATCAGGGCGAGGAAGTTGACCAGCGCCTCGGGCAGGTAGCCCTCCTCCTGGAACCACTTGAGGCGGGCGGCCGGGTTCTTGCGCTTGCTGATCTTGGAGCGGTCGACGTTGCGCAGCAGCGGCATGTGCGCGTACCGCGGCTCCTGCCAGCCCAGCCACCGGTACAGCAGCAGGTGCTTGGCGGTGGAGCTGATCCACTCCTCGCCGCGGATGACGTGCGTGACGCCCATCGCGTTGTCGTCGACGACGACGGCCAGGTGGTAGGTCGGAAAGCCGTCCGCCTTCAGCAGGACCTGGTCGTCGGGCTGCGGCGGGGTGATCTCGCCGCGGATGAGGTCGGTGAAGGAGATCCGCGCCTCGTCGGGCACGAGCATGCGCACGACCGGAACCTCGGTGAACCCGGGCAGCTCGGCCCGCTCCTCACGGGTCTTTCCGTAGCACGTGCGGTCGTATCCGGTCGGCATCTTGAGCTGCTGCTGGCGCTCCCGCATCTGGGTCAGCCGCTCCGCGGAGCACCAGCACTGGTAGGCGTGCCCCTCCGCGAGCAGGCGCTCGGCCACCACCCGGTAGGTGGGCAGCCGCTCCGACTGCCGATACGGCGCGGCCGGGCCGCCGATGTCCGGCCCCTGGTCCCAGCTGAACCCGAGCCACCGCAGCGTGTCGAAGACCTGCTGCTCGCTGCCCTCGACGTAGCGCGTGCGGTCGGTGTCCTCCACCCGTAGGATGAACTGCCCGCCGTGCTTGCGCGCGAACGCCAGGTTGAACAGGGCGGCATACGCGGTCCCGACGTGCGGATCGCCGGTCGGCGACGGCGCGACACGGGTGCGTACGGGTGCCTCGGTTCCAGGAGTGCTCACCATCGTGACGATACGACACGGGCGGTGACGATCCGGCGCCGGGCTACGGCCGGTGATCGCGGTCGCGCCAAGCACCGCAACGGCGTGCCCGCGGACCGGCTCCGCACGGTGGTGCGCACGTCGAAACCGCATTCCAGCGGCTCGACGACGCACCACCACCGGCGGCATGTGGCCGGTTTTGCGGCGCGGTCCTACACCGCGGTGAAGAGCACCTTGGTCCAGCTGAGCACCTGCTGGCCGCGCTTGTTGACGGTCGCGCGCAGGTAGTCGTTGGCGTTGCTGGAGCCGTCGACGGTGATCCGGGTCAGGTTGGCGGCCGGCTGGGTGACGCCGTAGAACGTGAGCCAGGTCGAGCCGGCCGCGAGCGGCTGGTCGACGTGGAACACGTGGCTGTCCCCGTTGAACAGGTACACCTGGCCCTTGAAGGCGGCGGCCTCGCGCGCGATCGCGGCGACGATCGTCTGGAAGCCGAAGTAGTCGGCGTAGGACGGGTTGGCCACCGTCGGGTCGAACATGTCGGCCTGGGTCAGCAGCACGACGGCGCGCTGGTGCTCACGGCGGGCGTCGGCGAACGTCTCGTGGATGTGCGCGATGGCGCCGGCGGTACGGTTGAGCACCCTCTTCATAGATGACTCCCGAATCGCTCGGCTGTGCCGGCATCAGCGCTCGGTGCGCCGGCGCGGCATGTGCCCGACCATCCAAGTAGTGCCTGTGAGTCGCGCCCCGTCGTCCGGCTTACGGGCGGTTGACGGCTGCGTGAATGACGGCATCCGTCCGCAACGGACATCGCATTTCGCCCTTTTCCGCCGGTACCGCGCGAACTTCGGCCCGGATAGCCGACCTCAAGGTGTCTGTGCGATGGATATTCGTCTACGGGGTGTTGTCTTCGGCCGATCTGTCGGGGGTATGGTGTGGGCCGGCAGTGCCGGTTCGGTTTCGCAGCGTGCATACAGGGGTGAGAGCGTGCCGGTCACTGGTCAGCGTGTCGTACGCCGCGCCTTGGGCCGCAGGCTGACACGACTACGGTCGGCGACCGGCAGGAGCCGGCGCGAGGTGGCCGAGGCGAAGCTCGGCATCTCCGAGCCGACCCTGCACCGGATCGAGACGGGCAAGGTGCCGGTCACGGTCGCGAACGTCCGGGCGCTGTGCTGGCTCTACGGCGTCGACGAGAGCATCACCGACGCCCTGTCGGACCTGGCGCTCGGCACCTCCCAGGAGGAGTGGTGGGACGCCAACCCCGTCATCCCGGAATGGTTCAAGCTCTACGTCGGGCTGGAGGCCAGCGCCAAGCGGATCTGCACCTATGAGGGTGAGGTCGTTCCCGGCGAGTTGCAGACCGAGCAGTATGCGCGCGCCGTCTACGGCGCCGAGCAGGCGGTGGAGGCCGAGGCGGCCGACCGGCACGTGAAGCTGCGGATGCAGCGGCAGGCCGCGCTCGCCGCGCGCAACCCGAAGCCGCGGCTGATGACGGTCCTCGGCGAAGGGGTGTTCAGCCGCCAGGTCGGCGGCCCGGCGGTGCTGGCAGCGCAGATCGAGCACCTTCGCGAGGCGGCGCTGCAGGAGCACATGGAGATCATGGTGATGCCGTGGTCGGCCGGTGCGCACGCGGCCATGGCCGGGGCGTTTCGGATCATGGACTTCGAGGACCCCGAGGACCCGGACGTGGTCTATCTCGAGTCGCACATCGGCGCCCTGTACCTCGAGGAAGCCGCCGAGGTGGCGGAGTATCGGCGCATCTTCGAGCTGATCTGCCAGGCCGCGGTGCCGATCGCGGATTTCTGACGAACCGGCGCGGTCACCGCCGAACCGGTCTCGGCGGTGACGCCGGGCAGCCAGAACACGCTCGCGGAGGACGCCTACCAGCGGCGCACCGCGACGCCCGGGACGGTGCGCACCCGGGAGGAGGTCGAGCGGCTGTTCACCGGCCTCGACATCCTCGACCCCGGCGTGGTGCGGGCGCAGCCGGCCGGTCCGGACGGCATCCGGGCGGGCACCTGGGCGGGCATCGGCGGCACGCCGTGACCACCCCCGGCCTAGCTTTGGCCGGCTGCTGACCGGCCGCGACTCAGTCGGTCAGCAGCCGGTCGAACTCACCCTTCTTCGCACCGTCGAGGAACGAGTCCCACTCCTCGACGGTGAAGCGCACGGTGCTCTCGCCGGGTCGCTTGCTGTTGCGCACCTCGATCTGCCCGTCGTGCCGGCGCGCCTCCACGCAGCTGCCGCCGTTGCCCGTCGACCGGCTCGACATGATCCATCCACTATCGCCGTGCATTCGTGCTGCTCTCCTTCAACGGGGGCGTCCGACGCCTGCCCCGCACCCCGGAATCCGAAGCACGGATGCACAAAAACATCACGCTCAGTAATGGATTTCGCCATCTTTGGTGGACAATATCGGACAACCTGGCGCATAGAACTGCGTGTGATCATTGTTCTTCGTTCTTGGTGAAATTTTCGCGCACTCAGCGTAAGCGATCAAGATCTATCTTGAAAATTCGCCCAGAAGTCTTCCTCTGTGAAATCTTGCACGGTGGAAGCTGCCGCGCGATGATTGCCACGGCGATGCGGGACGGCAGCCGGCCCGCATATCTCCGTTTACCGTGCCGCCCTGCTGTGGTCAGAGAGGCTATCGATGGATCTCCTCAGCCAGGGCGACTGCAGCACCATGACCCCACCGGACGGCACCGAGGCTGCGAGCACACCGGCCGACGCCGAGCTGGCGCGGCTGCGCGCGCAGGTGGCGCTGCTGGAGGCCGAGCGCGCCGCGCTGTGGTGGGAGACCAACCACGACGAGCTGACCGGCCTGGCCAACCGCCGGCACCTCAACACCGTCGGGCCCGGGCTGCTCGGCCGGACCGGGCAGTGCGCGGCGGTGGTCCTCGACCTCAACGGCTTCAAGCCGATCAACGACCGCTACGGCCACGCCGTCGGCGACGAGGTGCTGCGCACCGTGGCCGCGCGCCTGTCCCGCTGCGTCGGCGACGACCTCGCCGTCCGCCTCAGCGGCGACGAGTTCGCCGCGATCCTCACCGATTCCCCGCCGGCCGGACCCGGCACGCAGTGGTCGGCCGCGGTCGACGCCATCGCCGCCGCCATCACCGAGCCGATGGCGATCGACGGCAGCCAGCTCACGGTCACCGCGTCGATCGGCGTGGCCACCGTGGACGGCGCCCCCACGACGATCGCGGAGCTCATCCGCCGGGCCGACCTCGCGATGTATCGCGCCAAGGCCAACCGATACTGCTCCTACGTCGTCTGGGCCTGACCCGCACGACGCCACGACTGATCCCCCGCAGGCCGGCCGGCTACCCGAGGTCGTAGTCGAACCAGATGCGGTGGATGCCGTCCGCATCGATCATCAGGCCGCCGCCACCGCGGATGCCGGTCAGCTCACCCGTGCCGCTGCCCGGAACGATCGCGAAATACTCCCCCGTCCGGTCACTGCCCGACGTCGACGCCGAGTGCACGAAGTTGAACGTGCCCGCGCGCCCGGCGACGGTGCCCTCGAACGACTCCATCGCGATGTAGGTGCCCGCGCCGGAGGCCTGGTCGAAGGCGGCCGTGAACAGGGTGGCCGACCGGCCGGTGATGTCCCCGTCGAAGGTCTTCTCCATCAGCGAGATGCCGACCGGCAGGGCGGTCGCGATCGCCGGCTCGGGCACGACGGCCGTCGGGACGAAGCTCTTCACGCTGAAGGTGCCGCTCGCTCGCATGCCCGCAGCCTACCCAGAAACCGGCATGCGCGCAGGAACCCCGTGGCCGTAACATCGAACCGGCCGGGGCGGCTCCCAGGTGCGCTTCCTTCTCACCTCTTCTGCAAAAGATCCAGCGTTCCGACTCTCCGCCCCGGCTTTCGCCTGCCCGCCATCCCATCGCCCACCGAGGACACCGTCGCATGGACGCGCTCGCCACAGTTCTCCTGCGCCGGGCCGGCGCTGCGCCGCTGCCCGCGCCCGAGGGGCCGCCACCGGCCGACGGGGAGGCCTGGGTCGGGGCCGTCGAGGCCGACCTGGCCGCCCGCGGCTGGCTGCTGGACCCGCCCCTGCGGCAGCGCTTCGCCGGCCTCGACCCGGCCGCCCGGCTACGCTGGGCCGACTGGGTCTGCGCCGTCGCCGACGAGAGCACCGGCGCCGACCGGGACCACGTGCCGCTGTTCCGCGGATTCCCGGACACGCCCACCGACCCGGGTCGGCTGTACGTGGAGCGGCTCATCGTGCACCTGCTGCAGGCCGACGCCGCGCCGTGCCTGCTGTGCGGCACCGTCGGCAGCGTCCACCCGCTGGACCCGTGCGGCCACCCGGTGTGCGAGGTGTGCTTCGACCCTCAGGCGTACTCGGCCTGCCCGATCTGCGGGCGGCGCCTCACCGCCGGCAACGCGTACCTGCCCGTGGTCGCACCATCGGGCGCCGGTGCGGGCGCCACCCGGCCGGTGCGGCTGAGGCGGCTGCACCTCGAACCTGACCCGGCCGCGGCCGCCGTGCGCCTGCGCGACGACCTCGTCGCCCGCCCGGCCGCGCTCGGCGAGGCCGACCTGGCGGACCTGCGCACGCTCGTCGCCGCCACCGCCCCCGACCGGCTCGACTGGCTGCCAGCGGTGGTGCCGGCCCGCGAAACCCTCGCCGCGGTCATCGCCTGGGCCCTGCACGCGACCGCGCTGCAGCCGTCGTTCGCCCCGGTCGTCGACGCCGCGACCGCCCGCTGGGGCACGGTCACCGACGTGGCGCGGACCCTGTGGGCGTACTCGGGCGGCGACCCTGGCCTCGTCCTGCCCCGCCGGCGGGAGCCGGACGGGCCCAACGAGGCCTGGCGACCGGCCGACGAGCCACGCGTCACGGTCACGGCGCCACGCGTACGCGCGCTGCCCCGCCCGCTGCGCGGCGCCACGCTCGCATTCATCGACGCGCTCGACTGCGCCACCGCGGCCGAGGACGTCGCACGCCACCCGACCGTGTGGAAGCGCCTGGCGGAGCGGCTGCACCCCTTCGAGCGGATCGCCGCGCATCCCAGCGCCGCGGTCGTCTTCGCCGCCCTGCGGGGCACCCGCGCGCCGGCCGGCGGCCCGCTGGGCCGGGCCATGACCGCCGCGAGCCGCCGCGACCCGGACCGGATCGTGCTCATCGAGCACGCCGGCGACATCGTCTCCGTCCGGGTCCGCACGTTCGCCGCCCTGGTCGAGGACGCCGTCGCGGACGGCGACCCGGCGGCCGCCGCCGACCTGCTCGGCCGGCGCCCAGGTGACCTGTGGCGGCGCCTCGACCACCTGCTGCGGCTCGCCGGCGACGACGACGGCGCCCGGGGCCGGGTGCTCGACGCCGCCGCGCGGGTCGCGCCGCGGGTCGCCCCCGGCGTGCTGGCGGCCGCCGCGGCCGAGCTCACCGGTCGCGACGCCACGGTCGCCGTGCCCAAGACGAGCGCCGAGGCTGTCGCCGTGCCCGCGGCGGCGCCCCTCGCCGAGTCCGCCGCCGTGCCGGCGACACGGATCGGCGCCGTCGGCGACGCGATGCGCCGCGTGCTCGGCCTGCGCCCGCCGCCGGTGGCCCAGAGACCGCGTCCTGCCAAGAGCTTCGGGCCGGCGCCCGGCACACCCCGTCGCACGTTCTTCCCGAAGGGCGACGTGGTCCGCACCTGGACCGAGCCCGAGCGCCGCGCCGCGCTGCCGGCCGCCGCGATCGCGGCGATCCGGTCCACCGTGGACGCCGAGCTGGCCGGCCGCGCCGCGCGGCTCGAGCGGTTCGACGTCGCCGTGCTCGACGCGGCGCTCGCCGGGGTGCCCGCACCCACCCGCGAGCGGGCCGGCTCGGAGCAGCTCGCCGGGTGGCCGCGCGGCAGCATCCGGCGACTGGACGCCGCGCCGGTGCTGCGCCTGTTCCTGCACTGGGTCGACAGCGAGCACGACCGGGTCGACCTCGACCTGTCCTGCGCCTTCTACAACGCGGCGTGGGCGCCGGCCGGACACTGCGACTACACGCGCCTGCGGTTCAAGGGCGACGCGGCGATCCACTCCGGCGACCTGACCTCGGCGCCGCCCCCGCTCGGCGCGACCGAGTTCCTCGACCTCGACCGCGACCTGCTGCGCGCCGCCGGCGTGACCTGGGCGGTGCCGGTCGTGCTGAGCTACAACGACGTGCCGTTCGAGGCGCTGACCGCGGCGTTCGCCGGGTTCTCCCTCCCGCAGGAGCGCGGCGCCGCGTTCGACGCCGCCCGGGTCATGCAGCGCTTCGGGCTGCGCGGCGACGCCAGGTCGCTGGCGCCGATGGTGCTGCACGTGCCCACCGGCGCCCTGATGTGGATCGACGCCAGCCTCACCACGAAGGGATACGGACACAACGTCGGGCAGCACGGGGCGCGGCTGGGCCGGGTCGCCGCCGACCTGTGGGAGCACTTCGCCGCCCGCAACCGGGCCACGCTGCTGGACGTCGCCGCCTGGCACGCCGCCGCCCGTGCGGACCGGGTCGTCATCGCCCACGCCGACGGCTCGGCGACCACGATGCCGGCCGCCGCGCCGGCCGAGGTCGTCGCCGCCGTGCGCGCCGCGGCGAGCTCGGGCCGCCGCAGTACCGCGGCAATCCCCGCCTCGGCCCGCGCGTTCGCGGCGGCGGCCGACCCGGACCGGCTCGCCGCCATCGCCGGCGGCGACGTCGCGGAGGGCTCGGTGGCGCTGCTCGCCGATGGCGCCGCCGGCGCGCCGTGGACCCCGGTGTCGGCCGCGGACCTGCTGGCCGGGCTGGTGCCGGTGGACGCGTCCCGGTAGGCGGCCGGCTCAGTCAGAAGTGACCGGCCGTGGCCAGGTTCGGCCGTTCTGCCAGTACTCGTGGATCTCCTCAAGGGTGCGCCCGCGCGTCTCCGGGGCCTGCCGGAACAGGTACAGCCACGACGCGACCGTGACGGCCAGCAGCGCGGCGAACGTGGTCGCGCCGCCGAGCGTGCTCATCCCTCGGTACCCCATGCCCTCGAAGATCCGCGGCGAGAAGTTGCCGACGGCGCTGACCCCGGTCAACTGGACCAGCGCGCCGAGCACGACGACGAAGCCGGTCACGACGCGGTACCGCGGCCCAAACAGCTCCGCGACCACCCCCGGACCGCGCTCGCGCCGCGCGCCGAGCCCGTACCGCCCGCCATTTCCGCTGGGTTTCAGGGAACGATGGCGTACTCGGTGAAGCGGCCGCAAGGTTGGAACCCGAGCCGGCGATAGACGGGTTCGCCATCGGAAGAGGCTTGCAGGACCACCGTGCGGTAGCCCGCGCCGTAGGCGGTGTGCAAGGTCGCCAGGGTGATGGCGCTGCCGTAGCCGCGCCGGCGGTCGCTCGCCAGGGTGGCGATGTTGTAGATCCCAGCGACTCCCGCGTGCAGGAAGACCTCGGCCGAGCAGACGGGACGGCCGTCGACGTAGCCGACGAGGTAGCGAGCGGGGCAGTCGGGGGCGAGGGCCCAGTCGGCGGCATCGGCGAGGAAGCGACGCACCGTGGCGGCCGGTGGGTTCCAGTTCGCCGCCAGGACGGCCGAGTAGTCGGCGAGTTGCCCGGGCGTCCGAACCCGGTGGATGACCAGGTCCACAGCAGGCTGCTGGGGTGGGGCCTCACGGAGGTCCTGCCACATGCCGGTCTCGGTCTCGGACGCCTGGAGACCGGCGCTTTCCAGGAGCGCGGCGAGATCCGCCGGCGTGGAGGCCGGGCCCACCCACCACGAGAAGGGACGCCCGGTGGTGGCCAGCGCCTGAAGGGTCTGCGTGATCCGGGTCGGGGCGGTGCCCGGCGTGAGACGCGCCGCCGCGACGATGTTGAAGGTGTCGTCGTCCAGGCCGCTGTCGGCGATCAAGAGGTCGTTGGTTTCAATGACGGTCGAGCCCGCCACATGCCGGTGCAAGTGACAGGCATGTTCGGCGAGGTTCCGCTCCATGGCGATCATCAGGTCTGAGCGACCGCCGAGGGGCTGCTTTCCTTCCTCCACAGCGGTCCATCACATCATGCCTGTTCGCCTTCGCGCACGGCGGCGGACCCTGACCGTGCGCGGCCGGGGCGAATCCGGCCGCGCTCGCGGAGTCGGTGGCCGGTCAGGTGTAGGCGGGCCGGCGCACCGGCTCGCTCCAGTCGGGCAGCTCGGTGCCCGGCGGGGTGAACGTGGTGAAGTCGGTGCTGTCGCGAAACGCCGGGACCGTGTACAGGTCGCGGGCGTACGCCCACAGGTCGGGGTACCGCGTGATGCCGGTGCCGAGGCGCACCAGCGTGACGAACAGCCGGACGTCGGCCTCGGTGATGTCCGGGCCGAGCAGATACCGGCGCCTGGCCAGGCGTTCGTCAAGGGCGGCGAGCGCCTCGTGGAGCGCGGCGCGGGCCCGCTCGCCGTCGGGGCCGGGCTGTTCGGCGGCCAGCGCGCCGCGGTTGACCGCCGGGTTGAGCCACGCGTCGAGCTCCTCGATCTCCGCACGGTGGGCCTCGGGGTAGGCGTCCACGATCGGCGTCGCGAGGTGCTGGAAGCGAGTGGCGAGGTCGATCCCGATGCCCTTGAAGTCATTGCTGACCACGCGGGCGGTGGCGCGGTCCCACAGCGTCGGCACGCTGACGTGGCCGTCGAAGGCCTCCTCCGTCGCGTCGTACGCCTGGCGCAGCAACGTGAACCCGTTGACCGGGTCCGGCCCGTAGCGCTCGCGGAATGCCCAGCCGCGCCCGTCGCGGGCGTTGTCGACGTACGAAACCGTGACGATGCCCTGGAGGCCGGCGAGGGCGTGGGTGATGATCACGCGCTGCGACCACGGGCAGAACCAGCCCGCGTAGATGTGGTAGCGGCCGGGCTGTGGCTTGTCGACGACGTGGTCGTTGAACCGGTACAACGGCCGGGGGTCGTCCGGTCGCCGGACGATGCGGTACTTCCCGTGGGCCGTGGTGTCGACGGGGCTGGCCAGTCGGCTGGAGCGCGGCAGTTTCGGCATGGGGCCTCCCCCCGGACGGGACACAGTTACCCACTAAGCCTATCTGCGAGATAGGAATTCGTCCACCCGTACGGCGAGCCCGCCGAACCGGCTAGCCCGGGCGGCTCTCCTCGCCCTCGGCGGCCCGCGCCGCCGACTCCTCGCAGAAGCGCTTGAAGCCCTTGAGGTCTGTGCGCAGCCGGGACCGCAACGTGACCTCGAGGACCTCGCCGTACAGCGACAGCTGGCTGTCGTCCACCTCCGTCATGCAGACCACGTCGGTCTGCTCATCCGCGACGGCCTCCAGCCAGAACGACTCGACGATCTCCGAGTGGTCGCGCGCCCGCCACCGCACGAACCGGCCCGGTTCGGCATCCGCGACGACGGCGTCGAACTCGACGCGCCTGCCGCCGATGTCGAGCACGAGACGCGCGGTCTTGCTGTCCAGCGGGGTCAGGCTCAACACCCCGGAGAGGTACTGCGGGAATTCGATGAACCGCACCAGATGTTCGTATGCCGACATGGGTGGCACGCCCACCCTGATCGAGTCTCGCGTGACGATCATGATGCCTCCGTACAGCGCGCACACCTACCGGTGCGTCGTGTGAGCTACGGAGCTCGCGTCGCTTGCTGCGTCGATTCTGATCGTACGCCGCCCGCCGACGCTGCGGAACGCGGCGACGGACGGCGGTGGCGGCCTCACGTCGCCCGGATCTCCTCCAGGTCGGTGCTGCGGCGCAGGAACAGCAGGCCGGCGCCGGTGGTGGCGAGCACCGCGAGAACGGCGACGCCCCCGTCGCGGGACAGCTCCGCCCAGGGCACCGGGACCGCCCGGACCACCTTGGGGTGTTCGGTGGCCTGGCAGTTCTGGCCCGTCGCGTCGCACGTCATCGACACGCCGCCGCCGGCGATGGCCTCGCCGCCGATGGTGCGGATCAGCGCCACGCCGACGACGAGCGCGACGAGGATCGCCGGGACCGCCGGCAGCAGTGCCTGCCACAGCATCGAGCGGCCCAGCGTCGCGCGGGGCACGCCGGCGGCGACCAGCGACGCGTACTCCCGCCGCCGGGTGACCACGCCCTCCGCGACGACGACGAGCATCGCGATCGCGGTCAGCGCCACCGCGGTCAGCAGCGCGGCGTCGACGAGGTCCAGCGTGCGCAGGTAGAACGAGTCGTCGACGCCGCTGGTCGCGGCGAAGCCTGGGTTCTCGATCGCATCGAGCGCGCGCTGGGCTTCCGCGCCGGCGGCGAACTGCGCGCGCAGCGCCGCCGCGCCCCCGCCGAACAACACGCAGACCAGCAGCACCGCGAGGGTCCGGCTGCCGCTCCACGGGTCGGCCACGAGCCGGGCCGCGGCCAGCACGGTCGAGGCGCGGCGGGCACGGCGGTGCAGCAGCCGCCCGGCCGCGTAGGTGACCCAGCCGGTGCCGATGACGATCCCGAGCCCGGCGCACGCGACGCCGACGAGCAACATCGTGGGCACGAACCACTCCGGGACGTGGAGACGCAGGTGTACCCGTAGCGGCGAGGCGGACCCGACCGCGGCGAACGCGAGCAGGCCGAGCACGATGAGCACGCCCGACCAGGGGCGCGGGCCGCGGGTGCGGCGCACTCGCCGTACGACTCCGAACGGCCCGACCGTCACGCGCCGCATGACCACCGCGGCCGCGAGCGCGGCGAGCGCCGGGATGGCGAGCACCGCGACCGCCACGAACCAGGCGGGCGGGGAGACGTCGGTCGGCAGCGGCAGGCGCCCCTCGGCGTCGGGCCGGTGGAGCAATTCGTGCCCGACCAGGAAGACCGCGAGCCCGCTCAACGACCCGGCCAGCGACGCGACGCCGGTCTCGGCGGCGGCGACGGCGACGGCCTGCGCCGGGGTCGCCCCGGCCAGGCGGAAGGCGGCGAGGCGCCGGTCGCGGGCCGGCGCGCCGAGCCGCGCGCACTGCCCGGCCAGGGCGAAGACCGGCACGGTGAGCAGCAGCAGCGTCATGACCACGCCGGGGCGCAGGCCGGGCTCGCGCAGCAGCGCGTTGCTGTACTGCTCGGCCCACTCGTCCGCTCCGACGCCGTGGAGCGTGAGCTGGCCGATCGCGACGACGTTCGCCGCGGTGAGCACGGCGAGGGTGGCCAGGGCGGTGCTCAGCGCGGTCAGCACGACCCGCATGGTGTCGGTGCGGGACCCGGCCAGGCCGAGCCGCAACAGCGTGCCGGTCCTCACCGGCCGTGCCGTCCGGTCGGCAGAGCGATACCGAGCCCGCTCTCGTCGACGGCGCCGTCGCGAAGCACGATCTCGCGGTCGGCGTATCCGGCGACCCGCGCGTCGTGCGTCACCAGCACGACGGTGGTGTGCTGCTCGTGCGCGACCCGGACGAGCTGGCCGAGGACCTGCTCGCCGGTGAGGGTGTCCAGCGCGCCGGTCGGCTCGTCGGCGAAGATCAGCCGCGGCTCGGTGACCAGCGCCCGGGCCATCGCGCAGCGCTGCTGCTGGCCGCCGGACATCTCGCCGGGCCGGCTGTTGGCGACGTCGGCGACGCCGAAGCGCTCCAGCCAGGCCAGCGCCGCGGTGCGCGCCTCGCGCCGCCCGGTGCCGGCGAGCAGCAGCGGCAGGGCCACGTTCTGCGCCGCGGTCAGCTCGGCGACCAGCTGCCCGAACTGGAAGAGCACGCCGAACTCGGTGCGCCGCAGCCGCGAGCGGGCCGCCTCGGACAGTGTGTCGATGCGGGTACCGCGGTAGGCGACCTCGCCGGAGTCGGGCCGCATGATCCCGGCGAGGCAGTGCAGCAGCGTCGACTTGCCGCAGCCACTGGGCCCGGTGATCGCGAGGATCTCCCCCTCGGCGACGTCGAGCGTGACGCCGCGCAGCGCGGGCGTCGCGCCGTATGCGCGGACCACCGCCCTGGCCTGCAGAATGTCTCTCATTCGTGCACCCCCGAGTGCAGGTCGGCGACGCGGGCCAGGGTGGTACGCAGCCACACCAGGTCGGCGTCGAGGTGAGTGATGGCGTAGTCGGCGGCGATGACGTCGCCGAACGTCGCGGCCGGGTTGGTCTTCGCGGCGGTGAGCTCGCGCAGCCGGTCGGTGTGCGCCTTGCGCTGAGCGGCGAGGTATGCCACGGCCCGCTCGGCGTCCGGCCACATCAGCGCCACCATGACCTTGGCCAGCAGCACCCCGCCGACGTGCGGCGCGGGCGGCTCGACGGTGGCGACCCAGCACTCGAGATCGCCGCGCCCGGCGTCGGTGATGGCGAACGTGGTGCGGTCCGGCCCGCCGGCCCGGTCGTGGCCGGCCTGCGCCACCAGGCCGTCCCGCTCCAGGCGGCCAAGCGTGGCGTACACCTGGCCGAACCCGAGCGGTTTGGCGCGGGGCAAGGTGCGGTCGTAGGCGTGCTTGAGGTCGTAGCCGTGCTTCGGCCCACCCCAGAGCAGCCCGAGCAGCACATACGGCGCGGACATGAGAATCACTATTCACCGGATGAATAGCCGCCGTCAAGCCATCCCGTTGTACGGCCGCCGCGCGGGGGGCCGCCCGGTGAGCCGGTCCGGCCGGGCCCGACGTCAGCGCGTGACCGGCAACAGCCCGATGCAGCCGTGGCAGGCGCGGACCAGCCGCTACTGGGCGCCGTCACCAGCCCGATCCTGGTCGAGGGCCGGGTCCGGGGCGCCGAACTGGTCAGTGCCGGAGCCCACGAGCAGCCCGGCCGGGCAGGTGACGAGCACGCCGACACCGACGCCCGGGCTGCGGGTCGGGTTCCACGGCAGCGCGGCGCCAGTCAGTCCGAAGCACGCCAGGGGCGCACTCGCCACGCCCGCGCCGGTGAGCGCGGAACGCAGGTCAGTCCGATGCATGCCAGGGGCGCGCCCTGGGTCGCATCTCAACCTCGGGGCGGGTCCAGGGTGCCCAATGTGGCCCAGACCACCTTGCCAGCCGCGGTCGGCGCCGTCCCCCACGCGCTCGCCGCGCTGGCGACGAGGCGCAGCCCGGCACCCCGCGGCGCGAGTGACGGGCCTTCGCCGGCCCACGGCAGCGTGCGCGGCAGCGCCGGGTCGCCGTCCTCCACCGCCAGGTGCAGCAGGTGGTCCCGGCGCGACACCGTCACGGTGAACGGCGTGCCCGCGTGCTCGACGGCGTTCGTCGCCAGCTCGGACACGATCGCGCGGGCCGGGTGGAGCAGGTGGACGAGGCCCCAGGCCAGGCAGGCGTCGGCCACGTGGTTGCGTGCCGCGCACGGTGACAGCACGTCGGGTTGCAGCTGCAGCGCGGTCCGCTGCGGCGGTGGCAGGTCGTCGGCCAGGGCGGCGAGTGCCTCGGCGAGGTTCGCGTAGATCGCCACCCGCTCGGCGACGCCCCCGGTCCGCAGTCGCTCGTGGATGCCGCCGGAGGCTACCGCGACGATCGGCACCGGCGGATCGAGCCCGGTCCCCCGCCGCTCGGCCAGCATCACCGAGGCGGCCATGGCGCTGTCCGCGTCGGCGAAGCGCTCGAGGTCGAGCAGTATCGCCCGTGGCCGCTCGATCAGCGCCTTGCGCACAGCCGCGACGAGGTCGACTCGCAACCGCCGGGTCCAGGCGCCGACCGCGACGATCTGAACCAGCGCAAGATCGACATCAACGCGCACCGCGATCGCCGACTCGACCATGCAAGCATCCTCCAGCGCACCAGCAAATATTTGCAATATGCCACAGGAAGGCGATGTACTGCGGGAAAAGCGGCCAGGTTTCCTGCGATGTTCGCGGGATGTTGCCCGACAGCCCAGGTCATCGCCCGGTCGGGGAACTCCACCATCACCACCAGCGATACGGCCGTCACCGTCGGGTGGACAGCGCTGCTTGAGCAGCGTGCACGCGCCGCCGTCGGATGCCGGGGGGCCGGCCCGGCCCGGATTGTCGCGAGCCGCGCCGGGAGCGCCAGAGACGCGTCGACAGTTGACGGACACCGCCCGCTGCGGGGCCGGTGCCGGCGGCGTCCGTTACGCTGGTCGCGGCGCCGCGCATGGGCGCCGCCGGCGGTGGGGCCCGCCGACCCTCGGATGCGGGGGTGAACCGCGACGCCGCCAACGGTCCCTGCCAGTGAGCTGCCGTATGCCCTGGTAGGGAGGGAATCGATGGTCGAGCGCGACCCCACACCGGTGGACTCCGATATCGACCTGCACGTGCCCGCGGAACGGGCGGAGTTGCGCCCGAGCCCGGTGCCGGTGCTGGCGGCGATCTCGGCCGGCGGCGTGTGCGGGACGCTGGCCCGCTACGGGCTGTCCACGGCCTGGCCGCATCCGCGCGGCGGATTCCCCTGGGCGACGCTGGTGATCAACGTGTCCGGATGCCTGCTCATCGGCGTGCTGATGGTGATCGTGACCGAGGTGGCCACCGAGCGGCGGCTGCTGCGCCCGTTCGTCGGCGTCGGCGTGCTCGGTGGCTACACCACGTTCTCCACGTACGTGATGGACATCCATCAGACCGCGGGGGCGGGCGCGCCCTGGGCGGCGCTGGCGTATCTGGCCGTGACGGTCGTCGGTGCGCTGCTGGCGGTGTGGGCCGGGGCGGCGGCGACCGGCGCGGTGGTGTCGCGATGGGCCGGGCGGGCGAGCGAGCGGGCGATCGCGAAGGCGGGTGCCGCGCGGTGATGCTGCTGCTGGTCCTGGCGGGCGCAGCGGTCGGGGCGCCGCTTCGGTACCTGACGGACCGGGCGATCCAGGCCCGGCACGACTCGGTGTTCCCGTGGGGCACGATGACGGTCAACGTCGCCGGCTCGCTGCTGCTGGGCCTGGTCACCGGCTTGCCGGCCGACCCGGCGGTGACCGCGCTGCTGGGCACGGGCTTCTGCGGCGCGCTGAGCACCTACTCGACGTTCAGCTACGAGACGCTGCGGCTCGTGCAGATCGGCGCCCGGTTCTACGCGGTCATGAACGTGCTCGCCTCGGTGGTCGCCGGCCTCGGCGCCGGCGCGGTCGGGCTGCTGCTGGCCCAGGCAGTACGGTGACTGGCCTGGCCGCCGCTACAGCAGCGCGATGTCGCGGACCCCGGTCACTCTGTCCATGTGCAGCCGGCACAGTAGGCTGCCGGGGGTGCTGTTGACCTCGCCGTAGCGCTCCGCCTCTTCTTCCGGCACATACCGCCGGGCGATCTTGGTAGTCCAGTCGACCAGGTCCGGCGGGTCCTCGGCGACCTCGACCTGGCCGCGAACGGCGGCGAAGTGGTACGGGAACTGTTCCACGTCCACGGTGAGCGCCGCCCTCGGGTTCTCCCGCAGGTGACGGCCCTTCACCGAGTCCCGGCCGGTGCTGAAGACGAGCTCGCGGCCCTCGACGACGAACCAGATCGGCGCCGTGTGCGGGTCGCCGGACGGGCCGGCCGTGGCGAGCTTGCCGGTGTGCGTCCCCTGCGACAGGAACGCGATCGCCTCGTTGTCGGTCATCGTTGGCACACGTGAAGTCTGGCGCGCCGCCGGGCCCGCGCCGGAGGAGCCCCGGGGTGACCCGGCCGGGCTCGATCCGACCTAGGTCCGCGGGCGCTCCGGCAGGGCCTCGGCGAGCAGCTGGACGAGGTGCTTGCCGGGCACGCCGGCGAGGTCGGCGGCCTGGGTGCGGCACGAGAACCCGTCGGCGAGGAACACGTCGTCCTCCCCCGCGTCCCGCAGGGCTGGCAGCAGCTGCTGCTCGGCGACCTGCACCGAGACGTCGTAGTGGCCCCGCTCGACGCCGAAGTTTCCGGCCAGGCCGCAGCAGCCGCCGAGCCGTCGCACGGTGGCCCCGGCCGCCTTGAGCAGCTTGGCGTCGGCGTCCCAGCCCATGACCGCGTGGTGGTGGCAGTGTGGCTGGGCGACGACCCGCACATCGGCCAGCGACGGCGGCGACCAGTCCGGGGTGCGCGCCAGCAGCTCGGCCACCGTCACGGTCGCCGCGCTGACCTTGCGGGCGTCCTCGGTGTCGACCAACTCGACCAGGTCGCTGCGCAGCACGCCGGTGCACGACGGCTCCAGGCCGACGATCGGCACGCCGCGCTCGGCCGCGTCGCGCAGCTGCTCGACGGTCGCCCCGAGGATGCGGCGGGCCGCGTCCAGCTGGCCGGTGCTGATCCAGGTCAGGCCGCAGCACGCGGACTCGGTGGTGATCTCGGGCGCGTATCCGGCGGCGGTCAGTACCTCGACCGCGGCCTTGGCGATCTCCGGGGCGAAGTGGTCGGTGAAGCTGTCGACGAACAGCACGACCGGCCGGCCCGTGGCGGGCCGCTGCGGCGCGCTGGTGCGGAACCACCGGCGGAAGGTCTGGTGGGCGAACTCCGGGATCGAGCGGCGCTTGTCGACCCCGGCCAGGTACAGCGCGATGGTGCGCACGCCCGGCAGCGAGGTGAGCCGGTTGGCCAGCCGCGGCATCCGGGCGGCCAGGCGCGACCAGCGCGGCAGCCGTCCCAGGGAATAGTGCGAACGGGGCCGGAGCCGCCCCTTGTAGCTCTGGTGCAGCACCTCGGCCTTGTACGCGGCCATGTCGATGCCGGTCGGGCAGTCCGAGGCGCAGCCCTTGCAGGACAGGCACAGGTCCAGGGCATCGTGCACGGCGGGGGCGCGCCAGTCGGGGGCGAGGTCGCCGTCGAGCATCTCCTGCAATACCCGGGCGCGGCCGCGGGTCGAGTCCTTCTCGGTGCGGGTGGCCAGGAACGACGGGCACATGACGCCGCCGAGGACGGTCGTGTCGGCGCGGCACTTGCCCACACCCGTGCAGCGGTGCACGGCCTGGTTGAAGTCCCCGCCGTCGCTGTGGTAGGCCAGGGCCAGCTTCGCCCGGACCGGGCGGGCCGACGCGACGCGGATGTCCGCGTCGACCGGGTCGGGATCGACGAGCACGCCGGGGTTGAGCAGGTTTTCCGGGTCGAAGGCCTGCTTGACCGAGCGGAACAGGTCCATCGCCGCCGGGGAGTACATCCGCGGCAGCAGCTCGCTGCGGGCCCGGCCGTCGCCATGCTCCCCCGACAGCGACCCGCCGTAGCGCACGACGAGGTCAGCGGCGTCCTCCAGGAACGCGCGGAACTTCCCCGGTCCGCCCGGCTTGTCGAGCGGGAAGTCGAGCCGGACGTGGACACAGCCGTCGCCGAGGTGCCCGTAGGGCATGGCGCTCAGCCCGTGCTGCTCGGTCAGGGCGTCGAAGTCGCGCAGGTAGTCGCCGATGCGCTGGGGCGGTACGGCGGCGTCCTCCCACCCGGCGTGCGCGGGCAGGCCGGAGGGGGCACGCCCGGCGAGCCCGGCGCCGTCCTCGCGGATGCGCCACAGCGGCGCGGCCTCGGCGGTGTCCTCGACTACCCTCGCGCCGACCGCGCCGGCCGCCGCCACCAGCCGCCGCGCGCGCTCCCGCGCCTCGCCGAGGTCGTCGCCGGCGATCTCGACGAACAGCCATGACCGGCCGTCCGGCAGTGGCGGTACCGCATCCGGACCCCGCCGGCTGCGGACCACCTCGACGATGCGGGAGTCGATGCCCTCACAGGCCGTCGGGGCGAACTCCAGCACGGTGGGGACGGCGTCGCCAGCCGAGCCGAAGTCCGGGTAGCCCAGGACGACCAGCAGGCGGTGCGCGGGGTCGGCGACGAGCCGTACCGTCGCCTCGGTGACCACCGCCAGGGTGCCCTCGCTGCCGACCAGCAGGCCGCTCAGGTCGAAGCCCCGCTCGGGCAGCAGGTGCTCGACGGCGTAGCCGGAGACCTGCCGGCCGAAGCTGGCGAATTCGGTGCGGGCGACCGCCAGGTTGGCCCGGGTGATCGCCTGCAGCGACTCGGCGATCGCCTTGGCGCCCTCCAGGGTGGGTCGCCCCTGGTCGTCCCGCCCGGTGGACAGCCGCTCGCCGTCGATGGTGAGTGCGTCGAGGCCGAGCACGTTGTCCGAGGTCCGGCCGTAGCCGAGGGTCCGCGACCCGCACGAGTTGTTGCCGATCATGCCGCCGATGGTGCAGCGGGTGTGCGTCGACGGATCGGGGCCGAAGCGCAGGCCCAGCGGCCGTGCGACGGCCTGCAGGGTGGCGTGCACGGTGCCGGCCTGCACCCGCGCGGTGCTGGCATCGGCGTCGACGTCCAGCACGCGGTTCATGTGCCGACTGAAGTCGAGCACGACGCCGCGGCCGATGGCGTTGCCGGCCACCGACGTCCCGGCTCCGCGGGCCGTGATCGGCACGCCGAGGTCGCGGCAGACCTCGAGGGTGGCGGCGACGTCGTCGTCGGAGCGGGGCCGGACCACCGCCCGGGGCACGACCCGGTACAGCGAGGCGTCGCTGGAATACGCCGCCCGATGCGCCGCGTCGGCCAGCACGTCACCCACGCCCGCCCGGCTGAGGCGACCGACGAGATCATCTCCAGTGCCGCCGGTCATGTCCCTCTTCCCACTCGCGCCGTGTCGACGGCGATCTTATACCGCCCGGGCCGTGGCACTCTCGCCGCGCCGGATGGCGCCCTCCACATCCGTATCACGATCACGTAAGAACCGAGGAAACGCCTGAACACGGATAAAATGGCACTGTGGGTGCGAGTCCACTGTTGCTGCTGGTGCGCCCGAGGCAGCCGCGTCGCGCGTGGGGGATCGCGGTCGCCGTCTTCATGATCGTGGTTGAGACCCTCCTCGTGTACCCCCTGCTCGCGGTCACGACGACAGCCGCCGTGGATGTGATCTATCTGCTCGGTGTGCTGGTGGTCTCGACGCTGTGGGGACTCTGGCTGGGCGTGGCGACGGCGGTGGCCAGCACCCTCGCGTACGCGTTCTTTCACACCTCCCCGGCCGGGCGTTTCACTGCCACCGACAGCCGGGACTGGGTCCAGCTCGCGATCTTCCTTGTCGTCGCCGTGCTGACCAGCGCCTTGGCGGACATGTCCCGATCGAGGGCTGTCGAGGCGCAGGAGTCCGATCTCACGGCCGAGATGGCCAGCCTGCTGCTGAACGTCGACGACGTCGCCGCGGCGGTGCCCACGGTCGCGCACCGCATCGCGCACGCCCTCGATCTGCCGGCCGCCGCGGTTGAGGTCGAAACGCTCTTCGAGGGAGAACCTCCCCCCGGCGGCGCTTCGCGCGATGTGCGACACACGTTTGCGCTGTACGACGGTGGCACCGCGCTCGGCACCCTGCAAGTGCGTGCTGTGGTGTCCGCCGAGCAGTTGCAGCGTCTGCGGCAGCGCGTCGTGCCGTCGCTGGCGTCGCTGCTGCGCGCCGCGCGGGAACGCGGGGCCATGCTCAACGCGCTGGAACTCAGAGGGGAAGCATTCCAGCGGCTGGCACGGCAGCAGGCCGCGTTGCGACGGGTGGCGACGCTCGTCGCGCGTGGCGCCAGTCCTGCGGAGGTCTTCGACGCGGTCATGACGGAGGTCAGCCGGCTCCTGGACAACCGTCCCACGACACTGGTGCGCTACGAGTCCGACGACAGGTTCACGATCCTCGCGACCAACCAGCCCGGCCTGCCGAAACTGATCGGCAGTGGCCGGCCGATCGAGGACGCCGCCACCGTTGCACGGGTGTGGCACACCGGCGGCGCTGCCCGGATCGATGACTACGCCGAAATCCCCGGCACAAGCGGCGCCCTCGGGCGCGTGTTGGGCGTCCACGCCGCGGTCGGCGTGCCGATCGTGGTCGAGGGCCGGCTGTGGGGTGCGGTGGCCGTCGCGTCCATGCGGCCGGAGCCCCTGCCCTCCGACGCGGAGGCGAGCATCAAGGACTTCACCGACCTCGCCTCCACCGCGATCTCCAACGCCGACAACCGCGCCCAGCTCTTCGCCTCCCGCGCCCGCATCGCCACCGCCGCCGACGAGGAACGCCAACGCATCGAGCACGAACTGCACGCCGGCGCACAACAACAACTCGTCGCCATCTACCTCGAGCTGGGCGCGTTGGGCGCGGCCGAACAGGCCGACACGATACCCCCGCCGGTGCGGGCACAGCTGGCACGAGCAACGGGAGAGCTCAAAGAGGTCGTGCAGCACCTACGGGAGTTCGCACAGAGCATTCATCCCGCGGTCCTCACCACCGGCGGCCTGAAGCCGGCCCTCAACGCCCTCGCCCGCCGGTGCCCGGTCCCGGTCGACCTGCGCATCCACGCTGAGCACCCGCTGCCCGCGGGAGTCGAAACGACCGCCTATCACGTCGTGTCGGAATCCCTGAAGAACGCGGCCAAGCACGCGCACGGGTCGGTCGTGCACGTCGAGGTGACAACACAGCACAAGACACTGCGGCTCGCCATCCACGACGACGGGGTCGGAGGCGCCGACCCCGAGCGAGGAGTCGGACTCATCGGCCTCAAGGACCGTGTCGAGACACTCGGCGGGCACATGACGATCACGAGCCCTCCCGGCGCAGGGACATCGCTACTGGCCACCATCCCGATCGACCACGAATGACCAGCGTCGGCCGGCTTCAGCGTCAGGGCGGCGCGGCGCCTTCGGCAGGGTGATCCGCTTGACTTCCGGTTCAGCCCCGACTTCTGGCGGACGTTGCGGCCGGGCCGCTCGACGGTGCCCTTCGCGCTGGCCGTCATGTTCTTGACCCGCAGGTCTTCCACGGCGACCAGGCCGTGGCTGCGGACGAGCGCCACGGCGGTCTGCGCGGCGAAGTCGGCTCGGCGTGCCCGGATGCGCGCGTTGAGTCGGCCAAGCTGGGCGCGGGTCGCATCGCGGCGCTTCGACCGACGGTTACGTCCGTGAGTGCACAGGGACCGGGACAAGCGTTGCTGCAACCGCTGCAGCCGGCCCACCTCGCCAGGGGTGTTGAAGGCACGGTCGTGCAGGTCGCCATCGGAGGTGGCGACCGCAACGGCCACGCCTCGGTCAATGCCGACCGGCGGCTTCCCGCTGGGGGCGACCTCGGTGATGCCGTCCTGGACGCAGAACGAGACGTACCAGCATCCGCCTTCGCGCAGCACCGTGGCGTTGCGGATCGTGCCGCCGATGGCGCGCGTCCAGCGGAACCGGACTGGGCCGAACTTCGGCAGGCGCACCTCGCCCCAACGCCGGTTCAGGCGCCGCACCGTGATGTGCTTCGGGTCGGGAAACCGGAACGACGGCACCGTGCGCGTCCTGGACCGCCACCGCACCTTCCAGGTGCCGTGCTCGCGGCATGCCCGGTCCAGGTCGCGCAGGGTCTGCTGGAGCGTGTGGGACGGGGCGTCGGCCAGCCACGCGCAGGCCGGGTCCTTCTTGGCCTCGGCCATCTGCCGGGCCTGCTCCACATAGGAGATGTACGCGCCGCGGCGGCGGTACTCGCGGCGCTGCTCCAGGCCGGTGTTCCACACCGCCCGACAGGCTGCGCCGACCTGCTCGGCGTAGGCGGCCTGCTCCGGCATGAAGGCAAGGAGGTAACGGCGACCAGTCAGCATTCAGCGGCTCTTCTGCTGCTCGACGTACCGCTTGACCGCCGCGAGCGGTGCGCCGCCCGTGGTGGCCACGAAGTACGAGTTCGTCCACAGCGTCGGCAGCCGGGACTTCAGCGAGGGGAACTCCTCGCGCAGGACACGCGACGTGCGGCCCTTGATCGCCTTGACCAGCTTGTGGACGCCGTACTGCGGGTCGACCTCGACGAGCAGGTGGACGTGATCGGGCATGACCTCCAGGGCTGCCAGCCACGCCCCTCTCTCCTCGACAACTTCGCGGACGAGCTGCTTGAGTCGTTCCTCGATCCGGCCGCCGAGTACCCGACGCCGGTACTTCGGGCACCACACCACGTGGAAGGCGCACTGGAAGACGACGTTGCCGTTCGACCGCAGCGAAACGGACATATGGACACTTAACAGCAGGCGGCTATCTACTGTTCATGCGGGGTTGATGCGCTAACCCCACGGCTAAAGCCGGGGGTCTGCGCGCTACGCACTTCGATCAGCGCCCGGCCAGGTGCCGGGCGAGATGATCGACCACCTCGCGCGCGTCGTCCTCGATGCCGTGGATGAACGTGGACTTGCGGCGCCGCAGGACGGGCAGTCCCAGCGCATACAGTCCGGGGCTGTCCACGACCACGCCACCCTCGTGGTTCAGCCGGCCCTTCGCATCGACCACGGGCACGTCGAGCCACCCGTAGTCCGGCCGGAAGCCGGTCGCCCACACGATCGCCCGGATCTCGCCGCTGCCCAGGTCGAGCTGCAGCCGGTTCGGTTCGGGTGCCCGCGTCGGGGCGAACGGCTCGGGATCGCCGACCTCGGCGTCACGGCCGTCGCCGCGCGCCCACGCGTCGAACGTCTCCAGCAGGCGCTGCATCTTGAGGTCCGCAAGCGAGAACACGTTACGCAGGCCGCCGGAGAACAAGGCGCGGCCGTCACGCACGGCCGCCAGCCGGCCCACCAGTCCAACGCCCAGCTCGGTGAGGGCATTGAGGTCGAGCGTCGTGCGCTGCGGGGTGCCGACCAGCTGGGGCGAGGGCAGCCGCCGTGCGCGGGTGAGATCGTCGATCTGGTCGTAACGCTGGTCCCACACGCCTGACGCGTGCATCCACCACAGCACGTCCCGTCCGCGATACGTGCGCGGCAGCCGCACGTGCTCACCGACCGAGAGGGTCACGGGCCGGCCCGACCGCTGCAGCTCGGCCGCCAGCTGCACGCCGGTCGCCGAGGCCCCCACGACGAGTACGCCGCCGTCCGGGAGTTTGGCGGGTCCGCGGTAGTCGAACGGCGTAAACTGCTCGATCGACCCCGGTATCGCGCCGGGGAACGGCGGCGGCGCGGGCCGGTTGCAGGCGCCGCTGGCGATGATGACCGCCCGGCAGTGAATCTCGCCGTGGTTGGTCGTCACGTGGTAGCCGTCGTCGGTGCGTCGGACCGACGTGACGTTCGTGCCGGTCCGGACGGGAGCCTGGGACAGCAGGGCGAAGCGCTCGATGAACTCGACCACTTCGCCCATCGTCATGTAACCGTCGGGATCTGGGCCCTCGTAGTGATGGCCCGGCAGGCGGCTCAGCCAGTTGGGCGTGAGCAGCCGCAGGGAATCCCAGCGTTCGCGGCGCCAGGAGTTGGCCACCTCGCCGCGCTCCAGCACGACGTGGTCGATCGACCGGTCGCCGAGAAAGCGGCTCGCCGCGAGGCCCGCATGGCCCGCGCCGATGACGACCGCGGTAGCGCGCTCGATGGCCTTGATGGCTCTGCCTCCGCTCAGGCGACTTCGACGGTGACGTTCGTGGGATTCGTGAGCGCGTCGAACACGGCCGAGCGCTTCTGCGACTGGGCCACCAACGCTTCGATGTCCTGCTTCGAGGCGTCGGCGTCGATGTTGAACGTCACCTTGATGTCGTTGAAGCCGTTGCGGACGTCGCTGTCGGCGCCGAGGATTCCGCGGATGTCGTGGTTGCCCTCGACGACCGACTCGACCGAGCGCAGCTGGATGCCGCGGTTCTGCGCGACGGAGGCCACACCGGCCGTCAGGCAGCTCGCCAGGCCGACGAGCAGATACTCGATCGGCGTGACGCCGTTGTCCTGCGCCGCGAAGACCTCGGGGTGGTCGGCGTCGAACACAGCCTCCGTCTTGTGGCTCTGCTCCTGTCCGAGACCGAAGAACTTCTGGATCGTCGTGGTGCTGTGAACGCCGTGCTGCCACTTGGACGATGCCCGCCAGGTGAACTGGGCGGCCTCGGGCGCGTCCTTGAGCGCCGCGCGCGCGTCGAGCAGTGCCTGGACGTTGACCCCGTTTTCGACCGTCGTCATGTCGCGTAATACCCCTTCAGCCAGCTCCCATATACACCCGGTAGGGATGGTTGACAGTACACCGAGCTGGCGGATCAGGCTATGATCATGCGCATGGGACCCGCCTCGACACGCTCAGCCGGCTCCGTCGGTCGTGTCGAGACACGATACGCCGACCTGCCGGAGCCGATTCAGCTCGACTGCGGACGGGAGCTGCGCGACGTCAGAGTCGCCTACGAGACGTATGGCACCCTCTCCCCGGATCGGGACAACGTCATCCTGGTGTGCCACGCGCTGAGCGGTGACGCCCACGCGGCCGGCGTGTCGGCGGCGTCCGCGCAGAGCACCCGCGACGGGTTCGGGGCGGAGGACCGCGACGGCGCGACCGGCAAGGGTCTTGGTTGGTGGGACGGCATGATCGGTCCCGGCAAGGCGTTCGACACGGACCGGTTCTTCGTGGTCTCCACGAACCTGCTCGGCGGCTGCCGGGGCACGACCGGGCCGTCCTCGATCAACCCGGCGACCGGGGCGCCGTACGGGTCGGACTTTCCCGTCATCACGGTGGCGGACATGGTGCGCACCGAGCGGGCGTTCCTGGACGTCCTCGGCATCGAGCGGCTGGCGGCGGTGGCCGGCGGCTCGCTCGGCGGGATGCAGGCGCTGGAATGGGCGATTCTCTATCCCGATCGGGTCGATGCTGTCGTGGTGATCGCCAGCACGCACGCCCTCCACGCGCAGGGCGTGGCCTGGAACGCGATCGCGCGCGACGCGATCATGCGCGACCCGGCCTGGCAGGGCGGCCACTACCACGGCACGGGCCGCTCCCCCGAGGCCGGTATGGGCGTGGCGCGGATGGTCGGCCACGTCACCTACCTGTCCGCGCCCGGGATGACCGACCGGTTCGGCCGGCGGCTGCAGTTCGCCGACGACATCCGGCACACGATCACGGAACCGGAGTTCCAGGTCGAGAGCTACCTGCGTCATCAGGCCGATTCGTTCGTCAAGCGATTCGACGCCAACACCTACCTCTACACCTCGCGGGCGCTGACGTATTTCGACCTGGCGCGCCAGCACGGCGGTGGATCGCTCGACCGGGCGCTTCGGGACGTCTCGGCACGCACACTGCTGATCGCGTTCAGCTCCGACTGGCTGTATCCGCCGACGGCGTCGCGGGAGATCGAGGACGCCCTGCGCACTCTCGGCAAGCCGGTCGAATGCCATGTGATCGACGCGCCGTACGGCCACGACTGCTTCCTGCTCGAGGAGGCGCGGCAAACGCCGATCATCCAACGATTCCTGGCCGAGGGCGAGGCCGGCGCGTGACGTCGAGAAATGAGGGTTTCGTGACCGAACAGCCGCCGCGGGCCGAGGAGGCCCGCGCCTTCGGGTTCGAGACACGGCAGTTGCATGCCGGGCAACGGCCCGATCCGAACACGGGCGCACGCGCCGTACCGATCTTCCAGACCACCAGCTACGTGTTCGAAGACCCGGAGTCGGCGGCGGCGTATTTCAACCTGCAGGAGTACGGGAACACGTACTCGCGGATCATGAACCCGACCGTCGCGGTGTTCGAGGAGCGGGTGGCCAACCTCGAGGGCGGCTGCGGCGGGGTGGCGTTCGCCAGTGGGATCGCCGCGCAGGCGGCCGCGCTCTTCACGCTGCTGCAGCCGGGTGACCACGTCGTGTCGTCCTCGGCGCTGTACGGCGGGACGGTGAACCAGCTCAAGCACCTGCTGCGGAAGATGAACGTCGAGCTGACCTGGGTCGATCCCGACGATCCGGACGCGTGGCGGCGGGCGGTCCGCGCCAACACGAAGGCGTTCTTCGGCGAGACGATCGGCAACCCCGCCGGCAACGTGCTGGACATCGAGACCGTCGCGGCCATCGCCCACGAGCATGAGCTGCCACTGATCGTGGACAACACGTTCGCGACGCCGTATCTGTGCCGCCCGATCGAATGGGGCGCCGACATCGTGATCCACTCGGCGACCAAGTTCATCGGCGGCCACGGCACGAGCATCGGCGGCATCGTCGTCGAGGCCGGCACGTTCAACTGGTCCAACGGGCGGTTTCCCGTGATCGCCGATCCGTCGCCGGCCTACCACGGCCTACAGTTCCACGAGACGTTCGGCACCTACGGCTACCTGATGAAGCTGCGGGCCGAGACCCTGCGCGACCTCGGCGGGGCGCTCTCGCCGTTCAACGCGTTCCTGTTCCTGCAGGGACTCGAGACGTTGTCACTGCGGATGGATCGCCACGTCGCCAACGCGCGGGCGGTCGCGGCGTTCCTCGAGTCGCACGAACTCGCGGCCAATGTGACCTACGCCGGCCTGCCGGCGAGCAGATACCAGCCGCTGGTGGAGAAGTATCTGCCCCGCGGCGCGGGCGCGGTGTTCTCGTTCGAGTGCGCCGGCGGGCGGACCGGCGGGCAGGACCTCATCCGCGGCGTGACGCTCTGGTCCCACCTGGCCAACGTCGGCGACGCGAAGAGCCTGATCATCCACCCGGCCAGCACGACGCATCGCCAGCTCAGCGACGACGAGCTCCGGGCGGCTGGCGTCGCACCGGGCACGGTGCGGCTGTCGGTCGGCACCGAGTCCGTCGAGGATCTGATCTGGGACCTCGAGCAGGGTTTCGCCCAGGTCGCCGCAGCGGCGGGAAGAGGGTAGCGACGGACATGACCGACCTCGATCTCACGCTGTACCAGGACCCGCTGACGATCCAGCAGGTGCTCCACGGCGCACGGACCATCGCGATCGTGGGCCTGTCGAACAACGAGCTGCGGGCCAGCTACTTCGTCGGCTACTACCTCAAACGGCACGGCTTCCGCGTGATCCCCGTGAATCCCCGCGAGACGGAGATCCTCGGCGAGACGTGCTACGCGAGCCTGCTGGACGTACCGGTGCCGGTGGACGTCGTGAACGTCTTCCGCGCGCCGGATGCGCTGCCGGGCATCGCGCGCGACGCCGTGGCGATCCGCGCCGGCGCCCTCTGGTGCCAGTTCGGCGTGATCAACGCGGAGGGCACGCGGATCGCCGAGGAAGCCGGCCTGCGAGTGATCAAGGATCGCTGCATCAAGATCGAGCACGCCCGCTATGTGGGCCGGATGCACTGGCTCGGCTTCAACACGCAGCGCATCACGTCCGTCCGCAGCGGCCTGCAGTAGGCCGGCCCCTGCCGCGAGGCGCCGGACCTTCCGACTTGCCATCGGGCCGATCGCCAAGCATGCTCCGATCGTGGAGTACCAGCGATGATTGAGCAGATCCTCCCGGACCGGTCGGTCGGCGTCGACGTCTTCGAGGACCCGCCCGAGGCGAAGCTGTGGCCGGAGGAGGAGGCCCTGGTCGCCGGGTCGGTCGAGAAGCGGCGCCTCGAATTCACCACCGCCCGGCACTGCGCCCGCCAGGCCCTCGCCGGCCTCGGGGCGCCGCCGGCGGCACTGCTGTCGGGCCCGAAGCGCGAGCCGCTCTGGCCGTCCGGGATCGTCGGCAGCATCACCCACTGCACCGGCTACCGGGCGGCCGTCGTCGCGTGGGACCGCGACATCGCGTCGCTCGGCGTCGACGCCGAGCCCAACGGGCCCCTGCCCACCGGCGTGCTCGCCTCGATCGCCCTCGACGCGGAGCGGGACCGGGTGGAGGAGCTGCTCACCCAGCGGCCCGAGGTGCGCTGGGACCGGCTGCTGTTCAGCGCGAAGGAGTCTGTCTACAAGACGTGGTACCCGCTGGCTCGCCGCTGGCTCGACTTCGACGAGGCCGACATCACGTTCGACCCGGACCGCGGAACGTTCGACGTGCGGCTGCTGGTGCCCGGGCCCGTGCTGCCCGGCCGGGGAATGCTGACCCAGATGACCGGCCGATGGCTGGCGCAGTCCAGTCTGGTCGTCACGGCCATCACGATCGATCGATAGCTCGTCGCCGGGTGGTCGCGCTACCCGGTCATCGATCAGGCGGGGTGACCAGTGGATGACGGCGCGCGTCCCGCGCGGCGAGGACGGCCATGTCCCGCCGATACTGTTCGGCCGACAGGTAACCGGCGAGCAGCCACTCGGCCAGCACGGCCTCGTCACGCTCGCCGCGCGGCGTCACCTCGCCGGTCGCCGGGTCTGCGCTTCGGCGCCTGGCTATCCACGCACCGGCGGACGACAGCACCGCCACTGCCACCAGCGCGATCAAGAAGGCGGTGAACTCCACTGCGATCACCTCGCCGACATCCGGGCCCATGTCCAACTGTTGCTCAGCCAGTTTGCGGCGGCAAGCGCCGCAGGTCGTTCAACGGCACGGCATCCCCGGCGAAGTCTCAGTAAGATCGAACGGATGGCATAAGCGGCGTCGCGACAGCGAGGACAACGGCCAGTTGGCAGTGCGCGACCTTCATCCCTGGTGACGCGACGCGGGAAGGGGCGGCCGCCCATGCGGGCACGGCTGCTGTCGCTGCTGCTGCGTGCGAAGACACCGCCACTCGCGCTCGGGATCGCGGTCGCGGTGGCGCTCATCGGCGCGGAGACCCTGGCGTTGTTCCCGTTCCACGCCGCTGTGCAGGACGCCAGAGGCGCGGTCTACCTCGTCGGCGTCCTGGTGGTCTCGATCGTGTGGGGCGCCGCGCTCGGCGTGGCGACATCGCTGGCCAGCGCCATCGCCTTCAACTACTTCCACGTCCTGCCGTACGGGGTGCTGAACCTCTCCGCCCGCGGGGATCTGGCGGACCTGGCGCTCTTCATCGTCACCGCGCTCCTGGTCAGCGGCCTTGCCGACCTGGCCCGCGCGTTCGCACTGGAGACGACCGAACGCCGCCGGGAGGCCGATCTCGCCGCCGAACTGGCCCGCCTCATGCTCAGAGCCGGCGATCTGCGCTCGGCGCTGGACATGACGGCCCGGCGGATCGCACACTCGCTCGACCTGCCAGGAACATCGATCGATCTCGACGCGGTGGCGGGGGACGAACACCGCGTGGCGTTCCCGCTGCGCGACGGCACGACGATCCTGGGCACCCTGCTGGTCCCGGCGGACCTGCCCGAACACACGCTGGAACGCCTCCGGCAGCGGATGGTTCCGTCCCTGGAGCCGCTGCTGCGGGCGGCACGCGACCGGGAGGCGATCACCAACTCGCTGCAGGTGAGCCGCCAGAAGGCCAGCTCGCTCGCCGAGCAACAGGCCGCGTTGCGACGAGTGGCGACGCTGGTCGCGCACGGCGCGGCACCGGCCGAGGTGTTCGACGCGGTGATCGAGGAACTGGGCCGGGTCCTCGACCAGGAGGCCACGGCGCTACTGCGCTACGAGCCGGACGGCACGGCCACCAGACTCGCCGGTCGCAACATGCTCAGCAAAAGGGAGACGTTCCGGGTCGAGGGCGACAGCCTGATGGTGATGGTGCGCCATACCCGCCGCGCCGCCCGGATAGACGACTACGACAATGCCGTGGGCCCCAGCGCCAAGCTCGCACGGGACATAGGCTTTCATTCCGGAGTGGGAGCGCCGATCATCGTTGAGGGCCGCGTCTGGGGCGTGGCCGTCGTATTGTCCAAGGACCCCGAGCCCCTGCCGGCCGAGGCCGAAACACGCATCGCCGACTTCACGGAGCTCGTCGCGACCGCGATCGCCAACGCCGACAGCCACGCACAGCTCACCGCCTCCCGCGCCCGCATCGTCGCCGCCGGCGACAACGCCCGCCGCCGCATCGAGCAGGACCTGCACGACGGCGCACAGCAGCGGCTCATCGCACTCGGCCTCCAGCTCCGCATGATGGAGACCTCGGTGCCGGCCGGACTCGGCGCCTTCAGGCAACAGCTCTCACAGGTGGCGAACGGTCTGAACTGCGCCTTCCAGGACCTGCAGGAGATCTCACGGGGCATCCACCCCGCGATCCTGTCCAAGGGCGGACTCGGCCCGGCGATCAAGACCCTCGCCCGGCGCAGTCCCATCCCGGTCGACCTCACGCTGAGCATCGATCGACAGTTGCCCGAACAGGTCGCGGTGGGCGCGTACTACATCGTGTCGGAGGCGATCACGAACACCGCCAAGCACGCCCGGGCGACCCTCGTACACATCGACGTCAAGGCGGACGACGCGACCCTCGAACTCTCCATCCAGGACGACGGCATCGGAGGGGCCAAGACCGGCAAGGGCTCCGGCCTGATCGGCCTTCAGGACCGCGTCGAAACGCTCGGCGGCCACATCGACATCAGCAGCCCCGCCGGGCACGGCACGGCGCTCGTCGTGCGCATCCCGATCCGCGACGCGTCGGCGATGGACACCTGTCACCAGGTCGATGACTGAGTGGCGCGGGGGCCCGCCGAGGCGCTCCGGTCACCCGGTGGCGTCGTGGCCCGCAGCACCCGACCGACGGAGGTGGCTCTGGGCGGGTGCCGGACCGCTGGCGAGCATCTCGTCGCACAGCTGCGGCAGGACCCGCGCGAAGCCGACGCTGGCGAACTGCCAGTTGTGCCCGCCCGTGTCGACGAACCGGTGGGTGACGACCCCGGCCCGGGTGGCGTCGTCGGCCAGTTGCCGCCCGACGGCGATGCCGCGGGCGTCGTCGGCGCCGGCGCCGAACCACAGCGTCACGCCGGGGTACCGGCGGGTGCTCAGCAGGCGCGCGGGGTCGTGCGCCTGCTGGGCGGCGACGTCGCCGCCGAACAGCGCGCTCAGGGTGTGCGCGGGGTTGCCGAGGTTCGGCCGCGCGTCGCCGCCGAAGTCGACGACGTGCCGGTAGATGTCCGGATGGCCGAGGACGAGGTCCAGGGCGCAGGTGCCGCCCTCGGAGAACCCGGCGATGCCCCAGCTCGACGCGGCGTGCTCGATGTGCAGGGTGCCGGTGACGAACGCGGGCACGTCGGCGGTCAGGTAGGTCTCAGCGTTGCCCTGGGGGCTGTCGACGCACTCGGTGTCGCCGGTCGCGGAGCCGTTCTGGTCGACCACCACCAGCACCGGCGCCCGCCCGTTGTGCTCCGCGGCATACGCGTCGTCGGTGTCCTGGGCGTGCCCGGACTTGAGCCAGTTGATCGGGGTGCCGGGCGAGCCGACGAGCATGACGAGCACCGGCAGCGTCGCGCGGCCGGGGCCGAAGTACGCGGGCGGCAGGAACACCACGCCGGGGCGGTGCGGGAAGTGTGACCGGGTGGCCGGGGCGTCCAGGCTGACGATCACCCCGTGTGCGGGTGGGGCGCCACCTGGGCTGCTGACGGCGCCGCCGATCAGGTCGTGCGCCTGCTGGCCGTCGATGGCCCCCGAGTGGCCGAGCACGTCGCCGATCTGCGGCCAGATGCCGTACTGCTGGTCGATGAGCATGAACGCGCCCGCGAGCGTCAACGGCACCGCGGTCACGGCCGCGGCCTTACGCCAGGCGACGGCAAGCCCGGTGAGGCGGCGGCGCAGGATCAGCGGGCATCCCGCGAGTGCGGCGAACCCGGCGCCGACCCAGAGCGCGAACGTCGGCGGGTAGGCGTCGGTCACCGTGCCGGTCATCCACAGGGTGAGCGCGATCAGGCCGACGAGCACGGCGACGGACAGCAGCAGGAGGGGGAGCGTGCGGGTGACCCACCGCCGTTCCCGGCCCCACCACGCGGCGAGCAGCAGCGCGCAGCCCGCCACCTCGAGGCCCCCGGCCACGGCGCGATTGAGCAGCGGCACGTGGTCGACCGCCCCGGCCCAGGCCGCCCAGGTCAGCCCAGCCGCCGCGATCGCCCCGGCGGCCCACGCGACGGCCCACCGGCCGCGGGGCCGTCTGCGCCGCGGGCGCTCGGGTGCCGCGGAAAGCTCGCGTGTGATCTCTTCCGCGTGGTCGATCCCCATGATCTCCAGCTCCCCGCCCGAGACGCCACCATCGCAGACGAGCGGAAAGCTATCCACCCACCCGCGTCCGCGGCAACAGCGGACCGTGACCGGACGGTAGCGCCCTGAGGTGGCCGCCGCCCGCGGGCACCTCGCCGTCAGTCCGGAGTCTCGTGCTGACGGACGACCCGGTCGATGCGGCGGTCGGGGATGATCCACATGATCGCCACACAGACGAAGCATGCCAGGGCGATCGAAACTCCTGCATGGCCGCTCCGGTCGATCGCCAGGGCGCCGAGGATCCCGGCGAGGTAGAGCACCGGGGAGACCTTGCCTTTGACGTCTTTGCCGACGGCCTGCCGCAGCGGCGACTCCGGCCCTTGCTGCCGGATGATCACCGTCTGGAGCCCGAAGTACGCGATGGCCGCGATGAGCAGGTTCAGGCCGTACAGGACGACCGGAGTCCGCGCGAACCGCGAATCGTCCATCCAGGCTGTCGTGAACGGGAACAGCGACAGGCAGAACAACAGCGCCAGGTTCACCCACAGCACCCCGCCAGTGACCCGCCGTACCAGGTGAAACATGTGGTGATGGTTGTTCCAGTAGATGCCGACGTAGACGAAGCTGAGCAGATATGTCAGCAGGCCGACGCCGCTGGTGTGAATGAGGTCGGGGAGGCGGTGTCCGTCCGGCACCTTGAGCTCCAGCACCATGATCGTGATGATGATGGCAAGCACTCCGTCACTGAACGCCTCGAGTCGAGTGGTCCTCACCGCGCACCACCGCCCTTCTCCCTCCGGTGATCCCTGTATCGAACTCCGCCCACCAGCGCCGCGGGAGTCGTTTCGCCAGGGCAGACAGCGCAGCCGCGGGATCTGTGACAGGCACGTCTTCGCTGCCATCGCCGCCGCACGAGGCGATCATGACCCGGCTGGCCCGCTGGGGCGTGCTGGTCCACGGCGTCGACCAGGGGCTGCTGCCCGTCCTGTACGCGGCCACGAGCCCGCAGGCCCAGGGTGGCCGCCTGGACGGGCCGGACGGATTCGGCCAGTTCACCGGGCTGGCGATCTACCGCTCCGCCCGCGACGAGGCCGAGGCCGCCCGCCTGTGGGACTACGGCCTCAGCCTCGCCGGCGTCGAGTTCTCGACGGTGTGATTCCTGACCGGGCCCGCACGACGGACGCCGTACGGGCACGGCCGGGTCAACGCGCGAGCCACTCCCGGTAGGTGGTCTTGGCGATGGCCGCGCCGTCCTTGGCGATGAGGGCGTCGCCCGAGGCGGCCGCGAACATGCCGGCGCTGTTGTCGGTGACGACGGTGCGGTCGTCACCGCGGGCGGCCAGGGTGATCCTGCCCAGCTCGTCGAGCGCGAAGACCTCGGGACCGGCGACGTTGCGGGTGCCCCGCAGCGGGGCGCCCGCGCTGACGTCGGCCACGGCGTGGGCGACATCGGCCGCGGCGATGGGCTGCACGAGTGTGGTGGGCAGGCGGACGGTGCTCTCGTCGGCGGTCCAGGAGAGCGCCGCGTCGACGAACTCGAAGAACTGCGTGGCGCGGACGATCGAGTACGGAATGGGGCCGGCCTTGAGGATGTTCTCCTGCAGCACCTTCGCGCGGTAGTAGACCAGGTCCGGCACCTGATCGGCGCCCACGATGGAGAGGACGACCGCGTGACCGACACCGGCGGCGGCGGCGTCCGTGAGCAGGTTGTCCATGCTCGTCTGGAAGAACGCGGGCGAGGCCTCGTCGAAGGTCGGCGAGTTCGTCAGGTTGACGACGACGTCGGCGCCCGCGAGCGCCTCGGGCAGCCCCTTCCGGCTGAGCAGGTCCAGACCTGTGGAGGGCGAGTGCGGTATCGCCTCGTGCCCCCTCGTGTTCAGGATCTTGACCACCTGCGATCCGATGAGCCCGGTCCCACCGATGACAGCGATCTTCATCTTCTTGACCTCCCTGGTGCTCGGATGACGGACGTCAGTTCGCGCGCGGGGCCCGGCGGTTCTGACGCTGGGCGAGTTCGTCCTCGTCCACGAGCGTGAGCATCGGCTTGTCCGGTTCGCAGAGCATGGTCACGGTGAAACGCACCGGGATGTCGTCGCGGTTGTTGCCGTCCTGGTAGTGGATGACATCGCCGCCCGGCTCCCAGAACGCCTCACCGGCCCGGAGGACACGCGGTGGCTCACCCTCGAGCTCGAACACCATCTCGCCCTCCAGCACATAGCCGAACGCCGGTCCGGAGTGCCGATGCGCGGGGGTGCCAGGGTCGCCCGGTGGGAACTCGATGACGACGGTCATCGCGTGCGCGCCCGCCGGGATGAACGGAGGCGCCGCCTCCTGCACCACGGTGAGCGCCGACTGCCACGCGTTCGATCGTGGCTTCCGCCCGGCGGTCGTGGACTCGACATCAGGCATGACAGGACCTCCTCGAAGAGTGGGACGGGCAGTGCCCTTTACCCTTCGTGAGACAGCACAAGCCCGCGGGTTGTGACACCCGCCCCGGTCGCGAGCACGGCCACGAGGCCGTGGCGGTCACCCGACACGGGCGTCAACACCCTCCTCGCCGGCCCGGGGCGCGCCTCACCCACCGGCTATCAGCCTGCTCACCCTCGGTAACTGAGCATCACTGGCGGCGTAGGCTGACCGTTATGGCAGAGGTTGTCCTGCGTGTTCGGCTGATCACCGGCGACAGTCTGGACGTCGCGTACGAGGAGCCCGACACCTCCGACAACGCCGAGGTGGCCGAGCACGCGATCACCGCCCTCGCCAACGACTCCGGCATGATCCGCACCCGCCACGCCGACCGGGTGGTCGTCCTGTACGGGCGCGGCGTGGCGACCATGGAACTGGCACCTCGCGGAGCGGTCCTGTAGCCGTACGGCATCAAGCCTTGGGGGTGCCGGTATACCGGTAGACCGAGAACACGTAGTCGGGGCAGACCAGCTGGCAGGCTGTGCAGCCGGTGCAGCCCTCGTGCAGCTCGGGGTAGCGGTACCCCTGCTCGTTGAGGGCGCTGGACATGGTGAGCACGTCCGGCGGGCAGGCGGTGATGCACAGCTCGCAGCCCTTGCACCGCTCGACGTCGATGACCAAGGTCCCGCGTGTAGTCCGGCTCATGTTTCACTCCCCTCCACGATCCGGGCGGCGTCGTCCCAGCCGGGGTCGTCGGTGTCCGAACGGTCGCCGGGCGGGAAGACCCCGCGACGGCGTAGCGCCCGGATCGCGTTGTCGGCGGTCAGGCGCAGGTGGGCCAGGGCCGCGGCGCCGGCGGCGGCCGGGTCGCCGTCGCGCAGGGCCACGTATTCCGCGTGCAGCGCCGCCCGCTCGTCGGCGAGGGCGTCGTCGATGGAGAACCGGGCCGCGACCGGCACGAGGCCGCTGAAGGTGCGCAGCAGCGCCCGCAGGTGGTTGCCGGCGCCGGCGACGTTGACGACGCGGCGGAACTCACGGGCGAGGGACTCGAACTCGTCGGGGCCGTCACAGCGGGCGAGGGCCTCGTCGAGCTTGCCGAGCGCCTCCAGCACGGCCGGGTCACGCCGGCGCGCGACGCGCCGGTTGGTCAGGGCGCTGAGCATGCCGTACAGCTCGAACGCCTCCCGCACGGTCGCGTCGTCGAACTCGGCGACGAACGCCCGGCGGTAGTGTGCGCGCTCGACGAGGCCGTCGCGCTCCAGCTGGATGAGGCCCTCGCGAACCGGCACGCGGCTCACGCCGAGCTCCTCGGCGATGGCGTCGAGGTCGAGGCGCTGGCCGCTGCGCAGGTCGCCGTCGAAGAGGCGTCGCAGCACGTAGGCGGCGACGGCCTCGCTGGTGTTGGACCGCTCGAGCTTCACCCGGTCACCAGCTCCCCCAGCCGGTACGTCTGCTCCATGGTGTCCTGTTGGTAGGCGGGCCCCTCGACGGTCGGGACGAACCAGCCGGTCGGGCACATGGTGAGGATCTCCACCAGGGAGAAACCGCCGCCGGCCAGCTGGGTCTCGAACGCCCGGCGCAGCATCCGCTTGGTCTGCAGGACCGAGCCGGCGGTGGAGACCGCGCCGCGGGCCACGTAGCCGACGCCGTGCAGCCCGGCGACGAGGTCGGCGACCGGGATCGGGTAGCCGTGGGCCGCCGGGTCGCGGCCGTCGATGCTGGTCTTGGTGCGCTGGCCCAGCACGGTGGTGGCGGTCTGCTGCCCGCCGGTGTCGCCGAAGACGCCGTTGTTGAGCATCACGCAGGTGATGTTCTCACCGCGGGCGGCCGCGTGCAGCACCTCCTGCAGGCCCTCGTTGGCCATGTCGCCGTCGCCCTGCAGGGTGAACACGGCGACGCCGGGGCGCACGCGCTTGATGCCGGTGGCGCAGGACGGGGCGCGTCCGTGCAGGCACTGCAGGACGTCGACGTCCATGATGCGCACGAAGCTGCCGTAGCAGCCGTGTCCCACGACGCCGATGGTCCGCTGCACGATGTCCAGCTCCTGCAAGACCTCCAGCAGCAGCCGCAGCGCGACCGGCTCGCCGCAGCCGGGGCACAGCGAGTGCTCGCCGAGGATGAGGCTGGGCTTGAAGTCGGCGACCTGCCGCGCGTCACGCACCGGCGGCCGGGTGGTGTCGATCGTTACGTCGGTCATAGCGCCTCCAGGATGCGCCGGCGGATCACGGGGGCGTCGAGCAGGGGGCCGTACGACAGGCCGGACTCGGCGATGCTGACCCCGCCGATGAACCGCACGGCCCGCCGGTCGTGGGCGTGGATGCGCACGTCGTCGACCATCTGCCCGGCGTTGAGCTCGAAGACGAGGACCCGCCGGGCGGTGCGGGTGGCGGCGGCGAGCGCGTCGCCGGGGAACGGCCACAGGGTGATCGGCCGGAACCAGCCGATGCGGTGGCCCTCGGCGCGCAGCTGCGCCACGACGTGCTCGACGAACTTGGCCGCGGACCCGAACGACACCACGACGGTCTCCGCGTCGTCCACATCGGACTGTTCGTGGCGGGCCTCGAGCTCGCCGATGCGGTCGAACTTCTCGGCGATCGCCCGCCAGTGCCCGTCGGGGCCGGGGCCGGGGTCGGTGGCCTTGCCCATCGCCCAGGTCCACACCTGCCGGCTGCGGCCGGTGCCGCCGCCGGTGCCGTCCAGCGCCCAGTCCTTCGGCGGCAGCTCGCCGAAGTCGCGGCGCTGGATGTCGACGCCGACGCGGGTCTGCGCCAGCAGCGGGTCGCCGTAGAGCATGACCGGGGCGCGGTGTTTGTCGGCGAGGTGGAACAGCAACTGGGTGTGCTCGACGGCCTCGGGGATGTCCTTCGGCGCGAGCGTGATCGTCCGGTAGTCGCCCCAGCCGCCGCCGCGGGTGGCCTGGAAGTAGTCCTGCTGGTTGCGGGCGAGGTTGAACACGACGAACGGGGTCTCGTTGAGCGCGGCCTCGGCGATCGCCTCCTGCATGAGCGCGATGCCCTGGCCGCAGGAGCCGGTGGCGGCGCGCGCGCCGGCCGCGGCGGCGCCCAGGGTCATGTTGACGCCCTCGATCTCGCTCTCGGCGTTGAGGCACACGCCGCCGGTCGTGGGCAGCCGGCGCGACATGTGCTCCAGCAGGCCGGTGAAGGGCGACATCGGGTAGCCGGCGAAGAAGCGGCAGCCTGCGGCGATCGCGGCCTCGGCGATCGCGGCGCTGCCTTCCAGCAGTTCCAGGGTCATACGGTCACTCCTCGCAGAGCATCGGCGCCCGCCTGCAGGGCGCGTGCGTTGGCGGGGGCGTGCTGGCGTCGGTACGGCGGGAGCAGCTCCTCCATCGCCGAGACCAGTGCCGGCGCCCCGACCAGCGCGGTGAGCGCGTTGTAGGCGCCCAGCAGCACGAAGCCGGACGCGTTGGGCGCCTCGACCCGCCGGGCGACGGCGACGGCGTCCACGGCGAAGACGCGCAGGTCGTCGCGGAACGCCTCCGGGTCGACCAGCGGCGTGTTGGCCAGCACCAGTGCGCCTGGGCGCAGCCGCTCCTCGACGCCCTCGGTGTGGCGGTGGTGGGCGAAGATCGCCGACCAGGCCGAGGGCAGGATCGGCAGTGCCCGCAGCGGGGCGTCGCCGATGACCACGCCGGCCTTGGACGGGCCGCCGCGCATCTCGCCGCCGTAGTCGGCGGCGAGCATGGCGTATTGCCCCTCCCGGGTGGCGGCCAGGGCAAGGGTCTTGGCGAGCAGCTGGATTCCCTGCCCGCCGATGCCCGTGACGAGCACCTCGCGCTCCATGGGCGGCTCCCGACGGTTCGGCCTTGAAGGCAGCTTGAGTCTTGACGTGGTTTCGATATTGAATACAAAATCTAATCTCAACGTCAAGGGAGGTCACGGATGCGGGCTCTGGTCCTGCGCGGCTTCGGCGACGCGGCCGTCGAGGAGGTGCCCGACCCCGTGCCCGGGCCGGGCGAGGTCGTCATCGACGTCGCATGCGTCCAGCCGAGCGTCACCGAGTGCATGCTGCTGGCCGGCGAGCCGGTCGCCATGCACGCCGTGCTCGCCGACCGCCTGGCGGCCGGCCCCACCCGCTTCGGCGGCCACGAGTTCGCCGGCGTCGTCGGCACCCTCGGCCCCGGCGTCGAGGAGTCCTGGGCCGGCGCGCGGGTCACCGCCGTGGAAACCGCGGCATGCGGCCGCTGCGCCGCCTGCCGGCGGGACCGGCCCGACGCCTGCCCCTCCCCCGCCATCCTCGGCTTCACCAGCCCCGGCGCCTTCGCCGAGCGTGTCGTGGTCCCCGCGCGGACCCTCGTGCGCGTCCCCGACGGCGTCAGCGCCGCGCAGGCCGCCGCGATCCAGCCGCTCGCCGGCGCGATCCACGGCCACGCGGCCGCCGGCGTCCGCCCCGGCGACAGCGTGCTCGTCATCGGGGCTGGCGTCATGGGGGTGCTGCACACCCAGGTCGCCCGGCACGGCAACGCCGGGCTCGTCATGGTCAGCGGCCGCAGCCCCGCGAAGCGGGAACTGGCCAAGCGGGCCGGCGCCGACCTGGTCCTCGACGCCGCCGGCGACGTGGCCGCCGAGGTCCTCGCCGCCACCGAGGGCATCGGCGCGGACGTGGTCTTCGAAACCGCCGGCGCCGACACGTTCGGCCTGGCCGCCGCCTGCGTGCGGCGCGGCGGCAGCATCGTGATGGTGTCGGTACTGCCCGATCAGGCCCGCGCGCCCCTCGCCCGGATGCGGGAGCGCTCGGTGACGCTGCTGCACCCCCGCTCGGGCGCCGGCGGCTACTCCCCCGGCAGCGGCGCCTTCGAGCACGCCCTGCGCCTGGTCGGCCGCGGCGACGTCGACGTCTCCTGCCTCATCACCCACCGCCTGGCCGGCGTCGAGGCGCTGCCACAGGCCCTGGAGATCACCCGCGACAAGGGGCGGTACGGCGCTCTCGGCCCCGCCCAGGTCGACCTCTTCGACTGGAGCCGAGCGTGAGCCTGCTCATCGGCGACATCGTGACCACGGCCGCACTGACCGTCCCGGGCGCCGTGGCGGCCACGCTCGGCCCCGACCAGCTGACCTTCCGCGAGCTCCACGCCGCGGCCGACCGCACCGCCAACGCCCTCGCCGGCCTCGGCGTCACCCGCGGCGACACGGTGCTGTGGTGCGTGACCCCGACCCTGCGCTCCGTCGAGGTGTTCGTGGCCTGCGCGCGGATCGGCGCCGTCTTCGCGCCCGTCAACCCGGGCCTGCCGGTCGCGGAGCGCGACCGCGTCCGCGCCTATGTGGACCCCCGGCTGGTCGTGTCCGATGTGGACTTCACCGATCCGGTGCGGCCACCGTCCATCCTGGACGGCGGCGCCGCCGGCTTCGCCCCGATGCCGCTGGACGACCGTGAGCCGCACATCCTGTATCTCACCAGCGGCAGCACCGGCGCGCCGAAGGGTGCCCTGGTCAGCCACCGGGCCAGCTGGCTGCGCGCGGCGCCGGGCGGCGGCACGTTCACCAGCGGCCTGCGCGGCGACGGCGGCGTGGTGTGCACCTTCCCGCTGTACCACTACGGCGGCTGGCACTACGTCATGGAGGCGTGGCAGCACCGCACCGCCGTGCACCTGGTCCGCCGCGCCGACGCCGCCGACATGATCGACGTGGTGCGGCACCGCCGCGCCTCCGCGCTGTACTGCATCCCGGCCGTGTGGGAGCGCCTGCTCGACCCCGAGCACCGCCGCGCCGACCTGCGTTCGCTGCGGCATGCCGACACCGGCACGTCGAGCGTCGCCGCCGACCTCGTCGAGCGCATCAAGGCCCGGCTGCCCGGTACCACCACCACGATCCTCTACGGTTCGACGGAGGCTGGCCGCATGGCCGCGCTGCACGACTGGGACCTGGCCCGCAAGCCCGGCAGTGTCGGCCGCCCCGCGACCCCCAACGCCCTGTGGCTGGACGACGATGGCGAGGTCTGCACCAGCGGGCCGGCGCTCATGAACGGCTACCTCGGCGCCGATCCGCTCGACGGCGTCTACCGCTCCGGCGACGTCGGCCGGCTCGACGACGAAGGCTACCTGTATCTGACCGGCCGCACCCGCGAGGTGATCCGCACCGGCGGCGAGTCGGTCGGCCCGGCGGAGGTCGAGCACGCGCTGCGCGGCCTGCCGGGCGTCCTGGACGTGGCCGTGGTCGGTCTGCCAGACCCCCGCTGGGGGGAGATCGTGTGCGCCGTCGTCGTCGTGCCGCCGGGCGGCGAGGCCCCGACCGTCACCGCGGTCCGCGAGCACGTGAACGGCCGCCTCGCGTCGTTCAAGGTGCCGCGGCGGGTGGCGGTGGTGCCGGCGATCCCCCGCACCCCGGCGACGGGCCAGATCCAGCGGACCCGCCTGCGGGGGCTGATTCAGCCGGCGTAGCGGTCACCCCGAGCGGTGTGCTCAAAACAAGGCCGAGCTGGACGGCATCACCGTCCAGCTCGGCGACGAGCAGGGCACACCCTCGACCGTCAGCGCAGGCGCTGGCGGAGCTGAGCCTTCGCGACCTTGCCGCCGGAGCCACGGGGCAGGTCGTCGACGATCTCCAGGCGCTCGGGCCAGTTCTCCCGGGAGACGCCGCGGGCGTCGAGGTGGGCGCGCAGCGCGTCCAGGTCGAGGCTGGCCCCCTCGCGCAAGACGACGAAGGCGCAGACGCGTTCGCCGAAGGTCGGGTCGGGCACGGCGACCGCGGCGACCATGGCGACCGCCGGGTGGGTGCCGACCTGGTCCTCGACCGCCGCGGCGCTGATGTTCTTGCCGCCGCGGATGATGAAGTCGGACTTGCGGTCCACCACCCGCAGGTAGCCGTCGGCGTCGATGGTGCAGATGTCGCCGGTGAGCATCCAGCCGTCGGGCGTGAACAGCTTCTCGTTCGCCTCCGGGTCGGCGAAGTATCCCAGGCACGTCGCCGGGCCGGCGCACGCGGCCTGCCCGGGGCCGCCGGCGGCGGTCACGTCGGTACCGTCGTCGGCGAAGAGGCGGACCCGCATCGGGTCGATGATCCGGCCGGCGGTGCGCAGGCGCTGGTCGGTGGTGTCACGCACGGAGGTGCGGGACAGGGCGCCGGTCTCGTTGGAGCCGAAGAACTGCAGGACCTTCGAGCCGGTGCGGCGCTCGAACTCGGTGGCCCGCTCGAACGGCACCGCCTCGCCGCCGGTGAACATGCACCGCAGCGACGACAGGTCGACCTGCTCGAGCACCGGTGAGTTGAGCATCATGATGAACTGGGTGCTGACGCAGCACACGACGGTGACCCGTTCGCGCTCGATGAGGCGCAGCGCCTCGTCGGCGTCGAAGCGGGGCATGACGACCGTGGGCGCGCCCAACAGGGTGGGGGTGAAGTTCGCGGTCCACTGCGCGAAGCCGTACGGCGCGGGGATCAGCGTCAGGAACACGTCGTCGGCGCGCAGGTCGCCGGAGTCGACGGCGAGTTCGTGGTAGTAGTACCAGCGGTTCTGGTTGTGCACCACGCACTTGGGCATGCCGGTGGTGCCCGACGTCGAGTTGAGCAGGTGGATGTCGCCGAGCCCGAGCTCCCGCCCGTCGAGCGGCGCATCCGATGCATCGGAGAAGTCGGGCGCGTCAGCGAGCACGATGTGCGTGTCGATGCCGAGCCCCGAGACCATGTCGGCGACGGGCTCGCCGCGGTGGTCGGCAAGGCTCACCAGGGCCGTCGCCCCGCCCACGGTGATCAGGTGGCGGACCTCGAGGCGCGCCGCCCGCGGGCCGATCGCGACCACGACGACACCGGCCTTGATGGCGGCCAGATACACCACGTGGACGGCGACCCCGTCGGGCAGCAGGACCCCGACGCGGGCGCCACGCGGCAGGCCGGCCTCGGCCAGCCGGTGCGCGAACGCGGTCGACCAGGCGTCGAACTGCCGCCACGTCATGCGGTCGTCCCCGGCGATGAACGCGAGACCGTCGGGATTCTTCGCGGCGTGGCGCCGGACCACGTCCGGGAGGTTCTCCTCGCCCCACTGACCGACCTCGGCGAGGCGGTCGGCGACGTAACGCTCGTGAACGCTCCCGGGCGCGGGCGCCGTTCCGGTTGGGAACTGCACGTGCCCCCCTTTCCATCTACCAAACAAGCGCTTGGTTGTGTCATTCTGTTCCGGGCAGATCAACCGTGTCAAGGCGGGAGTGCGAGCGTGGACGACATCTGGCAGGCGCCGATCGGCGAGACCCTCGACGTGCCGGTGAGCGCGGCCCTCCCGCCGATCCCGCTGCCCGCCGGCTGCCACGTCGAGCAGCTGATCTGGCACGGCGACCCGGTCGGCGGGGCCCCGTCGGCGCGGGTCGTTACCCGCGACGGCAGCGCGGCCACCGTGCGCATCGCCCTGGGCGAGCGCATCATCGCCGACCTCAAGGTCCGCCGCGGCCCGGCGCGCACGCCCCGCCCGCACACCCTGCTGCGCGCCGACGTGCGTGCGGGCGCGGCGCACACCAAGCTCTTCCCCATCACCGCGGCGGTCACCACCGACCACGTGCCGGACATCGAGCCGGTGCTGAGCACCCCGGCGCTGATCGCGTTCATGGAGGAAACCGCCGCCGCCGTGCTCCGCCCGCTGCACGGCCCGAGGACCGGCTCGCTGGGCACGTGGATCGGGGTGCGGCACACCGGCCCGGCGCACGTGGGTCAGGACCTGACCGTGACGGCCGTGCTCGCCGAGGTGCGCGGCCGCCGGTACCTCTTCGACGTCCACGCCACCGTGGACGGCCGCCCGGCCGGCGACGGCCAGGTGGCGCAGACACTCATCAGCCTGGAGCCGTAGCGAAGCGCGCCGCGGCGTCGGCGCGCAGGGCGGCCTTGTCCACCTTGCCGCCGGTGCCCAGCGGCAGCTGCGGCAGTGCCACCAGGCGCTCCGGCCAATTCTGCTTCGTCACACCGCCCGCGTCCAGGTGCCCCCGCAGGTCGTCGAGGCTGAGCGGGGCGCGGGTCACGACGTAGGCGCACGCCCGCTCGCCGAGCACCGGGTCCGGCGCTGCGACGACCGCGACCGCCGCCACCGCCGGGTGGCTCGCGACCGCCTCCTCGACGACGAGCGCGCTGACGTTGTGCCCGCCGCGGATGATGAAGTCGGCGATCCGCCCGGTGATGGACAGGTACCCGTCCTCGTCGATCGCGCCGAGGTCGCCGGTCAGCAGCCAGCCGTCGGGGCGGAACAGGGCGGCGTTGGCGGCCTCGTCGTCAAGGTAGCCGGGCGTGCAGCCGGGCCCGTTCGCGGCGACCTGTCCCTCGGCCGCGTCCTCGCCGCCGGCCAGCAGCCGCACCCGCATCGCCGGGATCGGCCGGCCGGCGGTGGTCAGCCGACGCTGCGGCGGGTCGTCCACGGTGGTCACCGAGATCGGCCCGGCCTCGTTGGAGCCGTAGAACTGCAGCACGGCGCAGCCGGTGCGCTCCTCGAACTCGCGGGCTCGGACCAGTGGCACGCGTTCGCCGCCGGTGAACATGACCCGCAGCGACGACAGGTCGGCCGCAGCGAACCCGGGGTCGTTGAGCAGCATGATGAACTGGGCGGTCACCGCGCACAGCACGGTGACGCGGTGCTCGGCGATGAGCCGCAGGGTCTGCGCCGCGTCGAACTCGGCGGTGAGCACGGTCGGGTAGCCGTACATGGCCGGCACGACGTGCGCGCTCCACAGCCCGAAGCCGTACGGCGCCGGCAGCACGCTGGCGAACACCTCGTCCGGGCCGAACCGGCCGGCGGCGTGCGCGAGCGGGCCGAAGTACTTGCGGTTGTCCATGCTCTGCCGCACGACCTTCGGCACCCCGGTCGTCCCGGACGTGGAGTTGAGGAAGAAGACGTCGTGCGCCGCGAGTCCCCGGCCGACAGCCGGCGACGAGGGCAGCGGCGAGGGCAGCGTGTCGAGGTCGAGCACGACGTGGCGGGCCGCGCCGCACCGCGCGGCGATCTCGGCGCCGGGGCGGCCGCGGTGCGTCGCACGGGTGGCCAGGGCGACCGCGCCCGTCTTGCGCAGCAGGTGCGTGATCTCGGCGTCCCCGGCGCGCGGCCCGATGCCGACGGTCACCAGCCCGGCCTTCTGAGCCGCGAGGTAGGCCACGTGGGTGAGCGCGCCGCCGGTCACCAGCACGGCCAGCCGCTCGCCGGGCAGGAATCCGGCGTCCACGTAGGACTGTGCCAGGCGCGAGGACAGCTCGTCGTAGTCGCGCCACGTAAACGTCCCCTCGGGGGCGTGGAAGGCCACGCCGCCGGGATCGTTGCCGCGGACGAAGTCAGCGATGGTGGACGGCTCAGGCACCGGCTCCCCCGTCCAGCCGCAGCACCGCGCCGGTGGCGAAGCGGGCCTCGGCCGCGCCGAGATACGCGATCGCGGCGGCGACCTCGGCCGGGTCCGCGACCGGCGGGTCAAGGAGCGCACCGCCGCGCCCGTCCAGCTTCGGGTGCATATCCGGTACCGGCGTCAGCCCCGCGCGAAGCGGCGTGTCCACCGAGCCGGGGCACACGCAGGCGACCCGCACGCCGTCGGGCGCGAGCTCGACGGCGAGGGAGCGGGTCAGCGCGACGACGCCGCCCTTCGCCGCCGAGTACGCGGCGCTGTACCGCCAGCCGCGCACCCCGGCGAGCGAGGCGACGTTGACGATCGCGCCGCGCGAGGCGACGAGGTGCGGCAGGGCGGCCCGGCTGACCAGGAACGTGCCGGTGAGGTTCACGCCCAGCAGCCGTTCCCACTCGGCCAGCGTCACGTCGCGGGTGTGCTGGTAGGAGGCGACCCCGGCGACGTTGGCGACGAGGTCGAGCCGCCCGCCCCACGCGACCGCGCGCGCGACGGCGTCGGCGACCCGGGCCTCGTCGCGCACGTCGCAGGTCAGGCGCAGCACCTGCGCGCTGTCCTGCGTGCTCCCGTCCGTGCTTGCGTCTAGGGCGGTCACGTCCAGGGCCGCGACCCGGGCGCCCTCGCGCAGCAGCCGCCGCACGGTGGCCGCGCCGATGCCGGAAGCGGCCCCGGTGACCAGGGCGACGCTACCGAGGTACCGCTGCGTCACAACCGGCCGCCGTCGCGCATGGAGCGCGCGTCGTGCCCGGCGAGGGAGTCCTTCCCGACCTCGGCGTTGTGCGCGTGGGCGACGTGGTGCAGCCCGAAGACCGAGTCCATGCCCGCGCGCAGGCCCATGAGGTCCTCGGCCTGGTTCACCGCCTTCTTCGTCAACGCCAGGCCGAGCCGCGGCATCGCCGCGATCCGGTGCGCGATGTCCATCGTGGACGACTCCAGGTCGGCACGGGGCACGACCCGGTTGACCATGCCGAGGGCGAGGGCGCGTTCGGCCGGCACGCGCTCGCCGAGGAAGAGGAACTCCTTGGCGTAGCGGGGGCCCATCACCCACGGGTGGGCGAAGTACTCGACGCCGGGGATGCCCATGCGCACCACCGGGTCGGCGAAGAACGCGTCGTCGGCGGCGATGACGAGGTCGCAGCACCAGGCGAGCATGAGCCCTCCGGCGATGCAGGCGCCCTGCACCATGGCGATGGTCGGCTTGGGCAGCTCGCGCCAGCGGCGGCACATGCCCAGGTACACCTCGGACTCCCGGGCGTACCGGCTCTCGGCGCCCTCCTTGCCGACATGGTCCCACCACAGCCCGGCCCGGCGAGGGAAGGTCTTGTCGATGTCGCGGCCGGGCGTGCCGATGTCGTGGCCGGCCGAGAAGTGCTCGCCGGTGCCGGTGAGGACGATGACCTTCACCGCGTCGTCCTCCGCGGCGCGGTAGAACGCGTCGTCGAGGGCGTACGTCATCTTGGAGTTCTGCGCGTTGCGGTACTGCGGCCGGTGCATGGTCACGACGGCCACCGGCCCGTCGGTGCGGTACAGCACGACGTCGTCTTCACTCATGGGTGGCCTCCGATAGGTCGAGGGATGCGGCGAGGCGGTCGAGGCGGGTGCCCGTGTCGCAGAGCGCCTCGAGGGCCCAGGCGCGCTTGACGTACCGGTGCAGCTCGTATTCCACGGTGTAGCCGATGGCGCCGTGGCACTGGATCGCGGCCCGGCCGGCGGCGTGCGCGGCCTCGGCCGCGAGCACGACCGCCGCGTCGACGGCCCGGACCGCGTCGGTGTCGTGCTCGAGCGCCCACGCGGCGGCGAGGATCTCGGGCGCGGCGAACTCCAGGCCGAGCGTGGCGTCGGCGAGGTGGTGCTTGACGGCCTGGAAGCTGCCGACCGGCACGCCGAACTGGTGGCGCTGCTTGACGTACTCGACGGTGAGGTCGAGCATCCGCCGCCCGAGCCCGACGATCTCGGCCGCGAGGGCGAGCCCGGCGCGCAACCGTGCGCGGCCCACGATCGCGGGATCGCCGGTGAGGATCTCGGCCCCGGTCGACCGCACGGCATCGAGGGCGGTGTCCACGGTGGACTCCGGTGCGCCGGCCGCGGCACCGAGGCGGGCGCTGTCGCCGTCGAGATGCAGGATCCAGTCGGCGTGCCCGCCGAAGGGGGCCAGGCCGCCCGGCCCGGCGAGCGCGACTCGGGACCGGCCGGCGGCCACGTCGGCGGCGCGCGGGTCGCCCACGGCCGCCAGCAGCGGCGCGGCGACGAACGCGGTGGCGGACACCGGCAGCGGCGCGGCCGCGTAGCCGGCCGCCGTCAGCACGCCGACCAGGTCGGTCTCGGCCAGGCCCAGCCCGCCGGCGTCGGCGGGGACGAGCGCGGCGAAGACGTCCATCGCGGCGAGGGCGTCCCAGTCGGCGTCGGCGAGCGGCTCGCGGACGGCGTCGGCGAGGGCTTCCTGTTCGTCGGTCGGCGCGAAGCGCACGGCTCCCCCTTTTCAGGCCCTGGGCAGGCCGAGCACCCGCTCGGCGACGATGTTGCGCTGGATCTCGTTGGTGCCGGCGTAGATCGGGCCGGCGAGGGAGAACTGGTAGCCGCGGGTCCACGGCGTGTCCAGGATCGCCTCGGCGCCGAGCAGCTCGAGCGCGACCTCGTGCAGGTCGATGTCCAGCTGCGACCAGTAGAGCTTGTTCAGGCTGGCCCGGGCGCCGGGCGGGCGGCCCTCGACGAGCCCGGTCACCTGGTGCAGGGTGAAGTGGCGGTACGCGCGGGCGCGCAGCCAGGCGCGGGTGACGCGCTCGCGGGTCGCCGGGCGCAGCCGGTCCCGGTGGGCGATCGCGAGGGCGATGAGCCGCTCGGCGGTGTGCAGGAACCTGCCGGGCGAGCGCAGCGTGAGGCCGCGTTCGGAGCCGGTGGTCGCCATCGCCACCCGCCAGCCCTGGTCGACGCCGCCGAGCACGGCCGCGTCGGGCACGAACACGTCGTCGAGGAAGACCTCGGCGAAGCCCTCGTCGCCGTCGAGGCGGCCGAAGCCGCGCACGGTGACGCCCGCGGCGTCCAGCGGGACGAGGAAGTAGGTGAGGCCGCGGTGGCGTGGCGCGGCAGGGTCGGTGCGGAACAGCCCGAACAGGTGTGTGCTGAACGCGCCGCGGGTGGTCCAGGTCTTCTGGCCGGTGAGCCGCCAGCCGCCCGGGGCGCGCTCGGCGCGGCTGGCGATCGCGGCCAGGTCACTGCCGGCGCCGGGCTCGGACCAGCCCTGGCACCACAGGTCCCGCGCCGCGGCCATGCGGGGCAGGAGGGTGTCGCGCTGTTCGGCGGTACCGAACTCGAACAGTGTCGGGGCGAGCAGGAAGATGCCGTTCTGGGTGACCCGCTGCGGCGCGCCGGCGGCGTAGTACTCCTCCTCGAAGACGAGCCACTCCCACAGCGAGGCGTCGCGCCCGCCGTACTCCTTCGGCCAGGACACCACGGCCCAGCGGGCGTCGAAGAGGCGCCGCTCCCACTCCAGGTGGGCGCCGAAGCCCTCACGGGTGTCACCGGAGGGCAGCGGCGAGGCGGGCACGTTGGCACGCAGCCACTCGCGAGCCTCGGCCCGGAACGCGGCCTCGGCGGGGCTGTCGGTCAGATCGACACCGGTCATGCCGTCGCCTCCGCTTCGCTCCGACCGCGGCATGACTTCAACCTGAGTTGCCGGTGACCGGCCCCTCCGCTGCGCTCCGGACCGCTCATGACCGGCCGAACTCGTCCCGGACGCGGTCGGCGACGCCGGTGAGGTTGAGCTCGAAGGTGAAGCCCTGCTCGTAGCGGTAGCTGCGCTTGGGGTCCCAGGGGTCGATGCCGTTGAGCGACTCCTTGGCGGCGCGGATGACGGCCGGGTTCTTGGTCGCGATGTCGTGCGCGACCTCGAAGGCGGCCGCGCGCAGCTCGTCGCGGGGCACCACGCGCAGCACCGAGCCGAACGCGTGCAGCTCGGCCGCGGTCGCGGTGGCGGAGGTGTACATCATGGCGCGCATCTTGTGCTGCGGCACCAGCCGGGACAGGTGGGTGGCCGCGCCGAGCGCGCCGCGGTCGACCTCCGGCAGCCCGAACGTGGCGTCGTCGGCGGCGATGATGATGTCGGCGTTGCCGCACAGGCCGATGCCGCCGCCGAGGCAGAAGCCGTTCACGGCGATGATCACCGGCACCGGGCAGTCGTAGACGGCGCTGAAGGCGGCGGCGCAGCCGCGGTTGACCTCGACGAGCGCGCCGAAGTCGCGGGCGGCCTGCAGCTCCTTGATGTCGACGCCGGCGTTGAAGCCGCGGCCCTCGGCGCGCAGGACGACGGCTCGCGTCGCCGGGTCGGCGCCGGCGTCGTGCAGCGCCGAGGCTAGGTCGAACCAGCCCTTGACGGGCAGCGCGTTGACCGGTGGGTTGTTCATGACGATCTCGGCGACGCCGTGGTCGTCCAATGTGGACTCGATCATTCGTCCTCATCTGTCGCGAAGGTCGCCCAGCCGTACACGGCGACGGTTCCGTCCTGTTTCTTGCAGGTCATCTCGATGTCGAGCAGTGCCTCGCCGTCCGCGCCGGTGCGCCGGGCGGTGACTTCGCCGTCGCAGGTGACGGTGTCGCCGGGGAAGACCCGGGCGGCGAAGCGGACCCGGAAGGCGCGCACGTTCTCGGCGCCGAACCGGTCGGTGGCCCAGGTGGCCAGGAGCCCGGCCTGGAGCATGCCCAGCGACAGCGGCGCGGGCAGCCCGGCCTCGCGGGCGAAGCCCTCGTCGTGGTGGATCGGGTTGAAGTCGCCCGAGGCGCCCTGGTAGCGGACGAGGTCGGTGCGGGTCAGGGGTCCGATGACGAGGGTCATGCCGTCTCCACGCCGGTCAGCCGTGCGGTGGCGACGAGCCGGCCGGTCTCGTCGTGGAACTCCGTCACCATGACGGCGAACGCGAGCTGGCCGGAGCGGCCATCCTTGCGGGTCACCGACTCGATGCGGGACCGTCCGGTCAGCCGCGTGCCGGCACGCGGCGGCGGGCCGTGGAACACGTACTCCTGCTCGGCGTGCAGGCCCTTGTGCTGGTCCATGGCCACGGCCTCCCACGGGTCGCTCGCCCCCGACTGCCAGAAGAACGCGGTGGTGAGGAACGTCGGCGGTACGACCGGGTCCTCCGCCTCCAGGTAGGCCGGGTTCGCCGAGCGGGTGGCCCGCGCGAACTCGCGGATCTTGCCGCGCTCGACGTCGAGGGTGAACGGCTCGCCGGTCACGCCGGCGGCGCTGTCGTCGACCATGCGGTGGCTCCAAACTACGGGTGCTGGCTGCTGACGGAGACGACCTCGCCGGTCATGTACGAGCTGTAGTCGCTGGCCAGGAAGACGATCACGTTGGCCACCTCCCACGGCTCGGCGGGCCGGCCGAACGCCTCGCGCCGGGCGAGCTCGTCGAGCAGCTCGTCGGTGGTGACCTTGGCGAGGTGCGGGTGCATCGCCAGGCTGGGCGCCACGGCGTTGACCCGCACTCCGGCCTTGGCCGCCTCGACGGCGGAGACGCGGGTGAGCGCCATGACCCCGGCCTTGGCCGCGGCGTAGTGCGCCTGTCCCTCCTGTGCCCGCCAGCCGATGACCGAGGCGTTGTTGACCACCGCGCCTCGCCCGCGCGGCATCATGTGCCGCAGCGCGGCCCGGGTGCAGCGGAAGGTGCCGGTGAGGGTCACGTCGAGCACCGAGCGCCACTGCTCGTCGGTCATGTCGACGATGTTGGCGGTGCCGCCGAGCCCGGCGTTGTTGACCAGCACGTCGAGGCCGCCGAGCCGGTCGGTGACGGTGTCGAACAGGTGCTGCACCTGAGCCTCGTCGGTGACGTCGCACGGCACCGCGAGCGCGCCCAGGCGCTCGGCGGCCTCGGCCAGGCGCCGCTCGTGGCGATCGCTGATCGCGACGGTCGCGCCTTCCTCGACGCACCGCTGCGCGGTCGCGAAGCCGATGCCGGTGCCGGCGGCGGCGGTCACGAGCACCGTGCGGCCCGCGAGCAGGCCGTGGGCGGGGGGTTTGCTCACCATGACGTCACTCTACCAAGCGCTTGTTTGGTTGGCCAGCGCGGGCGGTGCCGAGCGGAACCGCCGTCGTCGCCGAGGTGGACAGCCGCGGGCGGCCCGCCTCGGCCTCGGCCAGCGGCGCGACCTCGCGCAGCGTCTCCCGGCTGCGCACGGCCAGCTCCTGGTACACCCGGGTGCCGTTGGCCTTCCACGCGAGCTCCTGCGCGGTCAGCTCGCGCACCACGCGGGCCGGCGACCCGGCGGCGAGGGTGCGCGGCGGCACCACGAACCCGGCCTTCACGAACGCGTGCGCGCCGACGAACGCCTCCTCGCCGATCTCCGCGCCGTCCATCACGACGGCGTTCATGCCGACGAGCACGCCCGCGCCGGTGCGGCAGCCGTGCAGGATCGCGCCGTGCCCGACATGGCCGGCGCGGCCGAGCACCGCGGTCGTGTCCGGGAAGGTGTGGAAGACGCAGGAGTCCTGCAGGTTGGACCCCTCCAGCATGACGATGCGGCCGAAGTCGGCGCGCAGGCTCGCCAGCGGCCCGACATAGCAGCCCGCGCCGACGTGCACGTCGCCGATGAGCACGGCGGTGGGGTGCACGTAGGCGGTGGGATGCACGACCGGGATGACGCCCTCGATGGAGTACGCGGGCATCAGGCGAGCCGTTGCAGCGCGACAGCGGCCTCCGCGACGATCCGCTCGATCAGCTCGGCACAGCTGGGCAGGTCCTCGATGAGCCCGGTCACCTGGCCGCTGGCCATCACCCCGGCGTCCGCGCGGCCCTCGACCATCGCCGTGCGGATGAGCATCGGCGTGTTGGCCGCGAGCAGCACCTGGTCGTAGCGCAGCCCGTGGCCGCGCATCGCGCGCCCCTCGCGCAGCAGCGACAGCCACGACCGGCCGGACAGCTTGCGAAACGCCCGGGCGTTGCCGATCGCGTTCGCCAGCCGCCGCCCGGACGCCCGCCCGGCGAGGGCGTCGACGAACGGCGTGCGCAGCACCCGCTGGGGCACGCCGTCGAGCGCGTCGGTGACGACCGTGCCGGTGACGGAGGCGGCGAGGTAGCGCCGTTTGACGTCCTCGGCGATCGGGCTGTCGGTGGTGAGCAGGAACCGGGTGCCCATGGCGACCCCGGCAGCCCCGTAGGCGAGCGCGGCGACCAGGCCACGGCCGTCGTAGAAGCCGCCGGCCGCGATGACCGGGATGTCCACGGCGTCGACGACCTGCGGCAGCAGCAGCGACGTGGGCACCGGGCCGGTGTGCCCGCCGCCCTCGCCGCCCTGCACGACCACGGCGTCCACGCCCCAGGCCGCGACCTTCTCGGCGTGCCGGCGGGCGCCGACGGAGGGCACCACGACCACGCCGGCGGACTTCAGCTTGTCGATCAGCTCGGGCTTGGGTGCGAGCGCGAACGAGGCGACCCGCACCCCCTCACGGATGAGCAGATCGGCCCGGCGGGCGGCGTCGGGCGCGTCGGCGCGCAGGTTGACCCCGAACGGCCGGTCGGTGCGGGCCTTGACGTCGGCGATCCCGGTAACCAGCTCGTCGTACGACAGCGTGGCGCTGGCGAGGATGCCCAGCCCGCCCGCGTCGGCCGTGGCGGCGGTGAGCCGGGCGTCGGAGACCCAGCCCATGCCGGTCTGCACGATCGGGTACCGAATCCCGAACAGGTCGCAGATCGGCGTGCGCAAGGCCCCGGACGTCACCCGGCCACCTCTTTGGCACGCACGCCGCTGGGGTCGATCACCTCGCGGATCAGGGTCAGCTCCTCCGCCGTGGGCTCACGGGTCTCGGGCACCTCGGCGGGTACGACCAGATCGAAACCCGTGGCGTCCAGCACCTCGGCGACCGTCACGCCCGGGTGGACCGACACCAGCCGCATGCGGTGGTCCTCGGTGGCGAAGTCGAACACGCCCAGGTTGCTCACCACCCGGCGCACCTCGTGGAAGCGGCCGGCCTCGGGCACCGCCGCCGCCCGGTCGTAGCCGACGCCGCTGACCATGTCGACGGCCGCCACGAACGTGCGCCGGCCGTGGCGCGGCACCCAGTAGCTCGTCGGGTGGTGGACGGTGTTGCCGGGCGCGCCGCGCACGCCGAGCAGCTGCCGGGTCGGGTGGGCGAAGTCGCCGATCGCCGAGATGTTCGTGTTGCCGTAACGGTCGATCTGGCTCGGGCCCATCATGACGTGCCGGCGCCCGCCGTAGATCAGGTCGAACACGGCGCGGAAGGGCATCCAGCCCTCGACCACCGGCGGTGGCGCGCCGATCGCCCACGTGCCCTGGACCAGCGTCGCCTCGCCGTCGGACAGCAGCAGGTCGGGCTCGAACGTGGCGCGGGCCAGCCGGGCGGCGATGACCGGCACGATGCCGATCGGGCTGGCCAGGATCTCGCCGTCGCCGCGCCATGCCTCGGCGCAGGCCACGACACACACCTCGGCACGGGTCGCATTCGTCACGCCGACACCTCCGCTTCGCTCCGTATCGCTCACGCCGCCACCTCCCGCTGCTGCACAGCGGCGCGGTACGCGTCCTCGTCGCCGTTGAGGTAGCGGTCGTAGAAGGCCGACCACAGCTGCGGGTCGGCGGCCGCCGTCGCGTACTCGCGCTGGAACCCCTCGTCGCGACCGTAGTCCGGTTCGCACGAGGTGAAGTGGGCGCCACCGGGGGCCTCCACCACGCCGTGCACCATCCACCGCTGCAGCAGCAGGCTCTGCACCGGCGCCTGCCGGGTCAGCTCGGCGGTGGGCACGATCCGCTCGACCGAGACGTACGCCTGCTCGGCGGCGGTGCAGTACAGGTCGTCGAAGTACGGGTCGGGGCCCAGGTACTGCGCGTTGCCGTACACGTCGGCGCGGTTGAGGTGCACCAGCGCCGCGTCGAGGTGCAGCGCCGGCACCGCCAGCAGCTCCTCGTCGCCGTAGGGCGAGGTGACGGTCCGCAGCGCCGGGTTGATCCGCAGCACGTCGGAGCCGAGCCCGGCGCGGCTGGGCAGGAACGGCAGCCGGCAGGTGGCCGCGTACAGCCCCAAGCGCAGCATGCCCTCGTCATACTCGGTGACCTCGACCGCACCCGCCTCCCGGGCCGCGCGGAAGTGCGGCTCGAGCGGGATCGTGTCGAGCGACACAAACCCGTACACCAGGTGCCGGACCTTCTTCGCGGCCAGCAGCAGGCCGACTTCGGGTCCGCCGTAGCTGACGATGGTCAGGTCGGTGAGATCGGAACGCAGGATCGCCCGGACCAGGGCCATAGGCTTGCGCCGCGACCCCCAACCGCCGATCCCGATGGTCATGCCGGACCGCAGCCGGGACACGACCTCGTCTGGAGACATCTGTTTGTTCGCCATTGCCGTATTCGGCCGCCTTACTCTCGCAGGCTGACATGCCCCACGACCGTACCAAGCGCTTGCTTGATTACGCTACACTCGGTTTCTCACCGGATCGGTACACTCCGTGCTTGAGTCGGCGGGATACATCTCCTTCATTGCAAAGGACACGGAATGGCGCGGGAATCTGGGGACCGACGCGAGCGGATTCTCGCCAGCGCGGCGGCGCTGTTCGCCAACAAGGGCGTAGCGGCCACCACGGTGCGCGAGATCGCTGACGAGGTCGGCATCCTCTCGGGCAGCCTGTACCACCACTTCGAGTCGAAGGAGGCGATGGTCGACGAGATCGTCACCTCGTATCTGGACGACCTGCGCACGCGGTACAAGCGGGTGATGGCCGCGGACACCGACCCACGGACCCGGCTGCACGACCTCATCGTGGCTTCGCTCGAGGTGGTCGAGGCACATCCGCATGCCACCGAGATCTACCAGAACGACGTCAACTACCTGACGCAGATCGAGCGTTTCGGATACCTGCGCAACGCCGGCAAGGAGGTCCAGGCCACCTGGCTGCAGGTCCTCGAGGCCGGGATCGCCCAGGGCGTGATCCGCGACGACCTCGACCCCAAGATCCTCTACCGGCTGATGCGTGACGCCGTGTGGCTGTCGGTGCGCTGGTTCAAGCCGACGGCGGCCTACCCGATCACCCGCCTGGCGGAGGAGTGCACGTCGCTGTTCCTGGACGGCCTGTCCCGCCGCTGACGCTCGCGGCAGGGATGCCGCGGCCGGTCGGTGCGGCGGCGGGCAGGCGGTCGAGCGGGCCGGCACGCATGGCTGCGGACCGTACCAGCCCGACCGCTCGCTCCGCGCGGCGCGGCTTCGCCTCAGCCGGTGCGGTGCAGGCCGACCGGGCTCAAGGGGCCGACCTGCCCGGCGGCGAAGGCGGCGGCCACCGCGCCGACGGTCCAGGACGGATCGTGGGCGCCGTTGCCCTGGACGGTGGGGTGCGCCATCATCGACAGCTCGTCGCCGTCGAGGCGGACCACCTGGCCGTGCAGGGCCGTTGCGGCGTCGGAGAGCAGGTAGACGACCGCCGGGGCGTTGCGGGCCGGCGACTTGTCGACGTTCTGCCCCTGGGCGGCGTCGCCCAGGTACGCCTCGTAGGCGTCCGCCATCCGGGTGTGCGCGTTCGGGGAGACCGCGTTGACGCGCACGCCGGTGCCCGCCAGGTCGGCGGCCCAGCAGTAGGTCAGCGAGGCCACCGCCCCCTTGCTCGCCCCGTAGGCGCCCATCGCGGCCGAGCCGGCGTGCGCTCCGGACGTCACGTTCACGATCGATCCGGTGCCGCGGGGCAGCATCGCGCGGATGGCGTGCAGGCCGCAGTACGCGGTGCCCAGGACGTTGACCTCCAGCGTCGCCCGGAAGTCGGCCGGGTCCTGCTCGATCGGGTCCGCGAGGCCGAAGATGCCGGCGTTGTTCACGAGGCCGTCGACGGCGCCGAACGCGTCCACGCAGGCCCCGATGATCGCGCCGGCGCCCTCCCAGGTGGCCACCGAGCCCACGGCGGCCTCGGCCCGGCCGCCGGCAGCGCGGATCTCGGCGACGACCGCGCCGGCGAGGTCGGCGTCCACGTCGTTGACCACGACCGCCGCCCCCTCGGCCGCGGCGAGCCGGGCGTAGGCGGCGCCGAGCCCGCGGCCGGCGCCGGTGACGACGACCGCCTTGCCGTCCAGAACACCGGTGAAATTCGTCACGAGAGCCGCTCCACGATCATGGCCATGCCCTGACCGCCGGCGGTGCACATGGTCTCGAGGCCGATCTGCGCGTCGCGGTGGACGAGGCCGTTGAGCAGCGTGGTGGCGATGCGCGCGCCGGTCATGCCGAACGGGTGACCGACGGCGATCGCGCCGCCGTGCACGTTGACCCGCTCGGGGTCGGCGCCGAGCTGGCGGACCGACGGGATCACCTGCGCCGCGAACGCCTCGTTGATCTCGATGAGGTCGACGTCGCCGATGGACATGCCGGCGTGCGCCAGGGCCCGCCGGCTCGCCTCCACGGGGCCGAGGCCCATGATCTCGGGGCTCAGCGCGGACACGCCGGTGGCAACGATCCGCGCCAGCGGCGTCAGGCCCAGCTCCTGGGCGCGAGCGGCGCTCATCACCACGACGGCCGCGGCGCCGTCGTTGAGCGGGCAGCAGTTGGCGGCGGTGACGGTGCCGTCTGGCCGGAAGGCCGGCTGCAGGGCGGCGATCTTCTCCAGCGTCACGCCGGCGCGGGGGCCGTCGTCGCGGCTCACCACCGTGCCGTCGGGCAGGGTGACCGGCGTGATGTCGCGCTCCCAGAAGCCGTCGGCCTGGGCCTTCTCCGCGTTGTTCTGGCTGCGCACCGCGAACTCGTCCTGCTCGCCGCGGGTGATGCCGCACAGCGAGGCGACGTTCTCCGCGGTGTCGCCCATGGCGATGTACACATCGGGCAGCTCCCCGCTCTCGCGCGGGTCGCGCCACGGAAGCGTCGAGCCGCGCTCGGGCCAGCGCGGGTTGCGGGTGCCGGGCATGGCGTCGGCCTTGCCGGCCGGGTAGTGCGAGACGACCTCGGCGCCGGCGGCGATGAACGCGTGCCCCTCCCCCGCCCGGATGGCGTGGAAGGCCATCCGGATCGCTTGCAGCGAGGAGGCGCAGTAGCGGTTGACGGTGGTGCCGGGCACCATGTCGAGGCCGATGTGCATCGCGACCTGGCGGCCGAGGTTGTACCCCTGCTCGCCGGCCGGCTGCGCGCAGCCCATGAGGATGTCGTCGAGGGTGGTGGGGTCGAGGGCGGGCACCCGGGCGAGAGCCTTGCCGACGATCTGCGCGGCGAGGTCGTCGGCGCGCACGCCGGCGAGGGAACCCTTGTAGGCCCGGCCGATCGGCGAGCGCACGGCGGAGACGATGACGGCGTCCAAGCGGGACACCCCTTTCACTGCGAGACGGTCCAGCCGCCGTCGACCGGCAGCAGTACCCCGTTGATGTAAGCGGCGGACGGAGACAGCAGAAACAACACGGCCGCGGCGACGTCCTCGGGACGTCCGGCGCGGCACATCGGGTTGCGCTCGATCAGGGAGCGGCCGAGCGGGGTGTCGGCGAAGCCGACCATGCGCGGGGTGTCGATGAAGCCGGGGGCGACAGCGTTGGCGCGCACCCGCGGCGCCGCCCGGGTGGCCAGATGACGGGTGTACCCCGCGATCGCCGCCTTGCCGGCCGAGTACCACGGCGAGTCGGTGCCGACGAGGTTGCCGGCGACGGAGGCGACGTTGACCACGGCCGCGCCGTCGGGCGGCCCGGTGGCCAGCCACGCCGAGGTGACCAGCTCGACGCTGCCGGCGGTGAACGCCAGGCCGTCGGTGAACGGCAGCGGCGGGCCGCCGCTGGCCGGGCCGGCGTTGTTGACCAGGTAGCGCACCGGCCCGGCGGCGGCGAGCGCGGCCGCGACGGCGTCCGGGTCGCGCACGTCCACGACGGCCCCGCCGGGGGTCGGCGCGAGGTCCCAGACGACCACGCGCAGCCCGGCCCCGGCGGCGAGCGCGGCGGTCGCCGCCCCGATGCCGCTGGCGCCGCCGGTGACGAGGACGGTGTCGCCGGGTGAGAATCCGAGGCTCATCGCGTGTCTGCCCGCAGCGTGGTCTTGAGCACCTTGCCGCTGGCGTTGCGCGGCAGGGAGGGCACCAGCACGAAGGACCGCGGCTGCTTGTAGTTGGCCAGCCGCGTGCGGCAGTACGACGCCAGCTCTTCCGGATCGAGCGCCGGCCCGGGGCGGGCTACCACGAAGGCGCGGGCGACCTCGCCGAGCCGCTCGTCGGGCACGCCGATCACGGCGACCTCGGCCACGGCCGGGTGCCGGGCGATGACCTGCTCGATCTCGGCTGGGTAGGCGTTGAACCCGCCGACGATGAACATGTCCTTGAGCCGGTCGGTGATGCGCAGGTAGCCGCGCTCGTCGAGCACGCCGACGTCGCCGGTGTGCAGCCACCCGTCGGCGTCGATCGCCTCGGCGGTGCCGAGCGGGTCGTCGAAGTACCCCCGCATCACGTTGTAGCCGCGGACCAGGACCTCGCCGGTCTTGTCGTCCACCCGGACCTCGACGCCGGGCAACGCGGTGCCACAGGTCGTGGCGACCGTGACCGGGTCGTCGTCGGGGCGGCACATGGTGGAGGTACCGCACGACTCGGTGAGCCCGTAGGCGGTGAGCACGGTCCGCAGCGCGAGCTCGGAACGCAGCCGCTCGATCATCACCACCGGCACGGTCGTGGCGCCGGTGATCGCGACGCGCAGGCTCGACAGGTCGTAGGCGGCGCGGTCGGGGTGATCGAGCATCGAGGTGTACAGCGTCGGCGGGCCGGGCAGCACGGTGATGCGCTCGCGCCGCACGAGTTCAAGGCTGGTGGGGACGTCGAACACGGCCTGCGGCACGATCGTGGCGCCGCGCAGCAGGCAGGCGATGACGCCGGCCTTGTAGCCGAAGGTGTTGAAGCACGGGTTGACCAGCAGGTACCGGTCCCCCTCGCGCAGGTCGGCGAGCTCGCTCCAGGCGACGTAGAGCTCGGTGCTCTGCCGGTGGGTGAGCATCGCGCCCTTGGGGTTGCCCGTGGTACCGCTGGTGAAGAACAGGTCCGAGACGTCCTCGGGGTCCACCACGGCCTCGACCGGCTGGCCGACGGCGGTGAAGGCGTCCCAGTCGGCGAGCGGCACGGTCTCGGCCAGCTCGGGCAGCGGGGTCTCGGCGGCGGCCTCGGTCAGCGACTCGATGTAGCGGTTACCGAGGAAGCCGTCGTCGACGAGCAGCAGCCGGGCGCCGCTGCGGGCGAGGATGTAGGCGGCCTCGGGGCCCTTGAACCGCGTGTTCAAGGGCACGAGCACGCCCCCGGCTGAGACGATGCCGAGGGCGGCGACGATCCACCGCCAGCCGTTGGGCGCCCACAGCGCGACACGGTCGCCCTTGGTCACGCCCCGTGCGGCGACGGCCTCGGCGAAGCGCGCCACCTGCGCGCCGAGCTCGGCATAGGTCAGCCGCACCTGGCCATCAACGATCGCCTCGCGGGTGCGGTAGTGCGCTGCGCCGGCCCGGACCAGATCGGGGATGGTACGGGCGTCCAACGGTTGCATGGGTGGCACCTTACCAATCAAGCGCTCGCTTGGTAAGGTCTGGCCATGAGCGATACGGAGCGGAGCGGCGCCTGGTCTGGCTCGATCAGCGCGAAGCCCCATCGAGCCAGATCGGGCGGTGGGGCCCCTCATCGGAGGAATCCCACCTCGTGCCGCAGCAGGAACGAAGCGGAGGAAGCGGCATGACGGAGGCATACCTGGTCGAGGCGGTCCGCACTCCGGTCGGCCGGCGCGGCGGCGGGCTGGCCGGCATCCACCCGGCTGACCTCGGCGCGCACGTGCTCGAGGCGCTGGTGCGCCGCGCCGGCATCGACCCGGCCGCGGTCGACGACGTGATCTTCGGCTGCGTCGACGCGCTCGGGCCGCAGGCCGGCAACATCGCGCGCACCAGCTGGCTCGCCGCCGGCCTGCCCGAGCACGTCCCCGGGGTCACCGTGGACCGGCAGTGCGGCTCGTCACAGCAGGCGGTGCACTTCGCCGCGCAGGCGGTCATGTCGGGCACGGCGGACCTGGTCGTGGCCGGCGGGGTGCAGAACATGAGCGCGATCCCCATCTCCGCGGCGATGCTGGCCGGGCAGCCGTACGGCTTCGACGACCCGTTCCGCGGCTCGGCCGGCTGGCTGGCCCGCTACGGCGAGCAGGAGATCAGCCAGTTCCGCGCGGCCGAGCTCATCGCGCGCAAGTGGTCGCTGTCGCGCGAGGAGATGGAGCGCTACGCCCTGCAGAGCCACCACCGCGCGGCCGCGGCGATCGACGCCGGGCGTTTCGAGCGGGAGATCGAGCCGATCGCGGGGGTCACCCGCGACGAGGGTCCGCGCCGCGACACCACCCTGGAGAAGATGGCCGGCCTGCCGACGCTCACCCCGGACGGGGTCGTCACCGCGGCACTGGCCAGCCAGATCTCCGACGGCGCCGCGGCACTGCTGGTGGCCTCGCCCCGCGCGGTGCGCGAGCACGGCCTGCGCCCCCGAGCCCGCGTCCACCACCTGTCGGTGCTCGCCGACGACCCGGTCTTCATGCTCACCGGGCCGATCCCGGCCACCGCGCGCGCCTTGGCGCGGGCCGGGCTGACGATCGGTGACATCGACCTCGTCGAGATCAACGAGGCGTTCGTACCGGTGGTGCTGTCCTGGCTGGCCGAGACCGGCGCGGACCCGGCACGGGTCAACGTCAACGGCGGCGCCGTCGCCCTGGGCCACCCGCTCGGCGCGACCGGGGCCCGGCTCATGACGACGCTGCTGCACGAGCTGGAGGCGAGCGGCGGGCGCTTCGGGCTGCAGACCATGTGCGAGGGCGGAGGTACGGCCAATGTCACCATCATCGAACGGATCTGAGCCCGCGGCCCTGGTGACCGGCGGGACCCGGGGCATCGGGCGAACCATCGCGGCGCGCCTGGCCGGCGCCGGGTACGGCGTGCTGGTCTGCGGCCGCCGCGACCCCGGCGACCTGCCCGGCGGGGTGGTGTTCCACCGCGCCGACGTGCGTGAGCCGGAGGAGGCCGCCGGGCTCGTCCGGGCGGCGGTGGCGCGGTTCGGGCGGCTCGACCTCGTCGTCAACAACGCCGGCGGCTCCCCGCCCGCGCCGGCCGCGACGGCGTCGCCCAACCTCGTCACCGCGGTCGTGCGGCTCAACCTGCTCGCGCCGTTCTTCGTCGCCCAGGCCGCCAACGCCGTCATGCAGGAGCAGCCCGGCGGCGGGCTGATCGTCAACATCGGCAGCGTCTCCGCGCTGCGCCCGGCGCCCGGCACCGCGGCCTACGCGGCGGCGAAGGGCGGCCTGGAGGTGCTCACCCGGGCCCTGGCCCTGGAGTGGGCGCCGAAGGTGCGGGTCAACACGGTGACGGCCGGCGCCGTGCGCACCGACGACCACGCGACGCACTTCGGCGACGAGGCCGCCCTGGCCGCGGTCGCCGCCACGGTGCCGCTGGGGCGCCTGGCCACGCCGGAGGACATCGCCAACGCCGTGCTGCTGCTGGCCTCGCCGCTGGCCGCGTACCTGTCCGGCGCGTCGCTGGTGGTCGACGGCGGCGGGCAGCTGCCACGGTACTCCGACACGGCCCGCCCTCAGGCCGAGTAGCCGCCGTCAACGCCGTCGCGGTCGGCGAAGTCCTGCAGCATGGCGGATGCATAACCAAGCAAGCGTTTGGTAGACTACCGGCCGTGGAGCTGAAACTCGGAGTCATGCCGAGCAACGCCGGCGCCGACCCCGCCACGATCGCACGGTTCGTGCGGCTGCTGGAGGAGCTCGGCTGCGAGTCGGTCTGGGCCGTCGAGCACGTGGTCGTACCGGACGAGTACAGCAGTTCGTACCCGTACGACCCGAGCGGCCGGATGAGCCTCGGCCCGCACGACGACATCCCGGATCCGCTGCACTGGCTGACCTTCGCCGCCGCGCACACCACGACGCTGCGCCTCGGCACCGCGATGCTCATCCTGCCCGAGCACAACCCGGTGGACCTGGCCAAGCGCCTGGCCACGGTCGACGTGCTCAGCGGCGGCCGGCTGCTGGCCGGCATCGGCGTCGGCTGGCTGCGCGAGGAGTACGACGCACTCGGGGTGCCCTTCGCCGAGCGCGGCGCCCGCGCCGACGAGTACCTCGAGGCGATGCGCGAACTGTGGACGGGCGCGCCGGCGCGGTACGAGGGCCGGTTCGTGTCATTCGGTCCGGTGCACAGCCGCCCCCGCCCGGTCCGCGGCACCGTCCCGATCGTCGTCGGGGGGCACAGCCGGGCGGCGGTACGCCGCGCCGCCCGCTACGGCACCGGCTGGTACCCGCTCGGCGTGCACGGCGACGCCTTCGCCGAGCTGCGCGCCGCGCTGCGCGACGAGTGCCGCGCCGCCGGCCGCGACCCTGACGACGTCGAGATCACGATGCGCGCGCCGAGCAAGCGCGGCGAGTTGGAGACCCTGCGCGCGCTCGGCGTCGCGCGGGTGGTCATCCGGGCCGACCCGAACGATCCGGCCGGGGTGCGGGACAAGGTACGTCGCTATCAGCAGGAGGTCCTCGGGGTATGAGAACGGTCGTCATCACCGGTGCCGGGCAGGGGCTCGGCCGCGCGCACGCCCTGGCCTTCGCCGCGGCCGGGCATCACGTGGTCCTCAACGACCTCGACGGCGGGCGGCTCGACGCGGTCGCCGCCGAGTGCGCCACCGCCGGCGGGAAGGCGCTCGCCGCGCCCGGCGACATCGCCGACTGGAACTTCGCCGCCGCCCTCGTCGAGCTGGCGGTCGCCGAGACCGGCCGGCTGGACGCGCTCGTCAACAACGCCGGCCTGGCCCGCGACCGGATGCTCACCAACGTCACCGAGGCGGAGTGGGACGACGTGGTGCGGGTAAACCTCAAGGGGCACTTCGCGCCGCTGCGGCACGCGGCCGCGCACTGGAAGGCCCTCGCCAAGGCCGGCACCCCCGCCGCCGCCCGGGTCGTCAACACCACCTCCGGCGCCGGGCTGCTCGGCAGCGTCGGGCAGGTCAACTACAGCGCCGCCAAGGCCGCCGTCGCCGCGCTGACCCAGGTCGCCGCCGCCGAGCTGGCCCGCTACGGCGTCACCGTCAACGCGATCGCGCCCAGCGCCCGCACCTCGATGACCGAGGAGGTGTTCGCCGACGCGATGCGCGCGCCCGAGCAGGGCTTCGACACGATGGCGCCGGAGAACGTCTCGCCCCTCGTCGTGTGGCTCGCCTCCGCGGAGGCCGGCTTCGTCACCGGCCGCGTGTTCGAAGTCAGCGGCGGCAGCGTGAGCGTCGCCGACGGCTGGCAGCACGGCCCCGCCGCCGACGCCGGGCGCCGCTGGGACCCGGCCGAGCTGGGCCCCGTGGTTCGTGACCTGCTCGCCCGCGCACCGCAGCCGGCGGCCGTGTATGGCGCCTGAGGCTCTCGCTCCCGGCTTCCGCGACGAGGTGCGATCGTGGCTCGCCGAGCATCTCACCGGCGAGTTCACGCCCCTCATCGGCACCGGCGGACCCGGCCGCGAACACGAGCACCTCGAGCTGCGCGCCCGCTGGGAGCGCGAGCTCGGCGCCGGCGGCTGGATCGGCCTGGGCTGGCCGCGACCGTACGGCCGTGGCGCGAGCATCGCCGAGCAGGTCGTGTTCTTCGAGGAGTACGCCCGCGCCGGTGGCCCCGGCCGGCTCAGCCACATCGGTGAGTACCTGCTCGCGCCCACGCTCATCGCGCACGGTACCGAGGAGCAGAAGGCCCGCTTCCTGCCGCCGATCGCGCGCGCCGAGGAGCTGTGGTGCCAGGGCTACTCCGAACCGGAAGCCGGATCCGACCTGGCCGGTGTGCAGACCCGGGCAGTCCTCGACGGCGGCGAGTGGCGGGTCACCGGGCAGAAGGTGTGGACGTCGCTGGCGCACGTCGCCGAATGGTGCTTCGTGCTCGCCCGCACCGGCGAGGGGGTGCGCAAGGCGGGGCTGTCGTATCTGCTCGTGCCCATGGACCAGCCCGGCGTGCAGGTCCGGCCGATCGTGCAGCTGACCGGCACCTCGGAGTTCAACGAGGTCTTCTTCGACGCCGCGACCACCGCCGCCGATAACATCGTCGGCGCGCCCGGCGACGGCTGGCGCGTGGCCACCAGCACCCTCGCCTTCGAGCGCGGCGTCGCGACGCTGGGCCAGCAGCTCGGCTTCGCCCGCGAGCTGGAGTCCATCGTGGACCGGGCGCGGGCCAACGGCAGCTTCGCCGACCCGCTCGTCGCGGACCGGATCGTCGCCACCTGGGCCGGCCTGCAGGGGCTGCGTCACCACGCGCTGCGCACGCTGTCGGCCACCGACCCGGACCCGGCCGCGGCGTCGGTCGCGAAGCTGTTGTGGTCGAACTGGCACCAGGCCCTCGGCGAGCTGGCGATGACGGTCGACGGCCCGGCCGCGACGCTGCTGCGCGACGCGCCCTACGAGCTGACCGACGCGCAGCGGCTGTTCCTGTTCACCCGCGCCGACACCATCTACGGCGGCTCCAACGAGATTCAGCGCAACATCATCGCCGAGGCGCTGCTCGGCCGCGCCCGACGCTAGGAGTGTCCACAATGGAGTTCGGTCCCGAGCAGGTCGCCCTGCGTGACTCGGTCCGCGAGTTCCTGGCCTCCCCCAGGTACAGCTGGGCCCGGCTGAGCGGCGAGCTCGGCCTCACCGCCCTGGCCGTGCCCGAGGAGCACGGCGGCTTCGGCGCGAGCGCGGTCGAGGCCGGCATCGTCCTGGAGGAGGCCGGCGCCGCACTGCTGTCCGCCCCGCTGCTGTCGACCACCGCCGTCGCCCTGTCGCTGGACCCGGCCCTGCCGGCCGCCGCCGAACTGCTGCCGGCGCTGGCCGCCGGCACCACGGTCGGCGCGCTGGCCCTCGGCGGCACCGTCGACGCGGTGCCGACCGGCGACGGCCACGTCCTGGACGGCCGCGTCGAGCACGTGCTGGACGGCGATCTCGCCGACGTGTTCGTCGTGGAGGCCGGCGGCGACCTCTATCTGACCGATGCCCCGCAGGTGCGGCCGACGCCGACCCTGGACCTGACCCGCGGCCAAGCCACCCTGGTCCTGACCGGCACCCGGGCCCGCCTCGTCGCCCGCGGCGGCGCACCGCATGCCCTCGACGTGCTGCACGCCGCCCTGGCCGCCGAGTCCGTCGGCGTCGCCCGGGCGTCGCTGCAGGTCACGATCGAGCATCTGCGCACCCGCCACCAGTTCGGCGTGCCCCTGGCGACGTTCCAGGCGCTGCGCCACCGCGTCGCCGACCTGCACGTGCTGCTGGAGCAGGCCACGTCTTCCGCCCGCCACGCGCTGCGGGTCGCCGGCACGCCGGAGTTCGCGCTCGCCGCGCCGCTGGCGAAGCTGGCCGCCACCGAGGCCGCCTACACGGTCACGCGGGAGGCGATCCAGCTGCTCGGCGGCATCGGCTTCACGTGGGAGCACCAGGCGCACCAGTACCTCAAGCGGGCCACCGCCAACCACCTGCTCGCGGGTGACCCGGCCGCCCTGCGCCGGCTTCTGCTGGCCCGGGCCTTCGCCTGAGCGGCCGTGCACGGCCCTGAGCGGACGTGCACGGCCCCTGCATGGTGGGTACGAGTCAGGCGCGGACGACCAGGGTCCTGGCGGCCATGTCGCCGAGGCGCCGCCGGCGCCGCGAGCACAGCACCACGATGTAGCCGACCAGATAGGCGAAGAGGCCGTCGATGATGCGCAGCAACGTGCGGATGATGGCCTTGCCGATGCCGGGCGGGGTGCCGGTGGACTCGTCGACGACGCGGATGCCGGTGACCAGCTTGCCGACCGTGCGGCCGAAGAGTCCCTCCAGCAGCACGTAGTACAGCAGCACGAAGATGAACACCGCGATGCTGCCGCCGCTCGACAGCCGGGTGAAGCCGAAGCCCGACGAGGTGGTCTCGACGCCTGCCAGCCGCGCGACGATGCCACCGAGGCAGCCGAGCAACACGGCGTCGACGATGGTGGCCACCACGCGTCGGCCGGTCACGTGGACGTCGGCCGATCTCGATGGATAGGTCATTTCGCTACCTCCTGCCGGGCGGTGACGAAATGACCATACCCATCGGGCGGGTCCGGCACTCAGTGGGCGGCGGTCTTCAGGACCCCCATCTTCGCCTGGTACGCCGCGTCGAGAGCCTTGCCGCCGTCCTCGCTGCTGGCCACGGTCTCGCCGCGGACCAGCACGTAGCCGCGGTCCACGGCGCCGCGCACCGCGCCCAGGGCGGGCTCGGCCATGAGCACCGCGACGCCCTCGCCGGCCAGCTGAGTCACCGTGCGTAGCAGCTCCTGCACGATGAGCGGGGCCAGGCCGGTCATCATCTCGTCGAGCAGCAGCACCCGCGGCGAGCCCATCAGCGCGCGGGAGACCACGAGCATCTGCTGCTCACCGCCGGAGAGCACGCCGACCAGGCTGCGCAGGCGGGTGCGCAGGATCGGGAAGCGATCGATGGCGGTGTCCACGGCGGAGCGGGGCAGTCGCAGCAGCTCGGCCATCACCTGCAGGTTGTCGGCGACGTTGAGCTTCGGGAACAGCTGGCGGCCCTGCGGTACCACGGCGATGCCGGCCCGGGCCCGCGCGGCCGGCTTGAGCCGGCTGACGTCCTCGCCGTCGAGGAAGACCCGGCCGGTGGCGGCGACGGAGCCGTAGGCGGCGAGCAGGGCACTGCTCTTGCCGGCGCCGTTGGGGCCGACGAGGGCGGTGACGACGCCGCCCGGCGCGGTGAGGTCGAGGCCGGTGACGGCGCTGGCGTGGCCGTAGCGGACGGTCAGGCCCTCGAGGCGCAGCTCATGAGACGACATGCGGCACGTCCTCCTCCGAAGCGTCGGTGATGCCGAAGTACACCTGCTGCATCTGCGGGCTGGCGAGGCATTCGCGCGGGTCGCCGTCGAACACCGCCCGGCCACGGTCCAGCAGCATGATGCGGTCGACCAGGCCGGCGACGAGGTCGACATTGTGGTCCACGAGGATGACCGCGTGGCCGCGGCGCTGGACGGTGCGGATCACCTCGACGATGCCGTGCACGCCACCCGCGTCGGAGCCGGCGAACGGCTCGTCGAGCAGCAGGACGAGGGGGTCCTGACCCAGCGCCCGGCCGACCTCGACGAGGCGCTGCTCGCCCAGGGAGAGGTCGCCGGCCTCGCGGTCGAGGCGGTCGAGGCCGAGCTCGTCGGCCAGCGCCCGCACCGCCTCGGCGTCGGCGCCGCTGTGCGGGTGGAAGGCGCCGGCGAACGCGCCGGCGATCATCCGCCACACGGTGCCGTGCCGGCGGGCGGCGCGGCCGAGCAGCAGGTTTTCGGCGACGGTGAGTTCCAGGGCCAGCTGCGGGTACTGGAACGTGCGGGCGAGGCCGGCCTTGGCGCGGCGGGCGGCCGGGCCGGACAGGGGCTGCCCGCGCAGGGTGAGCGTGCCCTCGGTGGCCGGCTGGGCACCGGAGATGAGGTCGACCAGGGTGGTCTTGCCGGCGCCGTTGGGCCCGACGAGCCCGAGGATCTCGCCCGCCGACAGCGAGAACGAGACGTCCTGCAGGGCGGTGACCCCGCCGTACCGTTTGGTCAGGCCCTCGCCGACCAGCAGCGTCTCAGCCACGTCGTCCTCCCACGAGCCGGGCCAGCCGGGCGGCGTAGCCGATCACACCCTGCGGCGCGAGCAGCAGGATGACGAGCACCCCGAGGGCGAGGATCAGCGTGCCGCTGGTCTGGATCACCGGGAAGTTCAGGGTCAGCTCGACCGCGATGACCGCGCCGAGCACGGCGCCCCACGGGGTGGCGGAGCCACCGATGAGCGGCATGAAGATGGCCAGGAACACCAGGTTGAGCGTGAACGTGTCGGGGGTGACGCTGCCGGCCGAGTAGGTGAACAGGCCGCCGCCGACGGCCGCGATCGCGGCGCCGATGGCCAGCGCCACGAGGTTCATGACCGGCACCCGCACGCCGGCCGCCTCGACGGCCCGGGGCGCGTCGCGCATCGTTCGCACGATGACGCCCCACGGCGACATCCGCAGCCGGTCGAGCAGGAACGCGATGACGCACACGACGACGACCGAGCCGACGACGATCTGGTAGTGCGTCGGCTCCCAGCCGAGGATGTTGAGCTTGCGCAGCGAGCCGAGCCCGCCGGAGCCGCCGGAGAGGCCCTCGGCGTCGACGAGCAACGCGGTGAAGGCCATGCCGAACAGCAGCGTGACGGCGGCCAGGAAGAAGCCGGATAGCCGCCGGGTGGCCAGCCCGAGCAGCACGGCGAGGGCGGCCGCGATGATCGGACCGGCGACCCAGGCCAGGATCAGCGGCAGGCCGGAGCGGGCCGAGATCAGGCCGACGGCGTAGCCGCCGATGCCCGCATAGGCGCCGTAGGCCATCGACAGCGAGCCGGCCATCAGGTACGGCACGTACATGCCGAGCGCGATGAGCGCATAGGTCGCGGTGGTGGTGATCAGGGTCTGCTTGTAGCCGTCGGCGCCAACCCACAGCAAGATCAGCGCCGCGCCCACCACACCGCAGACCAGGCCAATGGAGCCGGGAACGCGTTTCATGTTTGGTCCTTCGGACAAGTCACGCTCGGATCCTTCGCACGAACAAGCCGCTGGGTTTGAAGGCGAAGAACAGCAGGGCGACCAGCAGCAGCCCGTAGACGTGGGACTGGCCGCCGAAGTAGTACGGAACGAAGACCTCCACCAGGCCCAGCAGCAGGCCGCCGACGAGCGGGGCCCACACCGACCCGGTGCCACCGACCACCATCGCCAGGAAGCCCGACAGCGCCCAGCTGAGCCCCGACAGCGAGCTGACGCCCGCCTTCGGCGCGAACAGCAGCCCGGTGATGCCGGCCAGCAGCCCGGAGATGAGGAACGCGATGAGCCGGACCCGGTTGACCGGCAGGCCGAGCAGGCCGGCGGCGTGCGTGCTGTCGCCGACGGCCCGCAACAGCCGGCCGGTCCGGGTGTAGCGGATCCACAGCGCGGCGGCGGCGAACGCCACGATGGTGAAGCTGAGCAGCAGCACGGCACTCGGCGGCACGACGATGTCGCCGACCGCCACCGGGTCGAACGTGAGCAGGTTCTGACCCGGCAGCGTGGTGTAGCCGAAGAGGTAGCCGCCGAACTGCTGGATGGCGAACAGGACGGCGGCCACCGCGACCAGTGCGGGCAGCTCGCCCCGGCCGGAGCGGCGCTGCACCTGCCGCACCACGGCCAGTTCGGTGATCACGGCCAGGGCGGCGGCGCCGAGCACCGCCACCCCAGCGGCGACCCACACGTTCACGTCCTCGTGGATCACGAGGTAGGACGTGCAGAGGCCGCCGACCATGGCGTACGGGCCGATGGCGAAGTTGAAGAACCCCGCCCCGACGAGCACCAGGTAGTAGGCCAGCGCGAGCAGGCCGAAGAAGCACCCCATCTCCAGCGCGGACAACCACAGCTGCAACTGGCCCACGACGTCGTCTCCTTGCCGTTACCTGGTTGGGTTACTTGCTACACGGGGGCTGGAAGGTCGCCCAGGGACCTTTCGGCTTGTTATCCGAGCCGAACTCGACGAGAGACAGGCCGCACGGCCCGTCCGCGCCCAGGTGCTTGTCCGCGCCGAAGCTCAGCGTGAAGCTGGCCTGACCGAACGTGGACGGGTACTTCTTGATGTTCTGGATGGCCTCGTTGAGCTTCTTCGAGTCGTCGACCCCGCCGGCCTTCTCGATGGCGTGCTTGAGCAGATGCACGGCGTCCCACGCCTGCGCGTCGTACGCGGTGATGTCGTAGTCCTTGCCGTTCTTCTCGTGCAGCAGCTTGACCAGTTCCTGCGTGCGCGGGTTCTCGGTGTTGATGGAGCCCATGAAGATGAGCCCGTTGAGCGCGCCGGGGGCGGCGAGCTTCCACGACGCGGGCTGGTTGCCGATGGACGCGAGCGAGAACCGCTTGGTGCCGGCCATCTGGCTGCCGAGCGTGTTGTGGGCCAGGACCTCGAACGCGCCGCCGACGCTGGTCACGAGCACCGCGTCCGGCTTGGCGTTCTTGAGCCGCGCGACCTGGGCGGACAGGTCGCTGGCGTTGCTCGCGCCCTTCTCGGTCGCCACGAACTCCACGCAGCTCATGCCGGCGAACAGGGCCTTGTTCAGGCCGGCGATGGTCGTGGTGTCGTCGGTGAGCACGCCGAGCTTGCTGATGCCGGCCGCCTTGAACGCGCCGCAGTACACGTCGGCCCAGTCCGTGGTGGTGTTGGCCAGCATGTAGATGAGCTCGTTGTCCGGCGGCTGGACCAGCGTGGCGATCACGCCGGTGGGGGCGATGGCGGGCAGGCCGAGCTGCGTGAGCGTCGACTTCGCCTGCATGATGGCGGCGGTGCCGCTCTGCAGGAGCAGCACCTTCGCGCCCTGGCTGGAGAGCTTCTGCAGCACGGCCGGCACCTTGGTCGGGTCGGACTCGTCGTTCTCGACGACCAGCTGCAGCGGCCGGCCGAGGACGCCACCCTTGTTGTTGATGTCCTGGACGGCCAGGCGGATCGTCTTGCCGGCGATGGTGCTGTAGGACGCGCCGGGGCCGGTGCTGTCCTCGTCCAGGCCGATGATGATGGGTGCGCCGGTGGCCGTGCCGTTGTTCGGCTTCTCCTCAGCCGCCTTGCCGCCGCAGCCGGCCAGCGCGAGCGCCGTGAGCGCCAGACAGCCGACGACACGACGATACCTCGTCGTTGAAACGCCCATGTGTACCCCTGTCCGGAATTATACGAATCGTCAGGTTTTGGGGATGATTGACCGCTCGCTTCAAAACCTAACAAGCGCTTGGTTTCACCATCTTGGCGACGGCCGACGAGTGTGTCAAGGACCACTACAGACACCTGGACGTAACAGAACGTCAACGATCATGCCCCCTGAGCTGGGGCGCCACGAAGCGGCCCCGCCTGGGGAAGTCCGGCCTGCTAGCCGGTCTCCTTGTTACCGGGCAACTTGTTACCGCGCTACCGGGTGAGCGCTACCGTTCGAAGCGACGGCCAGAACGGAGGGACCGGGTGCGGGACACGGCCAGCATCCTGCACGTGGACCTCGACGCGATGTTCGCCAGCGTCGAGCAGCGCGACAAGCCGTCACTGCGCGGCCGGCCGGTCGTCGTGGGCGGCACCGGCGGCCGCGGCGTCGTGGCCACCGCCTCCTACGAGGCCCGCGCCTACGGGGCCCGCTCCGCAATGCCGGTCGCCGAGGCCCGGCGCCGGTGCCCGCCCGGCACCGCGTTCCTCGCCCCGCGCTTCGCCGCCTACCGCACCACCAGCCGCGTCGTCATGGACCTGCTCGCCGAACTGTCCCCGCTCGTCGAGGCCGTCTCCATCGACGAGGCGTATGTCGACCTGGCCGCCGGCGACCACGACCTCACGCTCGTCGGCGTCACGGCCCTCGCCACCCGGCTGAAGGCCGCCATCGCGACCGCCACCGGCGGCGTCACCGGCTCGGTGGGGGCCGGCACCTCCAAACTCATCGCCAAGATCGGTTCGGACCTGCACAAGCCCGACGGGCTGACGGTCGTCGCGCCCGGCGCCGAGCGCGACCTGCTGGGCCCGCTGCCGGTGACCCGGCTCTCCGGCGTCGGCCCGGCCACCGCGGAGCGCCTGCGCCGCAGCGGCGTGCACACGATCGCCGACCTCGCCGCCGTCGGCCGCGACGACCTGGTGGACCGGTTCGGCCAGGCCCACGGCGCCGGCCTGTTCCGGCTGGCGCACGCCGACGACGACCGGCCCGTCGTCGCCGAGCGGGAGACCAAGTCGGTCTCGGCGGAGGAGACCTTCGCCGCCGACATCGCCGACCGCACCCGGCTCGCCGCCGAGCTGGGGCTGCTCGCCACCCAGGTCGGCGGCCGGCTGCGCGCCGCCGGGCTGTCCGGCCGCACCATCACGCTCAAGGCGCGCTACTTCGACTTCACCACCATCACCAGGTCCACCACCCGCGCCCAGCCCACCGACGACGCGCAGGGCATCCTGCAGGCCGCCCGGCGCCTGCTGGCCGACATCGACGTCACCGGCGGGCTGCGCCTGCTCGGCGTCGGCGTCTCGGGCCTGTCCGAGTTCGCCCAGGACGACCTGCTCTCCCTGCTCGAGCCCCCGGCACCCCAGCCGTCGGCTTCCCCCGCGGCGGACCCGCCAGCATTCGGCACACCAGACGGGCCGCCCGGGACGCAGCAGCCCGGCCCGGCCGGTCCGCCGGGGTGGCGCACCGGCGCGGACGTGCGCCACGACGAGTACGGGCCGGGCTGGGTCTGGGGCAGCGGGCTCGGCCGCGTCACGGTCCGCTTCGAGGGCCCGAGCACGGGCCCCGGCCCGGTGCGCACGTTCGCCGCCGGCGACCCCCGGCTACACCCCGCCGACCCACCGGGCTGGACCTGACGCGCCCGGTCCCCGCGGGAGCGCGCCGCGTACAGCGGCGGCCCGGGGGTAGTCAACTGGGTCATGCCGGGTGCCGCGCCTGTTCCCAACCGATGGTCGGTGCTGTCGAACACCACGCTCGGCATGCTGCTGGCCACGGTGAACAGCTCCATCATGATCATCTCGCTGCCGGCGGTCTTCACCGGCATCCACCTCGACCCGCTCGCGCCCGGCAACGTGAGCTACCTGCTGTGGATGCTGATGGGCTACCTGCTCGTCACGGCGGTACTGGTGGTCAGCCTCGGGCGGCTCGGCGACATGTACGGGCGGGTGCGCATCTTCCGCGCCGGCTTCGTCGTGTTCACCGCCGCCTCGGTCGCGCTGGCGCTCACCCCGGCGGGCGGGCGCGCGGGCGCGTTGTGGCTGATCGGCTGGCGCCTGGTGCAGGGCGTCGGCGGCGCGATGCTGATGGCCAACTCCACCGCGATCATCACCGACGCGTTCCCGCCGCGGCAGCGCGGCACCGCGCTCGGCGTCAACCAGGTCGCCGGCCTCGCGGGCAGCTTCATCGGGCTCGTCCTGGGCGGGCTGCTCTCGGCGTGGCACTGGCAGGCGATCTTCTGGGTCAGTGTGCTGGTCGGCACGGCCGGCGCGCTCTGGGCGTACCGCAACCTACGCGCCACCGCACCGCCGCCGCACGACGTGCGGGTCGACTGGCTCGGCAACGTGACCCTGGCGACCGGCCTGACCCTGCTGCTGGCGGCGATGACGTACGGCATCCAGCCGTACGGCGGGCACACCGAGGGCTGGACCAACCCGCTCGTGTTCGGCGGCCTGGCCGCCGGTTGCGCGCTGCTGGTCGCCTTCTGCGTGATCGAGACCCGGGTGCCGCAGCCGATGTTCGACCTGCGGCTGTTCCGCATCCAGGCGTTCTGGGCCGGCAACGCCGCCGCACTGCTCAACGCGATCGCCAGGGGCGGGCTGCAGTTCATGCTGATCATCTGGCTGCAGGGCATCTGGCTGCCCCTGCACGGCTACGACTTCGCCGAGACCCCGCTATGGGCCGGCATCTACCTGCTGCCGCTCACGATCGGCTTCATCGCGGCGGGCCCGGTCTCCGGCCACCTGTCCGACCGGTACGGCGCCAAGCTCTTCGCCACCGGCGGCCTGGTCCTCATGGCCCTGACCTTCATCGGCCTGCTGCTGATCCCGGTCGACTTCCACTACCCGGCGTTCGCGGCCCTGCTGCTGCTCAACGGGGTGGGCTCGGGGCTGTTCTCCGCCCCGAACACCACCGCGGTGATGAACGCGGTGCCGGCGGCGCAGCGCGGCGTCGCGTCCGGCATCCGGGCCACCTTCCAAAACGCCGGCATGGTGCTGTCCATCGGGCTGTTCTTCTCGCTGCTCATCGCCGGGCTGTCCGACTCGCTGCCGGCCACGCTGCACGGCGCCCTGGCCGCCGAGGGCGTCCCAGGGCCGGCGATCGACCGGGTCACGGCCGTGCCGCCGGTGGGCATGATGTTCGCCGCGTTCCTCGGGTACAACCCGCTCACCGCCCTGCTGAACGCCGCCGGCGTGCTGCATTCCCTGCCCGCCGCCACGGTGGCGACGCTGGCTGCCCGTACCTACCTGCCCGGGGTGCTGGCCGGCCCGTTCCACCAGGGGCTCGTCGTGGTCTTCGTGCTCGCCGCCGCCCTGTCCGTCGCCGCAGCGGTGGTCTCCCTGCTGCGCGGCGGTGCGTACATCCACGACGAGCTGACTGACGAGCACGTCCACGACGAGCAGGTCTGCCTGGACTGCGACTGCACCTGACCGGCCCTCACAAGGAGGACGCGGTGCCTACTTTCGCGCACCTGCACGTCGCCTCGGGGTACTCGCTGCGCTACGGCGCCGCTCTCCCCGGGCGCCTGGCGGAGCGCGCCGCCGAACGGGGCATCACCGCGCTGGCGCTGACCGACCGGGATACCCTGGCCGGCAGCATCCGCTTCGCCAAGGCCTGCGCCGCCGCCGGGGTACGCCCGCTGTTCGGCGCCGACCTCGCCCATGCCCCGTGCGCCGTGCCGCACCGCCGGCCCGGCACCTGGCACACGGCACGCGAGCGGGCGATCGCCGCCGAACGCGCCCCCCGCGTGGTCTTGCTCGCCGAGAACCGCGCCGCCTGGGCCGCGCTGTGCCACCTGATCAGCGCCGCCCACGCCCATCCCGGCGCGGCGCCCCGGCTCGCCTGGGCCGACCTTGAACGCCACGCCGCCGGCCTGACCGCCCTCCTCGGCCCCGCCTCTGAACCCATCCGGGCACTCGGCGCCGGCGACCCCGGCCGGGCGGTGGCGCTGCTGGCACCCTGGCGCGAGATCTTCGGCCCCCGTCTGCGCCTCGAAGTGGCCTACTACGACCCGCACGGCACCGGGCCGGGCTCACTGCCCCTGGCCGCCCGCACCCTCAACCTGGCCGCCGCGGAGGGCATCGAGGCGGTCCTGGCCGGCGCCGTCCGCTACGCCGATCCCGGCCAGGCCCCCCTCGCCGACGTCCTGGACTCCGCCCGCCGCCTGACCCGCATCGACCCTCAGCACACCGACCGCGGCGAGCGCTGGCTCAAACCGCCCTCCGCCATGGCCGCCACCGCCGAGCACATCGCCCGCGCCGCCGGCCAGGACGCCTCGGGCATGCTGGCCGCCACCGCCCGCTGCGCCGACCGGCTGCGCCTGGACCCCGAAGGCGACCTGGGCCTCGGCCAGGTCCACTTCCCCGAGCCGGAGCTGGTCGGGGCGAGCCCGAGCACCGCGGCCCGGCTGCTGGCGGCCCGCTGCCAGGCGGCCATGGCCGCCCGCGGCTACGACCACGACCCGGCCATGCTGCGGCGCCTGGAAGAGGAACTCGCCGTCATCGAGGCCCTCGGCTACCCCGCCTACTTCCTGACTGTCGCCCAGATCGTGGACGACACCCGGCGCCTGGGCATCCGGGTCGCCGCCCGCGGCTCCGCCGCCGGATCGCTGGTCGTCCACCTGCTCGGCATCGCCACCGCCAACCCCGTCCAGCACGACCTGCTCATGGAGCGCTTCCTCTCCCCGCGCCGCACCGCCCTGCCCGACATCGACATCGACGTCGAGTCCGCCCGCCGCCTGGAGGTCTACCGCGCCATCTTCGACCGCTTCGGCCCCGAGCGGGTGGCCACCGTCGCCATGCCTGAGACGTACCGCATCCGCTACGCCATCCGCGACACCGCCGCCGCGCTCGGCTTCACCCCGGCCGAAACCGGCGACCTGGCGAAGGCCTTCCCGCACATCCGCGCCAGGGATGCCCGCACCGCCCTCGCCGAACTGCCCGAACTGCGCGCCGTCGCCGCCCGCTACGCCGGCTGCACCAGGCTTTGGGACCTTGTCGAGGCACTGGACGCGCTCCCTCGTTCGATCGCCATGCATCCCTGCGGGGTGCTGCTGTCCGACCGGACACTCATGGACCGCACCCCGGTGGTGCCCAGCAGTGGCGAGCACCTGGCGATGTCGCAGTTCGACAAGGACGACGTCGAGGACCTCGGTCTGCTCAAGCTCGACGTCCTGGGCGTGCGGATGCAGTCCGCCATGGCTCACGCCGTCGCCGAGGTCCACCGCACCAGCGGCCGGGTCGTCGACCTCGACGACCCGCGCCAGGTCGCGCCCGAGGACCCCGCCGCCCTCGAACTGATCCGCTCCACCCACACCGTGGGCTGCTTCCAGCTGGAAAGTCCCGGCCAGCGTGACCTCATCGGCCGGCTCCAGCCGACCACCATGCACGACCTCGTGGTCGACATCTCGCTGTTCCGGCCCGGCCCGGTCGCCGCCGACATGGTCCGCCCGTTCATCGCCGCCCGCCACGGTCTCCGACGCCCCCACTACCCCCACCCGGACCTCGTGCCCGTCCTGAGGGAGACCTACGGCGTCGTCGTCTGGCACGAACAGGTCGTCCGGATCATCGCCCAGCTGACCGGCTGCGACCGGGCCACGGCCGACGAAGCCCGCCGTGCCCTTTCCGGCACCGCCGGCCAGCCGCAGGTGCGCCAGTGGTTCAGCGCGCAGGCCCGCACCCGCGGCTACCGGCCCGCGGTCATCGAGCGGACCTGGCGAATCCTTGAGGCGTTCGGCGCCTACGGCTTCTGCAAGGCCCACGCCGTCGCCTTCGCCGTCCCCACGTACCAGTCCGCCTGGCTCAAGGCCCACCACCCCGCCGCGTTCTACGCCGGCGTCCTCACCCACGACCCCGGCATGTACCCTAAACGGCTGCTGCTGGCCGACGCCCGGCGCCACGGCGTCACGATCCTGCCCTTGGACGTCAACCGCTCCGGCGCCGACTACCGCATCGAACCCCTCGACCGGGGGTACGGCCTCAGGCTCGCCCTCTCGGACCTCTACGGCATCCACGCCGCCGAGATCGCCCGGATCACCGCCGGCCGGCCCTACGCCTCACTGACCGACCTGTGGCAGCGTGCCCGCCCGAGCCGACCGACCGTCGAACGCCTCGCCCGGCTCGGGGCCCTGGACCCGCTCGCCCCGGGACTCACCCGCCGCGACATACTCCAGCGCATCGCGCAGCTCCACGACCGCCCGCGAGTCCACGCCGCCCAGCTCACCGTTCCCGGCACCGACGTCCGCCCGAACACCGTCAGCTCGCTGCCCGACCTGACCGACCGCGAGAAGCTCCATGCCGAGCTCCGCCTCCTGCGCATGGACACGTCCCGCCACGTCATGAGCGAGTACCGCCCATTGTTGGACGAACTGCGTGCCGTGCCCGCCAGCCGCCTCACCGACCAGGCGGACGGCGCGGCCGTCCTCGTCGCCGGCGCGAAGGCGGCCATCCAGACCCCGCCCATCCGCTCCGGACGCCGCGTCATCTTCACCACCCTCGATGACGAGACCGGGCTCGTCGACCTCGCCTTCTTCGACGACACCCACGCCACCTGCGCCCACACGCTCTTGCACTCCGGGCTGCTCGTGGCCCGCGGCACCCTCCAGCGACGCGGGCCGGGCAGCCTCACCGTGGTGGGCACCCACGCGTGGGACCTGACCGCCGTCCACGCCGCCTGCCGGACCCTCGGCCCCGGCGCCGTCCGTCAACTGCTCGCGGCCACGCCCACCCGCGACGGCCGCGCACCGGCAGCGCCGGTGACAGCCGGGCACGCCCCACAGCTGTCCCCCGGCCTGCAGCCGGGCCGGGCCGCCGACCTCCGCGCGCTGCACGCACGGTGATCCGTCAGCCGCCGGCCACTTCCACCAGGGACGGGTCGCTACGGCTTCCGGCCGACCGCCCCGTATACCGCGACGTCGGCGGCGGTGGGACGGGGCGCCGGCTCCGACTCGGCGCGCCATTCGCTGACCGCGACGATGCCCGGCTCCACGAGGTCGAGTCCGCCGAACAGCTCGGCGAACTCGGCGCGGTCGCGTGGCCACGCGTCGGTGCGGCCGCTGGCGATCATCGCGTCGTAGGCGGCTGCGATGTGCGGGGGTGAGAAGTCCTTGGTGGCATTGCTGGCGACGAGGTAACTGCCGGAGGGCAGCGCCTCAAGGAGTTGCCGGACGATCGGTGCGGCCGCGCCGTGGCCGTGAACGAAGTGCAGCACCGCGATGAGCATGAGCCCGACCGGCTGCGACAGGTCGAGCGTGTCACGCAACTCCGGGTGGGCGAGAATCTTGCCGGGCTCGCGGAGGTCGGCTTCGAGGTAGGCCGTCTTGCCCTGCGGGCTGCTGGTGAGCAGGGCGCGGGCGTGGACCATGACCATCGGGTCGTTGTCGACATAGACGACCCGGGACTCGGGTGCGATGGCCTGGGCGACCTCGTGGGTGTTGTCGGCGGTGGGCAGGCCGGTGCCGATGTCCAGGAACTGCCGGATGCCCGCCTCGCGGGCCAGGAATCCGGTCGCCCGCTGCAGGAACCGCCGGTTTTCCACGGCCATGGTGCGGACCGTCGGGAATACCTTCGCGATTTCGTCGCCGGATGCGCGGTCGACGGCGAAGTTGTCCTTGCCGCCGAGCCAGTAGTTATACCGGCGGGCCGGCTGTGGGACGGATGTGTCGATCACGCTGTGTGACGCGTCGTGACCTGCTGCTTGCTCGACCACGGGTGACCTCATCCGTCAGTTTTTCATTGTCCGGTGCCATTGTCCGGCTCTCGCGTCGGCGTGCCGGACTTCGATGTCAGCCTAGCGGGTGCCCGTCACGACGCGCATACCCGTCGCCGGCGCGGCGGGACCGCCCGGCGCTCCCGCGTTGCCCGCTGAACAACCCGCCTACCGCGGAAATCGGCAGCCCGCTGTCGGTGCGATCAGGCGAAACGGCTGGCCTTACCAAGATCGTCAGTGGGCTAAGCTGGCGCCATGTCGATTCGAGTCGCCGTCCTTGACGATTACCAGAGCGTCGCCCAGTCAGTTGCCGATTGGACGCCCCTGAACGACCGTGCCGAGGTCACATTCTTCAGCGACCACGTCGCCGACCCGGCTGACCTGGTGCGCCGCCTGGAGCCGTTCGAGGTGGTCGTGGCGATGCGCGAGCGGACGCCCTTCCCGGCGGCGATCCTCGACAGGCTGCCCAATCTGGCACTCTTGATCACCACCGGTGCGTTCAACGCGGCAATCGACGTCCCGGCCGCACATGCCCGTGGGGTTGTCGTATGCGGCACCGGATCCGTACCGCACACCACGGCCGAGCTGACCTGGGCCCTCATCCTGGCAGTCACCCGCCGGGTACCCGCGGAGGATGCCGCGCTGCGCGCCGGGCAGTGGCAGACCACCATCGGTCCCGAGCTGGCCGGGTCAACGCTTGGCGTCATCGGGCTGGGCAACATCGGCAAGCGGATGGCCCGCTACGCGCAGGCCTTCGACATGAACGTCGTCGCCTGGAGCGAGAATCTCACCGACGAGCGCGCCGCCGCGGCGGGCGTCGAGCGTGTCAGCAAGCAGGAACTGTTCGAGCGGGCCGATGTGGCGAGCGTCCATCTCAAGCTGAGCGAACGCACGACCAACCTGGTCGGGCGAGCGGAACTGGAGCTGCTGGGCCCGCGCGGCTACCTGGTGAACACCTCGCGCGGGCCGATCGTAGACGAGTATGCCCTGGCCGCGGCCCTATCGGAGAGAGTCATCGCCGGTGCGGCCCTCGACGTGTTCTCCGTCGAGCCGTTGCCGGCGGACCACCCGCTGCGGGTCGCGCCGAACACCGTCCTGACGCCGCACATCGGCTATGTCTCGGTGCCGATGTACGAGCGGTTCTACGGGGACGCGGTGGAGAACATCGTGTCGTGGTTGCAGGGCGCCCCGGTTCGGGTGATCCCGGCCGAGTAGCAGGTAGCCACAGGCCGACGCCTCGATCGCGGGCCGACCAGACCGCGCTGTTCCGCCAGCGGTGAACACCGGCCCGACCAGGCTCGACGATCGCTACAGTTCAATCTCATGGCGACTGTTACCACCCGCACGGTCGAGTATCCTGCCGACGGCCTGACGATGATCGGGCACCTCGCGCTCCCGGCCGGTGTCGACCGCCGGCCCGCGGTCCTGGTCGGGCCCGAGGGGCCGGGGCTGAACGACTTCCAGCGCAGTCGAGTCGACACCCTGGCTGAGCTGGGATACGTGGCGCTGGCCTTCGACATCAACGGCGGGCGCTGGTTCACCGACCCGGAGGAGATGCTGGCGCACGTGACCCCCCTGCTCGCCGACCCCGACCGGATGCGGGGCATCGGCCACGCGGCGCTCGACGTGCTGCGCGCCGAACCACGAACCGACCCCGACCGGATCGCCGCCGTCGGCTACGGCACCGGGGGCGCGATCGCGCTGGAACTCGGGCGCGACGGCGTCGACCTGCGCGCGATCGCGACAGTCAACGCCCTGACCACCGGCCGACCGGGCGAGGCGGCGCGCATCCGCTGCCCGGTATGGGCCGGGGTCGGGTCCGAAGACCCGATCATGCCGCCCTCGCAACGGGACGCGTTCACCGCCGAGATGCAGGCCGCGGGCGTCGACTGGCGCCTCGTGGTCTACGGCGGCGCCTTGCACGCCTTCCACCACCCGCCGGTCGAGCAGACCGTGCTCCCCGGCGTCGGCTACCACCCACGGCACGCGCAGCGAGCTTGGCGCGACGTCGTCGGCCTGCTCGCCGAGTGCCTACCCGTGACGGAGTGATCCGCAAAACGATCTCGGCATCACCACCGGCGGCCGGCAGCGGCCACAGCGCAGGTAGCAGGGTGACCAGCCGCTGCCCTGCCGTCGCCGGCAACGCCCGGACGTGCGGCTTTCGGTGTCCCTGACGGGCCGCAGGGTGACCGTGAACCGCCGGCGTGTGGCCACCGCCGCACGGGCAATCCAGGACAAAGTGGATAAGATCGTACTATGCGTTCGGACTTCCTGCTGCGAATGGTGCGTCCGACGCCCCCACCGATTGGCGTGGGGATCGCGGTCGCCGTCCTCCTGGTCGCGGTGGAGACCCTGCTGCTCCTTCCGCTCGAGCCACTCACGAATCCGTCGTCCCTGCCCATGATCTACCTGCTCGGCGTCGTCGTGGTATCGATGATGTGGGGACTGCCGCTGGGATTCGCCACCTCGCTGATAAGTCTCCTGGCGTTCGATTTCTTCTATGTACCACCCACTCTGGGACTCAGCATCGCCAATACCCGGGACTGGGTCACGCTCGCCGTCTTCACCGGAGTCGCCTTGACGACCAGCGCCTTGGCCGACGTGTCCCGATTCCGGGCCGAGCAGGCCCAGGAATCCGACCTCACCGCCGAAATGGCCGGCCTGCTGCTCAACACGGACGACGTTGCCGCAGCGCTGCCCGCGGCCGCACAGCAGATCGCGCACGCGCTCGATCTGCCCGGCGTGGCGATCAAGCTCGAAGCCATCCCCGGCAACGGGCAGCATTCGGTATTTCCGCTACGCGACGGCGCGACTTCGCTCGGGACGTTGCAGGCCCCTGCCGAAATGCCCAAGGCGTCGCTGCGGCGCTTGCAGGAAAAGGTCATTCCGTCGCTCGAGTCGCTGCTGCGCACCACCCGCGAGCGCGCGGCCATGCTCGACTCCCTCAACACAGGACGCGAAGAGCTACGGCTGCTCGCCGATCAGCAGACCGCGTTGCGGCGGGTGGCGACCCTGGTCGCGCGTGGCGTCAGCCTGACCGAGGTCTTCGCCGCGGTTACGGCAGAGGTCAGCCAGCTTCTGGACGCGCGCTACACGACGCTGTTGCGCTACGGGCCCGACTCCACGGTCACGATCGTCTCGACCAACCAGCCCGCGCTGCTGTCACTGGTCCACAGCCACTGGCAGGCCAATGACGGCAGCATCGCAGGACTGGTCCGCCGAACCGGTAGCGCCGCCCGGATGGACGACGAAGACACTGCCAGCCCCAGCGCCGACAGCCGTGAACCGGGCATCCATGCGGCGCTCGGCCTGCCGATCCTCGTCGAGGACCGGCTGTGGGGCGTGGTCACCGTCTCGTCGATGCGTACCGAACCCCTGCCAGCCGACGCGGAGGAACGCATCAAGGGCTTCACGGACCTTGCCGCCACCGCCATCGCGAACGCCGATAAGCGCGCCGAACTCATCGCGTCCCGCGCTCGTATCGTCGTCGCCGCCGACGCGGCACGCCGGCGCATCGAACGCGATCTGCACGATGGCGCGCAGCAACGGCTCGTCTCCATCGGGCTTGAGTTGCGTGCGGCCGAGACTTCCATGACGCTAGAGCAGATCAAGGCACAGGTGTCGGATGTGGCGACAGATCTCAAGGGCGTGCTGGAGAATCTCCGGGAAATCTCGCGAGGCATTCACCCCGCGGTTCTGGCCGAAGGTGGACTGGGGCCGGCGCTCAGGTCGCTCGCTCGCCGTTGCGCGGTCCCGGTGGAGCTTGACATGCATCTCGATCAACGGTTGCCGTCGGGCATCGAGGTGGCTTCCTATTACGTCGTGTCGGAGTCGCTGACGAACGTGGTGAAGCACGCACACGCCTCCCATGTGCGCGTCGTCGCAAAGCTACAAGGCGATTCGCTTCGGCTCTCGATCCGCGACGACGGGGCCGGCGGAGCCGACCCTGACAAGGGATCCGGGCTCATGGGCCTGATCGACCGGGTGGTGGCACTCGGCGGGCAGATGACGATCACGAGTCCCGCGGAGGGCGGGACCTCCTTGTCGGCCACCATTCCGATCGGACGCGCCGACCCGCCCACTCCCCCTGCCCCGGTCAACGCTGAACGGCGGACAAGGCTGCCAGGCGGCCGTTAGTCATGCTTTCGCCGCGTCAGGCCGCGGCGCCGAACCACTTGGGCAGCTGGCTGAGCAGATCCTGCTGATCTTCACCGGCCCACGCCACGTGGCCGTCCGGCCGCAGCAGCACGGCGGGCACGTCCAGTTCCTCGCTGACGTCGACGACGTGGTCGACCCGATCCGCCCAGCCCGCCACCGAAAGCCGGCCGGTCTGGTCGAGCAGCAGTCCGCGGCCGCCGTGCGTCAGCTCGTAGAGGCGGCCCCGTTTCAGCCGCACGTCCCGCATCCGCCGGCCGAGCAGATCGTGGCCCTCGCCGAAGTCGTAGCGAACCCCGATCGCGGTGAGCTTCTCGATCAGGTATCGGTTCACGTCCTCGAAGTCCATCAGTTCCGACAACAACCGGCGCACTGACCGGGGTCCCGGCTCGGTGGACAGCAGTTCCATCTGCGCACGGGTGTTGTTCAGCACGTCGGCGGCGACCGGATGCCGTTCGGCGTGGTAGCTGTCCAGCAGCCCTTCCGGTGCCCAGCCGCCCACCTCGGCGGCCAGTTTCCAGCCGAGGTTGAACGCGTCCTGAATGCCGAGGTTGAGGCCCTGCCCGCCGGTCGGCGGGTGGATGTGCGCCGCGTCGCCGGCCAGCAGCACCCGGCCGGTCCGATACTGCTCGGCCTGCCGGGTAGCGTCGCCGAAGCGGGAGAGCCAGCGCGGCGAGTGCACGCCGAAGTCGGTCCCGGCGAACACCCGCAGCTGCTGCTTGAACTCCTCCAGCGTCGGCGGGGCCGAGCGGTCCTCGGCCACCCCGTCGGCGGGCACGAGGACGCGGTACACCCCGTCCTCCCCAAGGGGCCCGAGGCCGAACCGTTTCTGGGTCTTGCGGACCTCGGCCACCACGGCGGCCACCGTCTCCGGTGGCGCAGCCACCTCCATCTCGCCCAGCAGCGTCTCGACTCGGGAGGGCTCGCCAGGGAAGCCGACGCCGAGCAGCTTGCGCACCGTGCTGCGGCCGCCGTCGCAGCCGACGAGGTAGCGCGAGCGCAGCCGCGTGCCGTCGGCGAGCTCGGCGGTCACCCCGTGTTCGTCCTGGCTCAGCCGGACCAGTTCGCAGCCGCGCCGGATCTCGGCGCCGAGCTCGGTGGCGCGCTCGGCCAGCAGGCGATCGGTGGTGGGCTGCGGGATGCCGAGGACGTAGGCATGCGCGGTGTTCAGCCGGTCGGGTGCGGGCTTGTCGATGCCCGCGAAGAAGCCGCCGATCGGGTACTGCCGGCCATGCGCGAGGAACCGCTCAAGCAGTCCGCGCTGGTCCATGACCTCGATGCTGCGCACGTGCAAGCCGAGCGAGCGGACATATCTGGTCGGCTCCGCCTCCTTCTCCACCACGAGTGCGTGCACACCGTGCAGCCGCAACTCACTGGCCAGCATCAAGCCCGTCGGTCCACCGCCGGCAATGATCACGTCAACCATGAACAGCCCCCCATTGAGCCCGTCGCGACGAATTCTGCGGCACGAGCCGGGTCTTGCCGCAAGCCCCCTGGTGCGCTATATGTTAGGAGTGGCAAGGAGTTCTTGCCTTTCTTGTCCGTTGTGGACGGACACACTCCTCCCGAAGTGACGCGCCACAACCGCGGAACGAGTCATGGCCACGATCCGCAACGCGGCCATCGGTGCTCCACGCCTCGCCGACGTCACCATCAGCAATCGGCATCATCCAGCGACATCGCTCACGTCGGCACCCGCTTCGTCCCCGATGGCCGACGTCAAGGCGGTTTCAGGAGAGCGTCTCGCGGAGGATGCGAACAGCTCGTGGACCGACTCCGTGCATCGCCAGGAGGTCGGCATCGGTAAGGGCAGCCACCTGGGCAAGCGTGGTGATGCCGGCGCCGGTGAGCGCCCGGGTCGCGGGCCCTCCGATGGCCTTGGGCAGGTCGCCGACCTCACCGGGTGCCGCGGTGTCCCCCGCGGCTACGCGCGCGGCAAGCTGCTTCGGCGCCCGCGACAGCCAGGCGCGACGCACCCAACGGTTGAGCTGTTGACCGTTGATATCTCCGATCGCGACACGTACGCCGACCGGTGTCGCACCGCGGACCAGCCGCTGCGCGGTCGGATGCGCGGCAAGGAGCTCCTCAACGTCCGGCATGGGGAGCCGGAGTTCCACCAGGCGGTCCTTGTCCACCGAGGCGAATCGCCTGTCGCGCACCGTGAAAGCGACGGCTCCTGAGCCGAGGACCTCCTCAGCGGTCTCGGGATAGGACAGGGCAGCCTTGCGAAGCTGAGTGAGCGTCGTCATGGATCAAGCGTAAGTTGAGCCGCTCACCTCGTTCGGGTCAACAGCCGGCAACATCAAGCGATATTTCATCTATGAAGTTGAATCAAGGTAGACCTCTACGTCGTAGAGCAGCCGGACGGGATCGCCGTTCGTGACACCGACGAAGACGGGGTCTCCGGCCGGGGTGCGACCGTGGCGCCAGACCTGCTCTCGGGCGGCGTCGCGGGAGTCGCGGTGAATCTTGCCCGCTCGATGCAGCTCCAGGACCCGGCGGGCGGTGGTCCGGTCGCTGTCCAGCTGAATCCGCATCAACGGCATGTGCCGGCCCCCTTGATACGACCCTAACGATGAGCAGGTAACTTATCAGCGTTAACTTCATTGCCCACTGTACTAGAGTGTGGTGGTGATGACGGCAGAGTTCGACCACCCGTCGCGTGAAGAGCGAGCTGCCCGCCGCAGCCGCGACGCCGGTTCGGTATGGCTGCAGGAGGAGTCAGCCCGTTCCCGCCGGACGCCGCCACTGTCTCGCGAGCGGATCGTCGCCGCCGCCGTCGAGCTGCTCGACGAGCACGGTCTCGACGGACTGACGATGCGCCGCCTCGCCCAGCGTCTCGATGTCACTTCGACAGCGCTGTACTGGCATGTCAGGACGAAAGACGACGTTCTCGACCTCGCCGTCGACCGGATCTTCGGGGACGTGCGCCTTCCGGACGCGTCCGGCAACTGGCGTGACGATGTCCGCGTGCTCATCCGGGGCTGGCGCGAAGCCATGCTGCACCATCCGTGGGCCCCGGGCCTGATCGGGCGCCCGCTGCTGGGACCGAACGTCCTGGAGCGCACCGAGTTCCTGCAAGCCGCACTGGTACGCGGCGGCATCCGCGGGGTCCAGCTGACGGTGACCACACACCTGCTGGCCAACTACGTGATCGGGGCCGCGCTGACCGAGGCCACCTGGCGGCGGACAACGGACCCGCAGGAGCGAGCGGAGGCCCGGCGGCGCATCACCGGCAACCGCGATGCCTATCCGACCCTCAACACGTCCGGACACCTTGACGGTACGCAATGGAGTGACGACGACGTGTTCGAACGTGGTCTGGAGGTCATCCTCGCGACCGCGTGACCATAGCCGGTCTCGGTCCACAGCACGCCGCCGTCGATCACGATACGCACCACGGTGCCGTCGGCCCAGTCCCCCACGACCCGGACGGCGACCCTGCCGGGCCTGCCCTGCAGGACCTTGCCGGTGCCGTCGGTCTGCCACAGGCGCGGCTGGGCGGCGTTGCCGAAGCCGCCGACGATCCGCCCGTCCGCGTCGGTCTGGCGATGATGCACCGCCTATGCCTTTGGCACCTTACGTGGTAACGTGCCCGAAATTTCTCCGGGAGCGCTCCCATAGCTGCCGCACCCCCGCACGAAGGAGCACCGTGGCACGTCTTTCCCATTGCCTGGCGGCCGCCGGCCTGCTGTTCGCGACCTCGGCCGCCGCCGTGGCCGCCAGCGGCCCCGCGTACGCCGGCACCCGCGCCTGCGACAAGGTCGACACGACGAGCATCCAGGACGCCTACGTGGTCATGAACAACGTCTGGGGTGCCGACACCGCGCAATGCCTCGACGTCACGGACAGTGGGTTCACGGTCACGGCCGACCACAGCAAGCGCACCGACGGCGCGCCGGCCTCGTACCCGGCGGTCTACTTCGGCTGCCACTACAACACCTGCTCCAACGGCACCAACCTGCCCATACGGGTCGGCGAGATCAGCAGCGCGACGAGCAGCGTCACGTACTCGTACCCGAACAGCGGTATCTACGACGCCGCCTACGACATCTGGCTGGACCCGAGCCCCAGGGAAGACGGGGTGAACCAGCAGGAGCTCATGATCTGGTTCAACCGGCAGGGCCAGGTCCAGCCCGTCGGAACCCGGACCGGCAGCGTGACCATCGGCGGCCGCACCTGGGAGGTCTGGACCGGGAACAACGGATCCAACGACGTCGTCTCATACGTCGCGCCGTCCCCGATCACCACCTGGAACTTCAGCGTCCTGGACTTCATCACCGACATCCAGAAGCGCAGCAGTGTCACCGACGCGTGGTACCTGACCAGCATCCAGGCCGGGTTCGAGCCATGGGTGGGCGGAACCGGCCTCGCCCTCACGTCGTTCGCCGCCAGCGTCAACGGCATCAGCGGCGGTGCGACGTCAGCCGCGCCGGGCGGATGCCAAGTGACGTACACACCGAACAGCTGGAACAACGGATTCACCAGTACCGTATCCATCACCAACACGTCGAAGACCGCCGTACACGGCTGGAAGCTCACGTTCCCGTTCTCTGGAAACCAGCGGATCACGAAGGCCTGGACCGCGGACGTGTCCCAGGACGGCACCGTGGTGAGCGCCGCCAATACGCGGTACAACGGATCGATCCCGGCGAACGGCAGCGTCTCGTTCGTGGTGCAGGGCGCCTACAGCGGCACCAACGCGTCTCCGACGGCCTTCAAACTCAACGGCACCGCCTGCACCACGGGCTGAACCCGGTTCCCCGTCGCCGGGCCGCCAGCTGGTCAGTGCACCGCGACGGCCCGGACCGGGAACGACCCCATCGCCCGCACCGGTGCGGGCAGCGCGGTCAGCCGGCTTCCGGCGTCGGGAACGGCGTCAAGGTTGGTCAGGTTCTCGATGATCGGGATGTCGGCGCCGAGCAGCCGGGCGTGGGCGGTCCGGGCCGGGTCGTCCGGGTCGTCGATGCGGACCGAGTCGATGCCGACAAGCGCGGCGTTGGCGTCGACGAGCGCGTCCACGGCGCCGGCGCTGAGGTGCGGGCAGTCCAGGTTGAGGTAACGGGGCGTTCCCCAGTGGCGCGCCCAGCCGGTGTGCACCAGGACGGCCCGCCCCCACAGCCGCTGCGGGTCACCGAGGTCGAGCGCGGTCACGGCGTCCCGGCCAGAGGCCCGCACAACGGCGATCGGGACGCCGACCAGGCGTTCGAGCGGCAGGCGGGCCAGATCGGCGCGGTCCTCGTAGTAGTGGTACGGCGCGTCGAGGTACGTGCCGGTGTTGCCCACCAAGGTCAGCGACTCGATCTCGAACGACACACCTGCCCCCCGCCCGCGGGACGGCGACCGTCAGGTGCGGACTCGGCACATCCGCGCGGGTGAGCATCCCGGCAACGATCTCGTGCGAGAGGTCCACGACCACACGTCGCAGCATACGGAGCACGGCATCCAGCCGTACCGGATTCGCATGCTCCAACGCCGAGTTGGGCCTGACGGCCGGAGGGAGCACTCGCGGTAATCCTTGATCGCCGCCGTCGAACGAGCGAAGGCAAGGCGTCACGGTGAGCGGTGGCGCCCGATCGTCGGCGCCGGGGCCTTCAAGCCAGTCGCGTCGTTGGCGCAGATTCCGACCGCCATGCGGCGCAGAATGTGGTCATGTGAGTGTGTGCTGCGCCTGGGCTGCTGCTGGCGGAGGAATCGGGGCACGGCGATTTGGTGGTACGGTGCTCACCGTTACGGGCGAGACGCGTCGGGCGACGCGGGCCTGGTGTGCAATGTGCCGGACGGGGCGGCGAGTGACGTGTTCGTTGTTTTCTCCGTTGGGGGTGGCTGAACCAAAGTGAACGAAATCCGGACTGTTGATCTATAGACCTCCAGGTCAACAAGTGTGCTCCCCGCGCACGCGGGGATGGTCC